>CBFHPA010000008.1:0-64371 GCA_965657565.1 Oceaniferula sp.
TTTGCTCCAGATGAGGTGGTTAGGTATAAAAAAATCGGAAAGGCTGAGCTCAAGCTTCATGTCTTCAAACCGGATGGGCATCAGGCAGATGATAAGCGTCCAGCTATTGTTTTCTTTTTTGGAGGCGGTTGGGTCAGTGGCTCGGCTAAGCAGTTTTATCAGCAAAGCCGGTTTTTGGCGAATCATGGCATGGTCGCCTTTGCGGCTGATTACCGGGTGCGTAATATTCACAAAACCAGCCCGTATGAATGTGTTAAAGATGGTAAGTCGGCTATTCGATGGATACGCAATAATGCTGGTAGGCTTGGTGTGGATCCTGATCGTATTGTATCTGCAGGTGGTTCTGCCGGTGGGCATGTTGCCGCCTGCACGGGGGTGGTCGAGGGATTCGAGGAAGAGGGGGAGGATATCTCGGTTAGTTCCGTGCCCAATGCCATGGTGCTATTTAATCCGGTGCTTGATACCACAGCAAAAGGGTATGGGGCAGGGCGCTTCCAGCCGGGTAAAAAGACTGAGCTTTCTCCCTGTCACCATGTTCGCAAGGGGTTGGCTCCTGTCATTGTATTCCAGGGGTCGGCGGATACCACTACTCCACCCGAGAATGCACAACGTTTCGAGCGCCTGATGAAAGAAGCAGGTAATGCGTGCGAAGTGATCAGTTATGAGGGGCGCAAGCACGGGTTTTTCAATGGTAGCTTTTTTCGACCCAAGAGTGACGACAAGGATTACGGCGATACCATGAATGAGGTCCTTGTCTTTTTAAAAGAGCAGGGGATGCTCGATTGATTGTTGTCGTGTGGCTGGCTTCTGATCCGCCTACTATTGGCCGTTGTCTTGCTCTGCTACGGGTATAATTTCGAAGCGCAGCGAGTTGTCTTTGCCGAGGTATTGTTTGGCTAATGCGTTGACCTCTGTCATGGTGATTGCTGCATAGTCTGCGTCTCGCTTGCGTGCCCAGTCGAGTCGGTAGGGTTGCTCTTGGGATTGCGACATCACGGTACCCAGCCAATAAGAGTTCTGGCGTAAGGATTTTTTGAGTTCACTGAGTCGTGGTTCGAGGGCGCGCGTGAGTTCATCCTGAGTAGCTCCTTCTGTGGCGATTTTGTCAGCGATCTCAATGATGATTTTGCCGACGCGTTCAGCTTGCTCAGGTTTGCCGGGTGACACAGCAAGTAGGTAGCCTAGACCCTTGTAGGTGTCACTGGGTTGGAAGCCTGCGTATGGGCTGTATGCTTCGCCGAGTTCTTCACGAATTTTCTCACGCATGCGATTCGAAAGTATGCTGCTAAGTACACTGAGTCGGCGTGTGGCACCAATGCTCTCCTGATCCATGCCTGTAGCTTTCCAGGTTACGACAGCCATGCCGGTGGGAATACGGCTCTCAAAGGTGTAGCGCTTCTCCAAGGGGGCCTTTGGTAAGTCAGTGAGTGTGCGTAGATCTGAGTGGTCTGGTTTACTTGATTCTCGCTTAGGTAAAGCGCCGATGGTGCGTGCAAGAATAGGAATGGTTTGTTCAACTTCAAGGTCTCCAACGAGGGAAAGCTCAAGATAGTCGTTTTTGAGTGCAGGGATGACCCATGAGGTGATGTCTGCAGCGCTGAAACTCTCGGCTTGCTCCAGAGTGGGAAAGACGAAGCGGGCGTCATTTCCTCGAAGTAGAGCAGTCATTTCTGCCTGTGCACCCGCAGGTGTGTGTTTCATTTGGGAGAAAATAGATGGGAGTTTGGCTTTGAACATTCGTTCAGCCTCGGGCCGAAGCCCTGGATCGGTGAGATAGGCGCAGAGCAGCTGAAGTTGGAGCTCAAGGTCATCTGGTGTAGTAGAACCCGAGAGAATGAAGGCGTCCTCTCCCACTTGAAAGCCAATGCCAGCATTGCGCCCTGCAAGAATCCTATCGAGGTCGTCTGAGCTGTGTTGGCCAAGACCACCAGCGCTGAAGACTGAGGAGGCAAACATGTCTAATCCTGGCTTGTCTTTGGGCATGTTGAGTTTGCCGGCACCAACACGTGTAGTGAGATCAATGGAGTTTTTATTGAAGTCCGTCTTTTTAATATTACAGCTACAACCGTTGTGAAATCTAACCTGAGTAATATCAAGGTCTGTGATGTGTGATTGATGGGCAATGGTGCCCGGTTTGCCAAAATCGGTGTAGGCAAAACTGGCAGCTGCTTCATTCTTAGGAGCTGTGACTTCCTTGGAGTGACTATCCGAGTAGAGTTTGCTGAGTTCCTGCTCAGCATTGTCTTGTGGTGTGTTGGTGGTGAGTATGAGGGTGATATCTTTCGTGTCCCAGAATTGGGACAAGGCTTGGTGACATGTTTCAGGGGTAATCGATGCGATGTTTTTGCGCAGAATAGACAAGTCATCAGATGGCGTAGAAAAGACGGCACCTTTGTGGACGTGCTTGGCAAGTGATGATGCGAGATTGTTTGTCTTACGACTGGGTTCAGCTTTAACGGAGAGCTCGTAGGAGTTGACCAAGTTGGCTTTCACTTCTTCTAGTTCAGCCTCGGTAAAGCCATGCTCAATGGCGCGCCGCAGTTCTTGTTCAAGCACGGGAAGGGCGGCTTGCCAGTTGTGATTCTTGGCATCTACCGATATGCCACCGATTTTAGTAAATTTGAACAAATTGTATGCATAGGCACTACCACTCGTGATGGCTGAGTTTTCTTCTTTAGCCAGAATGCTGAAGCGCCGCGAGAGGATCGAGTTTGCGAGATTAAGTGGTAATTTATCAGCTCGATTGGCTGTTGTGTCAGCTTTTTCCTCAAAGGGTTTGATGACGGTGAGCGTGAGATCTGTGGTGGCGACTTCTTTGTCGGCTAGAGCGAGGGTTTTGAATCCGTGACCTGAGGGTATGTCACCCAGCACTGGGTCACTGACAAGTTGCTCTGGGTTGTTCATGCTGCTGAAAGTAGCATGGATGCGTTGCTCAGCGATCTTGGGGTCGAAGTCGCCTACGTAGATGAAGGTCATGCGGCTGGGGTTGTAGTAATCACGGTAAAAATCTGTGAATGCAGAGCGAGGAGCAGATTTGATGATTTCCTCGGTTCCGATGGGGAAGCGCTTGGCTAGTAAAGCATCAGGGAGCAGGGCATCGAATTGCTGTTCCATGAGTCGCATTTGCACAGAATCACGTGATGTTTTTTCTGAGAGGATAACACCGCGTTCTTTGTTGATTTCCGATTCTTTAAGAAAAGCCCCGTCACCGAAATCACGCATGACGTCAAAACCAAGCTTGAGGGTTTCTTCTTCGTTATTGGGTAGGTCCAACATGTAGACGGTCTCGTCAAATGAAGTGTAAGCATTGGCATGAGCACCAAAGGCAATGCCTAATCGCTGCATTTTTGGGATGAGCTTGCTGGCATCTGGAAAGTTTTTGGAACCATTAAAAACCATGTGCTCAAGAAAGTGAGCTACACCACGTTGATCTTCCCGCTCCATGAGTGATCCAGCAGCGATGTGTAGTCTCATGCTGACACGGCCGGGAGGCTCTTGATTGGCCATCACGATGTAGCGCATGCCATTGGCAAGCTGACCGAAGGTAACTCTCGAGTCAGCCTTGATGTCACTCTTATCTTGAGCCCAAAGCGTTGTCTTGGAGTCAGCGTTTTGCTTCGATAATGCGATTGGGGAGAAGGCAAGGCAGCTGACGAGCAGTGCGCCATGCAAATAGGGTGATAACTTCATGTGCTTATAAAATTCACTCAGTAAGCGTTATTAGCCAAGTTCATTGTCTTATTTATTTGGTCACAACCTAGATATTTGCTGATTAGCACCTTGACCCTAGGCATTCATCCTCCTAGCTTCCCGACGTCCGCGCTCACGTTGCGCATTATGTCATGAATATCCACGAATATCAGGCGAAGGAGCTGTTCGAAAAATATGGTGTTGCCAGTCCAAACGGGCAGGTCGCTGGAACAGCTGAAGAGGCGGAAGCCGTAGCTCGTAGCATCAATGAAAATGGTGAGGGTAAACAGTTGGTGATAAAGGCTCAAGTTCACGCTGGTGGGCGAGGCAAAGGAACTTTCAAAAATGGTTTCCAAGGTGGTGTTCACCTTATTGAAACACCGGAAAAAGCTGCTGAGTATGCTGAAAAGATGATCGGGCAGACGCTTGTTACGAAGCAAACCGGTGAAGAGGGTAAGCTAGTCAGTAAGGTGATGATTGCTGAGGCTGTTGATATTGAACGTGAGCTTTACCTTGCTATTCTGATGGATCGTGAGAGCTGTCGTCCTGTCATTGTTGCAAGCACAGAGGGTGGTATGGATATTGAGGAAGTGGCTGAGAGCACGCCTGATAAGATTGTCCGCCAGTTCATTCATCCGCTTGCGGGCCTTCAGGCGTATGAAGTTCGTAAGCTTGCTAAGGCTCTTGAGCTATCTGGCGATCAAGCCAAGCAGTTTGGCAAGTTGATCAAAAATCTTTATACTTTGTTTTTGAAGTGCGACTGTTCGATGGTTGAGATCAACCCGCTAGTCGTCACTCCCGAAGGCGATATTCTCGCACTTGATGCAAAGTTTGGTTTTGACGACAATGCGCTTTATCGCCATCCCGATATTGTTGATTACCGCGACACTGATGAAGAAGATCCACGCGAGGTAGAGGCATCTAAGTTCGATCTTAACTACATCGGTCTCGATGGTAACATCGCCTGTCTGGTAAATGGTGCAGGCCTTGCGATGGCGACCATGGATATTATCAAACACTGTGGTGGTGACCCTGCTAACTTCCTCGATGTTGGTGGTGGTGCCACAAAGGAGCAGGTGAGTGCTGCTTTTAAGATTATCCTCGGTGACCCCAATGTGAAGGGAATCTTGGTCAACATCTTCGGTGGAATTATGCAATGTGATATTATCGCTGAGGGCATCCTTGCAGCAGCAAAGGAGACAGGGCTGAGTATTCCTTTGGTCGTGCGATTAGAGGGAACCAATGTTGCGAAAGGTCGCGAGTTGATCGCCAATTCTGATCTTGATGTAATTACGGCTGAAAGTCTTAACGATGCGGCAGAAAAAGCAGTAGCTGCCGTTAGCGCATAAATCTCAAATTTAAACTTATTTTATTATGTCAATTCTAGTTGATGAAAACACTAAGGTGCTCGTGCAGGGCATCACCGGAGGTTTTGGCGGCAAGCATGCCCAGCTAAGCCTTGATTATGGGACTCAAATTGTTGCTGGCGTGACGCCAGGGAAGGGCGGTCAAGTATTTGGTGAAAAGACGCCAGTCTTCGATACCTGCCAAGAGGCTGCTCAGGAGACAGGTGCTACGGTATCCGCAATCTTTGTGCCACCTCCTTTCGCAGCAGACGCTATTTTGGAGGCTGTTGATGCTGAGCTTGATCTTGTTGTCTGCATCACTGAGGGGATACCAGTAGCCGATATGATGCGGGTTAAGGAAATGATGCAGGGGAGTAAAACTCGCCTAATTGGTCCTAACTGCCCGGGTATTGTGACTCCGGGTCGTGGTGAGGATTCCCACGGTGGTTGTCGCATTGGTATCGCGCCGGGCTACATTCACAAACGTGGTAATGTCGGTGTGGTCTCTCGTTCTGGCACGCTTACCTATGAAGCTGTTTATCAGCTTACAGAACTCGGATACGGCCAGAGCACTTGTGTTGGTATTGGTGGTGACCCGATCAATGGTACGTCTCACCTCGATGTGCTCAAAATGTTTAACGAAGACCCCGAGACCGAAGCGATCATTATGATCGGTGAGATCGGTGGTAATGCTGAAGCTGAAGCCGCTCGCTGGGCAAAGGATAACTGTTCGAAGCCAATCGCAGGTTTCATTGCTGGCGCGACAGCGCCTCCGGGACGCCGTATGGGCCACGCTGGTGCGATCGTCGGTGGTGAGGAAGATACCGCGGAGGCAAAAAAAGCCATTCTTACTGAGTGCGGTATTGCTGTTTCCGAAACTCCATCAGATATGGGCAAGACTCTTGTGGGTATGCTCTAGTACAGAAAGCTCAATTTCAAAGGTGTTCCTGCATTGGTGGGAGCGCCTTTTTTGTGTTCTCGATTGAGAGTTCGAGGGCAAACTTCAGAGTATTGTCTGCGCCGCAGTGAAATAGATAACCATGCCAGAAATGTCCACCAAGGTGGTGATGGCGGGAGCTGCGACAACAGCGGGGTCAAGTTTGATGGCACGTGCACCAAGTGGCAGTAATGCACCAGAGAGAGTTGATGTAGTGATTTGAGCACCCAAAGCGACAGAGACTGCCAGCGCAAAGGTCGTTAATGCAACTCCCTCAGGTAGCTGGGGATTAAATACTGGGAGGATGAAAAGCGTAATGACAGCGATGCAGCAACCGAGAATGGCGCCAAGTATGATGCCCAAGGCAAGCTCTTTAGTGATAACCTTGCGGGTTGATCCAGCCTCCAGCTCTCCCAGCGACATTGCACGAATGACCATGGTTGCGGCTTGACCGCCTGTGTTGCCGCCTGCAGCTACGACCATTGGAAGATAGAGCGCAAGTAGGTATATATTACTGAGAATATGTTCAAAGCGTAACATTACATAGCCAGATGAGATGGCAAGCAGGGCCAGGATGAGTAGCCATGGGAAGCGGCGTTTAAAGTGTGTGGCAACCGAGGTGTTGAGATAGGTTTGTTCGGATTGTTCTCCAGCGATACCGGACATTTTTTCAATATCCTCGGTGGATTCTTCCTCGATAATTTCCAGCACGTCATCGTGGGTGATGACTCCTAGCAAGTGGTCATATTCATCTACGACGGGCAACAGTGTCATGTCGTATTTTGAAAACATTTGAGCTGCTTCCTCCTGGTCAGTGCTGGCTAAAATCGAAAGGTCGGCATCATCCATGATGTCATCAACCAAAGTATCCCACGGATTGAACGCGAGCTCACGTAGACGAGTCTTACCCTTAAGTCGGCCCAAGTCATCAACCACATAGATTCGGGCAAGCGACTCGGTTGAATCTTTGTATTCGCGTAATATCTCAAGAGCTCCTTTGGCGGTCGTGCCAAGACTAATACGAGCAGCGTGAGTCGTCATCCTGCCGCCTGCGGTATCCTCATCATAGCGCATGAGGCTACGGGTGGTTTCTTGCTGCTCAGGTTTGAGCATCGCGATGTAGTTTTGGCGGGCCTCAGGGCTTACATCTTGTAATACATCAGCACGATCATCATCGATAAGTTTGCGCAGGATCTCACGCTGGGAAGTTTCATTAAAGCGTTCTAGGGTCTCCTCGATAAGTGCGTCTGGAAGCTCAGCGAGAACTTGAGGAAAGCTTGCTAGGTTGATGTGCCGAGTGAAGAAGCTGCGCGCTTCGTCATCATCTAAGTCCTGAAAGACAGAGGCGAGGTCGGCATAGTGTAGATCCTCAGCCAGAGACAGAAATACTTCTTCATCACGCTTTTCGATAGCTGACTCGAGAGCCTCAATGTCCAATACTCTGCTCTCTTCAGGCATGCCTCTTATTAGCCTTCAGTGTGCCAAAAGCCAATAATCAATGTGAAAAATGTACCTGCCTCGGGGGCGAAGGGGATTATGTGATGCTGCTAAGCCAATCTAGAAACTCATCGTGGCGATTGGTATCGTATTGATGACATATCAGGCCTGCTCTTTTGCCGCCTTCTATGTTGATTGGAAGATCATCTATGTAAGCAGTTCTCTCAGGAATGAGTTCGTATTCTCTGATAGCTAATTGGTAGATTTCATCTTCCGGTTTGACGTGCCCAGTCTTGTATGAATAAACGCCACCCTTGAAGCACTGAAAAATCGGATGCTGACTTTGCAAAAAATCAATATGAGGTTGGTTGATGTTTGAGAAAAGAATGAGGCGGTGTCCGGAGCTGTGTAATTCTTGGATGGTGTTCCACATGACTTCGTTCGGTGTGAAAATATCAAGCCACGCTTCCATAAATTGCTCGATTTCCCCTTTAAAGCCGATGGTCCGAGCTGCCCACGGGAAATAATCTTTATGTGATAGGCGTCCAGCTTCAAATTCGTCTTTTCTCTCAAGTAGGCGCTCGAGTCTAGCCTCTGGCTCATCGATCCCCTTAGGCATGAGCTTTTTGAGTGAAGGGATGAAATCGACATGAACGATGACATTGCCTATATCAAACAGAAAATCTATTGGCTTATGATCTGATTCTGTGGTCATAAATGTGGTCAGTTTTTTGAGCAGTTTTTATTTGTAGAGAGATTTAATTTGATTCTATGTGCCGAAGAATGAAGTCAGCAGCTTGTTGAGCTGCGCAAGGGCGCGAGTTCTCTGCTAAATCTTGTTTCATTTGCCGCCACAAGGAGGCGTTGTCGGCAAGCATATCATCAAGTCGCTTGGATATCATCCCTTCTTCATCTGCCAAATCGCCACCATTGACGAGGCGTAGCAAAGCCAGATTGCCTTCTTCCTGTCCCGGCACTACATGGTGAATGAGCATCGGGCATTCTGCGGCTAAGGCTTCGTGTACAGTGGCTCCTCCAGCTTTGCCGACTACCAGATGGTGGCTGTTGAGTAGTTCTGGTACTTTTTTGGTCCATCCTTTGATCGTGACCCGCCCCGGATATTGTTCTTCGATTTCTTTCGCCCTGCTATGAATTTTCCTGAGATGCTTTCCGAGAACGATAGTGAGTTTACTATTTGGTCCGGTGGACTCGAGCAGCTCACGAGAAACTCGTCTGACGTGAGGTTTTTTGGGGGTTGGGAAATAGAGGATTCGTAGTGGATCGATTGAGTCATCAGAGTCAACGGGTTTAAGATCTGCGAAGTGGGGATCTACAGGGAAGCCAAGATCAATGATTTGATCTTGAGCGATACCTTGGGCAGCTAAATGCTCCTTAGTGTGTTGGTCTGTAACTATCCAAAAGTTAGTGGGTGCTTTTCGCCATGCTGCATTGATTTCGATTGAATCAGTGACAATGGTAAATACGGGAATCTTAGATGCGTTTTGGTTGAAGATACGCTCAATAAAATAGGGGTACAGTGGGTAGGTGCTGACGATGGCATCAGGTTGGTAGTCTGCGATAAGTTCGCTCAGTTTTTCCTCAGGTTTACGCATCAGGGGAAAACGTTTTTTTGAGAAATCTGAGCGTTCGGTTGACTCATAGACTTTGCGCCACAACCAAGGTGCGTGTGTGGTGATCTTTCGATAGATGATTTGGAGTTGCCTAGTGACCCATGGAGCTCCAAGGGCACAAGGGTCGGCGCAAAGGGTCGACGCATGATGGCTCAAGGCGCGTCGCATATTGAGAGCCGCGCTGTTATGACCCTCACCGAAGCCTGCCGATAGTATGAGTATCTTAGGTTGGCTGGTCTTGGTGGGCGTGCTCACGCGGTGACAATAGACGTGCTGGGTGGTTGCGTAAACAATGCAATTAGTCTATTTAAAGCCTTAGTGATGAGCGACGATCAGCATAATGTGACGGATTCAAACGAGCAGTCGAGTGGGTCAATGGGGCAAGCTGCTACATCGGATCAGGAAGCGAATAATCCCTTTGTGCCTGAGGTGGCGAAAGTGGAATTGGAAGAGGTATACGTTGATATAGAAGAATCGGCAGGTGGGCCGATATTCAAGATTCCCGCTGTGGGTTGGTTTGTCCTTTGTGGTGTGCTGTTTTGCGTAGTTGCTATTTTTTTACTCAGCGTTTTTAAATCACCCTCATTAGAAGAGGAGGCAATTGAGGTTCGGCAAATAATCTTAGAAAACGAAAAAGAGGAACGTAAGTTAGAAGCTCATGAAGTCTCGCGCCGCCTATTAAAGCAGGCAAGTGCATGTATTCGTGATTATTATTCTGCCAGTCAAATAAGCGAAAAGTTGAAATACGTGAGGCATCCTCAGCGGGTCAGAGCTTTGATGGAGGAGTATTACAAGCAGCACTCCATAGTGACCGATGAATTCCACCAGTTTGAGAAGTATAGTGCTCTAGAGATTGAAAAAATGCCTTTTGTTTATGCAAGAGTTCAGATGAAAAGTGGTGTATCAAAGGATGTCTTGTTGGAGCAGATGGCTGATGAGTCATTTAAGTTGGATTGGGAGACTGAGGTTCATTATCAACCAATATCATGGGATGCTTTTATCCGTCAGCGGCCCAGTAAACCGCATGTGATGAGAGTAGCTGTTAAGCCAGATAGTTTCTATGTCTATGAATTTAGAGATAGTAGTAAGTATGATTGTTACCAGCTGACGGCAATGAATTCCGATCGTTATGTTTTTGGTTATGTCGTCAAAGGTAGTGAGCTCTCTATTCAGCTTAGGCAGTTTTTCATGCGTGTAAAAAATCTATCGAAGATAAGTCCTGAGCCTATGATGTTAGAGTTGAGGTTTCCAGAGGCGAGCGCTCAAGGGGACTGCGTTCATATTGATCGATTAATAGCGCCTCGTTGGTTTTTGGCTCGTGAGCCTGAAGGTGGAATGAGCTCATCAGAAAGCAAAGCAGAAGAGTGATGGGCTCTTCTGCTTTTGGTTCCTGGTTTTCTGTCTCGATGTGTTGAGGCAATAGAGGGGTTTCTAGCTTGAGTCAGTGCTTCATGAAGCCATGCCTGTATCACTCAATTAAGGTTATTCTTTTTTGTTCTTCTGTCTTGTCCTTGCGGGCCTTTGTTGCGGTCGCCTTTTCGTGCTCGAAGGGCAATGGCATCCGGGTAGTTTTGCTTTACCCATTCGCGTGCGCCCTCACGCTCGTCCATGCTGAGTTTGCCATCACTGTCTTTGTCAAATTGCTCCAACAATGCAGCTTTGATTTTTTTTCGCTCATCGATAATAATAGGTGCCGCAGCTTTTTTCTCCTCGGGGCTTAGCTGTCCGTCCTTGTCGCTGTCAAAGCGCTTCAATATTTTTGCTTTCACTGCCTGACGACGTTCAGACATTGTTTGCTTAAGCTGATTTCGTTCGGTTTCGTCCAGTGTTCCGTTTCCGTCTTGATCGAACTTTTCAAGTAGATGCTTTGGAGGCGTTTTCTTACGGTCTGCTTCAAACAGCCTCACTTTATTGTCTGTGTTCTCAGCGCTAGCGCTCATACTGGATAGGAGTGATGTAGTGATGACGGTGATTACTAATTGTGATGTTTTTTTCATGTTTGGCTTTTTCTATGGTTGTTGATTAGCCTCCTTGTTCTTTCGGCTACATGCATTGAAACACCGAATCTCGGCAATGGTTGCACTTGTGGGATGAAATTTTTCTCATCTTCGACCAAATCTCATTGCCAGTCGCTGGTTGAAACGCTTGGATATGCGTATCCATGACTGACACAGCTCCTGCCACTCAATCTAAAGCTAGGGTGTTCTTTGCTCGGTTGTTAAGCACATTGTTCTTGTGGGCAGTCGTAACAGGGGTTTTTGTTAGTGCTAATGTGTGGTTGTTCATGGCCTTGATGTCTTTGTTAGGCTTCCTTGGTATATGGGAATATTTCCGCATGGCTCGTGAGGGAGGTGTTCCATCACAACCCAAATGGGGTTTGTTGATGAGTGCGATTTACTTGGGCGTATTGGCATGGTTGTTAGGTGCGTATGGCCACGCAGCGCTTGATCTGATGCATGCAGTGGATGTAGCGATGATTGTCTTGATGGTGTTGCTGGGTTTTGTGTGGCAACTTCGTCGTCCAGTGGATGGACACAAAACCTTCACTGAGGTGGCCGTCACAACACTCGGATTTGTCTATATCGTTGTGATGTTTAGTTTTGTTTCTCGATTGCTTTTTCTTCCACAGCTTGATGAGTCAGTTCCAGGAGCTTGGTTAATTATCTGGCTCGTGCTGGTTACTAAATTCACAGATATGGGGGCCTATGTGACAGGCTCTCTTATTGGAAAACACAAAATGATCCCTCACATCAGTCCAGCAAAGACGTGGCAAGGTTTTGCGGGGGGGATTGGTTTTGCGCTTCTTGCTGGATGTGGTTTGTTTGCGCTCATGCCGGATCGTTTGGCGATTCTCGGTGGTTGGAACTGGGTGATTGGCTTGTCTGTTTTACTCTCGTTGTTGGCTGTCGTGGGAGATCTTGCTGAATCGGTGCTCAAACGGAGTATGGGGGTTAAAGACTCGGGTGCTACACTACCCGGAATTGGTGGTGCGATGGATCTTATTGACAGCCTTTGTTACACGGCTCCGGTACTTTATTTTGTCCTCAAATGGGTGCCGCTCTGCAGTGCCCCAGTTCAGCCATGAAAAAACGTAAAGTAGTTCTACTCGGTTCAACGGGTTCGATTGGCACTAGCGCACTCAAAGTCGCTTCTGATATTCCAGAATGTATGGAGATTGTTGCCCTAGCAGCTCATTCGAGTGTTGAACAGTTAGCGGCTCAGGCTCGTGATACGGGAGTCAAACACGTCGCTCTCTATGATGCATCTAAGGAGGCAGAGCTTCGTGGGGCCTTACCTAAAGGGGTTCATATACATCTTGGAGCAGAGGGTTTGCTTGAGATTTCAACGCTTGCTGAGGCTGACATGGTGCTTATTGCCATCGTGGGTACGGCAGGTCTTCAGTCAGCACTTGCTGCCATTGAAGCAGGTAAAGATTTGGCAGTTGCAAGTAAGGAAATCCTCGTGATGGCAGGTGAGCTGGTGATGACTGCAGCTGTAGAAAAAGGTGTTAATGTGTTGCCGGTTGATAGTGAGCATAATGCGATTTTCCAGTGCTTGGATGGCCACCAAGGTGGAGAAAAAGAGGTTTCTCGTTTGATTCTGACCGCGTCGGGTGGGCCATTCCGTGAGACTCCGGCAGAGGAGCTGGCAAACGTGACCGTAGAACAGGCATTAAATCACCCCACGTGGGATATGGGCCGTAAGATCACCATTGATTCGTCGACGCTCTTCAACAAGGGCTTAGAGATGATTGAGGCTCGCTGGCTTTTTGGCATCGAAATGGCCCGCATTGATGTGATCGTTCATCCGCAGAGCATTGTCCACTCCATGGTGGAGTATGTTGATGGCAGTGTTTTAGCACAGATGAGCCACACCGATATGTGTTTTCCAATCCAATATGCGGTCACATGGCCTGATAGGGTAAGGGGGGGCATGACGCCAATCGATTTTGCTGAGCTGGCGAAACTAGAATTTGAAGCACCGAGGTATGATGTATTTCCAGCGCTTAATCTTGCCCGTAGGGCGGGAGATGCAGGGGGGACATTAGCCGCAGTTTATAACGCAGCCAATGAGGTGGCGGTGGATGCCTTTTGCGATGGGCAAATTAGCTACACAGATATCTGGAAAACGGTGCAGCACGTTATGGACGAGCATCAGGTGGTGCCAGCTAGTGATCTTGATGCCTTGATTAAGGCTGATGCAGGCGCCCGACGGGCCGCCGAGAAACTCTGCGGCGCAGAATAAAGGGGATGCCTCCCAGAGCGAGCATTAGCATGCTGGATGGTTCTGGAACCGTCTCGATAGGGTTAATCAATGTGATGGACTCACCGCCGGCTCCAACAATTGCTGATATTTCGTCAATGTAGTTGGACAGAAAGCTGTCGTAAGAGCGTGTGCCGTCAATACCTAGGTGGATACTGGTGAGCACAAGTTCAGAGCCTACCGTAATGAATGTGGGTCCTCCGGAATCGCCACTCTGTAGGTAGGCTTCATCGGCTCCAAGGCTCAGGCCAGTCCCGCGGTCGTCATCGTAGGTAATGGTATCGGTAATGTTGGAGGCTGTCAGCGCTACGTCATCATAAAAGCCGTTCAGCTCATTGCGGCCGACTCGAAAATTGGTGGTTGCGTTTCCTCCGGTTCCGTTCAGTCCAACTATGAATGCTTCCATCTCGTAGTAGGAGGAGCTGGTAAAGGTAGCTTGGGTAGTAGGCTCGGAAGCAATACCGTAAATGGAAATAGTTGTCCCTGGAGACGAGCTGAAACGACCAATGGCGATGTCGGTAGTGCCAATACGTGTCAGACTGTCCCAGCCGACGGTTGTTGAAGAGCCCAGTGGATCGTTGGTTTCGTAAAAGGTTGCAGATCCTGTGGCTCTCGCGTGCCAGGCCGTCACATAGTAGGTGTCTGAGATTCTTGTGAACCAATCCGAGTTGTAAGCCACCCCTGACCAATCATAGTCATCACCTATGAATGCTGGGTCATTGGCAAAGCGGTGGTGGCTTGCTGCATCATAGCTTTGCAATGCCAGCACGGCCAATGCTTTAGGAGCAATGGTCAGTGTGGCAAGTATGAATGCCAGTCCTGTCAATTGGAGCTTCATTGCCTGTTGTTAGCTTCGCGCATATAGTCATAGAGGTCGCGCAATCAATATGCCTGCATGTTTTTTGTACTGATATAGATAATTAGAAATAGTGCCGTCGATCACAACCTTCTTGTGGGTTGATGAGGCGTGCATCAATCGTGAACGCCCTCGCTTGTCTTTGACGATAATTCCAACATGGGAGCAATACCCACCGTCGTGAGCGCTGGCGATGCCGATAATATCGCCGTCTTTGAGGTGATGTTCGATCGCAGCAACCTTGTCTTTAGGCACCATGTAGATCGGCATTTTAGTGAGTTCGGCCTCTTGCTGAGTCATCTGCTTCCGAAGATCTGGATTGTGCTTCAGGTAGCGGTAGCTTTTCCACAAGATGGACATTTCTTGGCAGCGATTGTGCATGCGTGTGTTTGGGAAAGATCGGGTAAGATCCTCAATATTGCCACGCTTGTCATTATCGATATACCATTCGGCGAGATAATGTATCCTGTCGAGGTAGTTACCGTAACACTTGCCGTTGCGGTAGCGAGTCCACTCGATTTGATCGAGTAGATCTCTGGCTTGATAGGAATCTTTTGGGCTGTCGAGCATTCTGCTGATTCCCAGGCATATTTCAAAAAAGGTCCAACAGTCCAAGCCCTCGAAATTTACAGAGGGGCTTTCGATATGGTTATCAATTTCCAGTGTGTACGAAGTGTAGGGTGTGCCTTCCAACTCCATTGCAATTTTGACCATGCGCTCACTGGTGCTTAGCTTAGACCATTTTTCTGATATGGCTTTGTTTGTGATGGCATCGAATTTCTCCTGCCCTTTAAAAGTCAGGGAGAGCGGTAAAGGCTTAGCCGCATGACTCCATAAGGGGAGGATACAAATGATGAAAAAAAGAAAACGCATTACCGTAGTGCATAAAGTCTTCGGGCCTATTTTACAAGATGTAATTGCACGGAAGTAAGAGGTAGCGTGATCAGTAAGTAATCATGAATGGGCTTGCTCGAGGTGATCAGCTTGCATAGTTTGCAATCAGCTTCTTTGTAGGGCTCGATCTGATTATGGAAATTTGGAAAGCGATTATTGTCGGCATTATACAGGGGCTCTCTGAATTTCTGCCTATTTCTTCATCGGGGCACATCGTCCTGACGCAGTATTTGTTGGGCATTCGTGAGGCAGGGTCAGTCCATCAGCCGGATCTGGCTTTTGAGGTGATTTTGCATGTCGGTACTTTGGTTAGTGTGTTGTTGTTTTTCCGAAGAAGCTTATGGAGATTGGTTGAGTCTCTTTTTGATAAGGAGATGATTGATGAGCGAAAAAAAATAATGTTTCTAGCTTTTGCGACACTTCCAGCCGTGTTTGCAGCTCTCCTTTTTAAGGATTTTTTTGATGCGGTGCCCGGTAAGCCTGTAGTGGTTTCAGCCTTACTTTACGTGACTGGGATTTTACTTTTTGTTCCGCGTTTCGTCAAAAAGGGAGGGAAGGACGTGGGTTGCAAATCAGCATTGGTTATGGGTATTGGGCAGGCATTTGCCATTCTCCCCGGAATCTCTCGGTCAGGATCGACCATCGTGGCTGGTATGATGAGTGGAGCCAAAGCAGAGAAAGCAGCTGAGTTTTCTTTTCTGATGTCGATCCCAGCTATCACTGGTGGTTTTGTGCTGACCATGAAAGATCGCATTGAGCAGACAGGCTCGTTATCACAGGCGCTCAAGTCCTGCTTCACGGGTCCTTATCTAGCGGGGGCGATCGCGGCAGCTATCGTAGGTTTGCTGGCCATTTATTTGGTGATGGGGGCTGTGAAAAAAGGTAAACTTGAATACTTTGCTTATTACTGTTTTGCGATTGCTACCGCAGGAGTGTGCTATTTCTCGCTAGCTTCATAGAAGTCGTTGTCGCTGAATCATGGAGATCAATTAATTGGCAACTATGGGGGCGAACAACAAGCGAATAGGACTCAGCACATTGATCGTGTTTATTGTGGTTTTGACTTTTTTGTGGAATCGATATCAGGGGCTTATTCTCGGTCAAGAGCGTGGATCGGCTGGTTTTGCCGAAAACCATGGAGAGACTACAGCTATTACATGCGAGGGGGAGCTATCACTGAGCACGGTAAGGATAGACTCTGATCACTATGAAGTGTGGGATGGCTGTCTTATGCTTGATCACAGAGGCAATGATGGTGATAGCTTTCATATACAAGCAGCTCATGGAAGAGAGGAGATTCGCCTTTATTATGTCGATGCTCCTGAGAGCGCTGCTCGAGTCTACCGAGATGGCAATACAAACTACCAGCGCATTGCCCAGCAAGGGGTAGCATTGGGTGGGCTGAACCGTGCTAAAACGACGAGAGTAGGAATGGAGGCAAAGGCTTTCGTGAAACAGCTACTTGATGGTAAGCGGTTCAATGTAGTGACCCGCGAGGAGCGAGTATACAGCTCACATCGAAAATACGCTTTTGTGATTGTTGACTGGAGGGGGCAGCTACATTATTTACACGAATTGCTGGTTTTACAGGGGCTGGGTAGGATTCACACCAAGCCAGCTCGCCTTCCTGATAACACAAGCACATCTGATCAGAAGAAACACCTAAATAGGTTGCAAGCTTACGCCAAAACAATGCGCTCTGGAGCATGGGGTTTGTTAGCAAAATAGGCAGACTGATGAATCAAACTCATAGCAAAACTAAGACAACATGCTCGCAAAAAGAATTATTCCATGTCTCGACGTTACCGATGGTCGGGTTGTTAAGGGGACAAACTTCGTAGATCTCAGAGATGCCGGTGATCCGGTTGAATGCGCTGTTGCCTACAATGACCAAGAAGCAGATGAGCTCGTTTTTCTCGATATAACGGCCTCATCTGATGAGCGTAAGACCATGGTAGATGTCGTTCGGCGCACGGCGGAGAAATGTTTCATACCACTGACGGTGGGTGGTGGAATTCGCACGGTTGATGATATGCGAGAGATGCTGATGGCAGGAGCGGACAAAGTGGGTATCAATACGGCTGCGGTGAATCGACCCGAGTTGATCAATGAGGGAGCAGCAGCTTTTGGTAACCAATGTATCGTAGTGGCGATTGATGCCAAACGCGAGAGCCCCGGTAAATGGGGCGTCTACACTCATGGAGGGCGCACACCGGTTGGGCTTGATGCCGTCGAATGGGCCAAAGAGGTATATCAGCGGGGTGCAGGAGAGATCTTGTTAACGAGCATGGACTCGGACGGAACCAAAGCTGGCTACGATATTGAGCTAACCCGTGCTGTCAGCGAGGCTGTGGGGATTCCTGTGATTGCATCGGGTGGCGCGGGTAATCTGCAGCACATGGTGGATGTCTTGAAAGATGGAAAGGCAGATGCCGTTTTGGCAGCGAGTATTTTTCATTTTGGCGAGCACACTGTGCACGAGGCGAAGGAGGTCTTTGCTGAGCAGGAAATACCCGTCCGCCAGTAAGCGGGCCTTGATGTTAAAAAATACTTGCTTAGCACGATCTCTCTGCTTAGGTTTCGCCCGCTTGCGGGGATCTTAATGGGTCTATTACAGCACAACATGCGCGATTAGCTCAGTGGTAGAGCAATGCCTTGACATGGCAGAGGTCACAAGTTCAAATCTTGTATTGCGCACCATTCTTTTTCTGGCCCAGAGCATATGCTCTGGGCCTTTTTTTGTGGTTGGGCAGCAAATGTTGATTCGCAATGGCTGCGATCTCATTTTATTTTAGTTTTAGGCACATGTAAGCTATGTATCGGATAGTTGTCTATTAACTTTTCTTTAATTAAGATATTTGTTACTTAATCGTTGCGTTAACGAAGGCATAATTCTAATATAGATATATTCTATTACTGAAATCTCCGATGATTTACTGTATGGAGGAGATCATATATAAATACCCAATGACCTGCGTAAATTATCTCATGAGGCTACCATATCTTTATTTTTTTGTTTTGTGTTTCACACTTTCTGTGGCGACTGGCTCGGCACAGTCGGTAGCTTATTCAAAACCAGCTGGCTTTGTGACTCACACACTAAAGCCGCAGCAACTCAACTTGATTGGCCTTACACTGCACGAGTCGGTTATTTATGCAGGAGTAATCGACTCGGTAGATGGTAACACACTTGGAGACAGCAATGCCCAATTCGATATCACGCTAAGCAGTGGTAATAGCTATATACTTGAGATTGTTGATAATCCGGGAGATAGCTCCCTCAATGGCGTGATTCAAGTTGTCGTCGAGTGGCAAGCCACGCAAATAACTACACCAGCAAACCTTGCGGTTGATAATCTGAACCCTGGAGCTACTTACAAACTTAGGTCTCCTAAGACGATTTCGGATGTTTTTGGTGCTTCCAACAGTGCTGGCCTGTCTGCAGGTGCCAACATGTCGAGTGCAGATGTCATCTGGCTACACAATGGGGTTGGATTTGATAAATTCTATTATTCTGAGGGGGGTGGCTTTGGCGGTGGCGAAGCTGGATGGAAAAATGAGAAAGGGGAACAATCTGGAGATTATCCTATCATCTACACGGATGCCATTATTATTCAGAGTAAGGCGACGCTCGAGAAAAAGCTCGTTGTCGCTGGTGTGATCAAGACAAAGGGTGTGAGTTTGGCGCTGATGGAAGGGAAGTTTAATTTTATATCGTCTACCTATCCCGTGGGTACGACGCTCGGTAATTCTGGCCTTGAAACTGATCTTATTAGTAATGCTGACATCGAAGCGTCCGATGTTGTTTGGATGCCAGATGGTGAGGGTGATTACAGCCGCTACTACTATAGCCCCGAGGGATGGAAGGATTCAGTCGGGCAAGCATCAGCAGATACACCGTTGACCAGTGGTATCATCATTGAGCGTGTGGGCATCGATGCAAATGCTAAGCTTACTCCACCAGCAACCTATGATGATCTCTAAGATGTAATGTCTCTAGAGAATTATTCTACAGTCAGAAAAATTTAAACAGATGAAATTGACATATTTACTCTCTCCCTTGTTCGCGTTGCTGACGCTGGTAACATTGTCTCAGGCTCAAGGTACGAGTGCTGCGGTAACAACGACATTCTCGAACATGGGGGGAGTCAATGGGGAGTTATCAAGTGTTGTGTATTCCGACCGGAGCGGAAATACTATTCTTAAAAATAGCGGCTTCATTGCAATCGGAACATTCAATCTTGAACGAGCTGAGATAGAGGCTCTAGCGACTGCGGCTGACTTGGATAATGCTTTTCATCAATTTGGAGAGGCTACCAATTTCAACTCCACAGAGAATGGAGCCTTTCAAGCCAACGCATCAGGAAATCCTGCTGAAGAATATGATGAGGGAAGTAGTTTCGATGGGGCCGCGGTTTATCTTGTCATCGGTGATGGATCTGATTTGGCCACATCAAGTGAATTTCTTGTTTGGAAGTCCGATCTGGTTTTTGATGCTAGTGGCCCCACAGGTGGGCCGTCAGAGCTTATGTTGTCGGTAGATACTGGAGATCTCATTATTGGCCGTAGTGACAAGAATACCTCAGATTTCTCGTCAATTGGTGGTGATGCTGGTCGAGCTGCATTCACTACGGTGATAATTGATTCAAGCGTTGATGATCACGGCAATAGTGAAGAGACAGCAACGTTTATCAACGAGAATTCCACGACATCGGGAAATTTGAAAGATGGTGATGATGTTGATTATTTTCAAATTCAGCTCAGTGAGGATGGAAATTTGTTTGTCAAAATTAATCAGAACTTACAATTAAAGCTCTATAATGGTGAAGGTGTCCTGTTACAGGAGGTTCAAGATGCAGGCGATGGTCTGGGTGGCGGTGTTGCCGCTGATTTCATGATCAGCGAAGACCTGGCTGCGGGAACTTATTTTGTGAGTATTGCTGGAGATGAGAATACTAGTGATGTGGGCTACAATTTGGAGAGTGAGTTTGAGGTCAAGATCATCGATTTGGACCCTGAGAGTGCTGGGAGTTATTATGGGGTGGTTAAGGGTGAGGGAGACAAATTTGTAGGCCACCTAACAATTAAAGTGACTAATCAAGGATATTACACCGGCCTTCTTAAAGGCGCGAGTGGTTTTGAGCGCGCCCTGAAAGGGGCAATTCAGCCAGATTATTCTGATTCTAATCTCATGGAAAATGTGTCTGGTGATCTTTCGACCATTCATGTTATTCTGAGTAAAAATGTTTGGGGGAGTTATGAATTGTCAGGCGGTTTTAAATTGTTGGGGGAAAATGAGTATTTTCATGATTTCACTCTCAATTATGCACCCTACAGCAAGAATAACCGAGTTCCTAAGAGGTTGTCCGGCCGTTACACATTGCATATGCCTTGTGTGCCCTCTTCCGCGAATATGGATTTACCTAGTCATGGATTTGCCGCAGGCACAATGTGGTCTGGTGGTTGGTTGAACTTGTATGGCCGCTCCAATACAGGCGCAAAATTTACATACAGCAGTCGTTTGCTTACTGGTAAGAAGGTAGCGTTTTATGCATCTCCAGATCCAGAAGTTGGTTTTGAAACTATTTTGGGAACGCTGTGGTTTAGAGATAGAACGGCCACCGATATAGACGGCTCTCTGCGTTACTCTCGAAAAGCTTCGCTAGGTGGGTATTATAGCCAAGGATTTGATGAGTCACTCAAATTGGAAGGTTCCAAGTATATAAAACCCTCATTGCAAGAATTAGAACTCAATGCCTTCCCGTTAAGTAATGTTAATGCGGTGGTCAAGTTCAATGGCGGTACCTTTGATGGATTGAGCTATCCTGTTACATTTAGTTACAAAGATGGGGACCTTAAAAATCAAATGAAGACGCCACAAACACCAAATTTCTCGTCCTCTGGTAAAATAACACATAACGCGGGGTGGCTGTGGGGTGTAATGAAGATGAATACTACTGGGGAAGAAAGTTCCGAAATTAAAACTATTCTAAATGGTGTTCTTTTACAGAAGCAGGGTTTGATCTACGGCCAAGCTGAAACTGTTGACAATGGTGTGGGACGATTCTCTATTGTGCCTGCTGAATAGTTTCGGCACTCAAGCTCCCAATGCAGTGCCATTAATAGCTTACCACTGCATTTACAGGTATATCCCCGAGTAGCTTGCGTCCATTGAGGTCACTCAGCTCAATCAAGAAAGAGGCAGCGACAAGCTCAGCATCGAGTTGGCGAATGAGTTTGACGGCGGCTGCGGCAGTTCCTCCTGTAGCTAGTAGGTCGTCGACAAGGAGGACGCGCTCTCCGGGGAGTATGGCGTCTTGGTGGATCTCAACGACATTTTCGCCGTATTCGAGGGAGTAAGCCATCGAGTGGGTTTGCCAGGGGAGTTTGCCTTGCTTGCGAATGGGCACAAAGCCGGCATCAAGATTGAGAGCAACGGGGGCGGCGAAGATGAAGCCACGAGCATCAATGCCTACGACCTTGTCAATTTTTTCACCTCCAGCTGTCGCGGTGAGTTCGTTGACTGAGTGACGAAGTAGCTCGGGGTGCGAGAGAATGGTGGAAATATCCTTAAAAAGAATGCCCGGCTTGGGGAAGTCGGCAACGTCACGGATATTATCGCGGAGAAGTTGAGAGATGGTTGACATGGGTGATTTGTTAGTTGGTGTGAGTTTTTAGCTTTGAATAACCTGCTTCCCGAGTTCAAGGCCGTTGAGCATGCAGTCTGTCACGGAAATACCACCGCGGTAGTTGCCCGCAAGGTGCAGACCCGGGTGTGATTGCTCGCATGCATTCATGGCATCAAGTGTAGCCTGATAATTGAGAGAGTATTGAGGAATGGCGCGTGGCCATGAAGTTTGATGCCGGAATGTTGGGGCGCCAGTCACGCCAATTAGTTTATGTAATTCGTCTAAAACTAGCTGGTCATCATTTTCGGCATATTGAGGATTGATTGAGCCTCCCATCATACAAGTGAGGGTGACATGATCATCGGGTGCTCGCCCATCGAACATGCTCGATGAAAAGAGAACGCCGAGCAGAGGGCTGTTTTCTGCTTGCTTGATAAGCATGCCGAATCCGTCGAGTGGGTGGGCCACATCCTTGCGCTTAAAACCTAGAGTCAAGCTTGTGACAGGTGGAGATTCAATTTCAAAAACGAGTTGAAGATCCTGATGAAGCTTCACAGGAAGAGGTAAGCCACTGAGCTTGTGAGGAGGTGTGGTGATGACAATGTTGCGATATGTCTTTTGTTGTTCGTTGCCATCTTGGTCGTGCCATGTGATTGTCCAGCCATTGCTAGTGGCCTCTATCGAGCTGATTTGAGAGCTTAACTTGAGTGATCCTGAAGGAAGGCTCCGAGCAATAGCTTTGGGCAAGGATTGCATGCCAGAGCGAAATGAGATAATTCTTGATGGTTTGAGCTGGTGTGGATTGGAGGCAGAACCGAACTGTTGAGCAATGAGGCCTAGCAAAATAGATCTGTGTTTCTGCTCGATTGCCCAAAGCCGGGGAAAGGCATGCCGAACCGAGAGTGTTTCCGGGTCGCCTGCGTAGATACCACTGACAAATGGAGCTGCTGCATTAGCCAGAAGTTCGGGGCCGAATCGACGGCTTACAAAGTCGGCAAAGCTTTCTTCGCTCTGTGATATTGGGAGTCTGCCAATGAATGGCTCTAGTAATAGCCTCATTTTGCCTTTGGGCGAAAATAAAGGGGAGCTGATCAGTGAGATTGGATTTCCTGGCAGAGCAATAGTTTGCCCATTTTGAACGATGTAGCGTTTGCTCGCTTCTGAATGTGCTGGTAACAACTCTGATTCTGCGTCGTCATTATCTAGGCCTGTTTGTTGTAGCAGTGCTGCTATGCGCTTATCCTTGATCAGAATACTGTTGGGGCCGTGTTCGGCGAGATAACCATCACTGAGTGTGCTCTGTATGGCACCCCCAACGTGATCAGACGATTCAATCAGGTCGAATGAGGAATTGGCCTGTGATTGCTGTTGAATAGAGTATGCTGCGCAGAGTCCAGTGATGCCCGCGCCGATGATGGCGGTGTCTGCAGTAGAGGTCTCTGAGTCAGGTGGCATGTGGCGAGGTGATGTAATAGGCGTTTAGATTTGATTTATGATGATCTAAGCTTTCTAGAGCATCTTAGTGTGACTTAGTTGTGTCTTTAGGCATCTCGTTGTCAGATGGTTGCTCGCGACGGGTGTAGCGCAGTATGCAGGTGCCATCATCCCTAGGTTCAAAATGGTCTAAAGTAAATTCTTTAGAAGAGGGGAGATAAGCTGCTTCATTGCCCATGATACTAGTGATTTGACCGCCATGTAGGTGAGTGGCATCAATAATGATTTCAAGTGATGTCAGTGACTTGTCTGCCAGACTTTGGCGCATGTGCAGGCTTGGATGCTCGCATCTGCCATCAGCGCTTATTTTCAGTGATAATGATTCGTGTTGCAATGTCGTCATATTATGGTCAATTTCTGCCATATCACAAGATTTGAGCATGACAACATCACCAATAGAAATCGTTTGTTACCTGAAGACTTACTGTGGCTGGAGCGAAGGCGTTCGCGCCATGATGCGCAAGTATGATCTCGCGTATGAAGAAAAAGACATCATCAAAAACCCCGCGTTTCGCTGGGAAATGGAACAAAAAAGTGACCAGCAGCTTAGTCCATGTGTTACCATCAACGGCGAAATGCTGGCGGATGTATCAGGTGACGAGGTTGAGCAGTATTTACTGGAACACAATCTCGTGCAGCAGGTAGATGATAGCGCTGATGCCCCTACGGATAGCGGGTGTGTGGATCATTAGTTTGGGTTCTTTATTAACGCCTTAAGCAGTATTTTTTAATTTTTCAATAGTGTCTAGCAAAGGGTGGGTCCACGATGTCATCGGAGCTTGTGTAGCCGCTGGTGTGCAGGAATATGTGGTTTGTGCAGGAGCTCGCAACCTTGCTTTAGTGGTTGCTCTCGCTGATCACGCGGAAACGGCAGAGCTGGCTGATATTAAGCTCTACTCTCATTTTGAAGAGCGTGCTGCTGGTTTCTTTGCATTGGGGCGAACGATGCAAACAGGCAGCCCATGTGCGGTCGTCACTACTTCAGGCACCGCTGTGGCGGAGTTGCTGCCTGCTGTGATTGAAGCTCATTACCAGAAGCGTCCATTGCTTGTAATTTCTGCAGACCGCCCGCAACATTTTCGTGGGACTGGCGCGCCACAAGCGATCGAGCAGGTGAATTTGTTCGGAGGGTATGTCGAGTCATGCGAGGATTTTGGCTGGCAGGATGAGTTGACGGTTTTACAAGGTTGGAGTGGGGCTGCTCCATGGCAGCTTAACCTTTGCCTCAATGATTTCGGCACACCACAGGGTGATGACACAGCGGATGAGCTTAGGTGCTCTAAAGTGCGTCCCGGAGATGTTGGGGAGGAAACTGTTAATATTGATATGCTGCCGGCTCTGCGCTCTATCAACGATGGCTGGAAGGGGCTAGTGGTGATGCTAGGAGGGCTTGAGCCTTGTGACCGTGAGGAGGTGTGGCATTTTTTGAAGGAGCTTGGAGTGCCCGTTGTGGCTGATAGCACGAGTGGATTGCGCGAGATGCTAGGTTCTCTGGCTCTCGTCGATGGTGACCGGTTGCTGAAGGTCAAACCTCCCGCCAATATACTCCGCATAGGAGAGGTGCCAACGGGTAGGTTTTGGCGAGATCTGGAGAATTTACCGGAGGTTAATGTAGTATCGATCAGTAGAACAGGCTTTGCCGGGCTAGCACGAGATAGCGATGTGATCACAGGTGATATCTCGCGCTGTTTACGCGCATTAGGAGAGGTCTCGCATCTTGGTGATGCAATGGATCATTTGAAAGTTAACGCCAGCAAGCAGGGCCGTATTTCTGAGCTCTTGGAATCTCTGCCTGAGAGTGAGCCCGGTATGATACGCACACTCTCGGTGATGGCGACCATGGGCAGTAGCGTCTATCTTGGTAATAGTTTGCCGATACGAGAATGGAATGACTTTGCACAGCGCGAAGTGCCATATGAAATAGTAAGGGCGAATCGTGGGGCCAATGGCATAGATGGTCAAATTGCCAGTTGGTTGGGTGCAAGTGCAGCTGAGCAGGATGCTTGGGGGGTATTCGGAGACCTTACCGCAATCTATGATTTGGCAGCGCCAGCGCTCTTGAGTCAAGTGGAGTGTCGAGGACGTATGTTAGTGGTCATTAACAACAGCGGGGGTAAGATTTTTGAGCGTTTGCCAATGATGAAGAATGTGGAGGATAGAGTATCTGATCTTATCACCAATCCACACGCGTATACATTTGAGCCATTAGCTACGATGTGGGGCATGCATTATGTCAGAGTGGCTGGCATGGAAGGCTTTGAATTTGAAGCACAAGATAAGACGACTCTTGTAGAGGTAGTGCCTGATGATCGTCAGACTAGCTTGTTTTGGGAAAAGTTTTCTCAGATCTAGGATAGCTCAATGTTGTCGATGAGTCTGACTGCTCCATAAAAGACAGCAGTAGCTATCACTGCCGGGGCGGACAACGTTTCTATTGGGTGAAGAGATTCTTGATCTACTAGCTCTAGATAATCAATTTTGACATTCAGCTCTGAGGCTTCGATGGTGTTGCTCACTATATCGAGTAGCTCACTGGAGTGCCTTGCACCCTTTCGATAAGCTGTTTGTGCTGCCAGCATGGCTCGCCTGATTCGTGCGGCGTCTTTTCGTTGTTGGTCCGACAAACGTTCATTTCTTGAAGAGAGAGCCAAACCACTTTCTTCCCTTATTGTGTCGAGGCCTTTGATTTGAATAGGAATATTCAGATCTCTTACCATTCGGCGAATAATGGCTAACTGCTGGTAATCTTTTTTACCAAAAATAGCGATATCTGCCCGAGTCAGATTGAATAGTTTCATTACGATAGTGCAAACACCGTCAAAATGGCCAGGCCGAGATGCTCCACAGAGCCTTTCAGATAAGCTGGACTCTGAGACGGTCACAGAGTGATCAGGCTGGTAAATGACATCACTATCGGGCGTGAAGACAATGTCTACGCCGTGATTCCTGCAGAGTGTTAAATCCCTTTCTAGAGAACGAGGATATTGTTTGAGGTCATCAGCTTGGTCAAATTGGGTGGGGTTGACAAATAAGCTGAGTACGACGGTACCATCTGGCCCGGCGATGCGGCGCGCTTCGTCAACGAGTGCGAGATGCCCTGCATGCAGTGAGCCCATCGTTGGAACAAGTATCTTCTTTTGATTGGCTTTGATCGCATTGAGTGATTCCTCGAGCTTAGCGATGGTTTTGACAATATTCATTTTAATGGGCGAGGGAAGGGCGAGTAGTGAGCAGTGGATTGGGATAGATATTGACGCAGCATGTTATTCGGTGCAAGTTTGCTCTGCAATGCGAAGTTCACTCATTCGATTGAATTAATACTTGTTTCTTCGTGTTGTAAGATCTTGGTTTTGCTACCAGATCACCCGAACAAATACTACTAATCACTATGAAACAATACCTTAAAATCGCCGCTGCTGTTTGCTTCGTTGCACTCTATAGCGCTACATCAGCTTCTGCACAACGTCTCAAGATTGCGACTGTAGATATGCAAGTTCTCTTCAAGGAGTATCACCGCACTAATGATGAACAGCAAAAATTCAGCGAGGAATTTGCCCGTATTCAAAAAGAAAACAATGAGCGTCTTGCTGGTATTCGTGAGCTTGAAGAGCAGCTGCAAGCCCTGAAAAAGCAAATCGAAGATCCAACATTAGCAGACGGAGTCAAGCGCGATAAGTCTCGTGATTTTCAGCTTAAGCTTGATGAAGCTAAAGCAATGGATCGTGAACGCCGTGAGTTTTTAGGCCGTCGCACACGTGCTCTTGAATTAAAAAAGCAGGCACGCATGCAGGGTATTTTGGAGGAGATCAGAAAGCTTATCGTTGATCATGCTAAAGGAGAAGATTTTGACTATGTCTTAGACAAGTCAGGTTTGAGCGCCAACCAAGTGCCGTTCCTGCTTTACACAAAAGATGCTACAGATACTACCTCGGCACTTTTGAGTAAACTCAATGCAGACGCACCTAAGGCGGCATCCGAGTAAGCGCTGCATGAAATAAAATACGTCTCTAAAGACTTAGTTTCATAACGCCCTTTCTATTGCGGAAAGGGTGTTTTTTGTTCGGCAAATAGGGATCCTATTGACGACGATCTTCAAAGAAGTCACTCTACAACAGTATTTAATGTGTGATTTAATATGAGAGTTTTAATGCAGCTATTATTGGTCTTTTGGGTCTGCAGTATTGCCGTGGTGTCAGCTGATGCAGGCAAACCCAAGATAGCTGTGGTCAATATCCAAAAGCTCTTCAAAGAATATTACAGAACGGCCGATGCCCAGAAACAGTTCAATAAAGATTACGCAGCTATCCAGAGTAAGGTTAATCAAGAGCTCGAACAAATCAACGAAATGATCCTGCAGCTAAAGTCTCTTAGTGAGCGACTGAAAGAAGAAGGCATAGATAAAAATACTAAGTTTGAATGTGCTCAGGAATTCAAAATGATTGATCAGCGGCGGCAAGTTTTCCTAACGGAAATGAAGCAAACTGAATTGGAGAGTAAAAAGAAGGTAGCGAGACGGAAAGCCGCAAGCATGCGGGGTATTATGAGTGAGATACGAGGAAAATTAATCACTTATGCTGAAAAACAAAAATATGATTATGTGTTTGATGAGTCTGGCAAAAACACCAATCAAAGCTCTTTTTTTATTTATCTTAAAGAGGCAAAGGACATCACACCAGAGGTTCTCATGGAATTGAATGACTCCATACCGAAGAAGTAGGATGAAGAATTCAATCTAGTTTGTGGCCATACTTGTAAGATAATGATCCCGTTACTGCGAAAAATACTTGGAATGAACTGGCTGTTATTGCTGACGATGTTGGCATTAGCGATTTTCGGTGTTTATGCCATAGAGAGTGCTGCGAGGCATTTACCTAACGGAGGTGAATATTATGCCCAGCGTCAGAAGGTGTGGATTGTTGTCGGTTTTATTATTTTCCTTGTGACGGCTTTGATTGACTATCGCTGGATTCGTTGGCTCGGGATACCTATGTATTTAACCGGTTTGGCGCTGATGATTGCAGCAATTTACAAGGGGAGTGATGTTCATCAAATTAATTTGGGTGTGATCTCGTTCCAGCCGACACAGTTGGGTATCGCGGGTGGCATCGTGCTCATGGCCTCGCTGTTGCAGGATTTGCCCCGCTGGCATGTTTTTTTTAGTTTGCCCTACATTAAGTTGGCCATTATCGCGCTTTTAGCGGGCATTCCATTTCTTATTGTCGTTGCGATGGGGGATATGGGTTCGGCTCTTGTATGGCTGCCGGTGACAGCTGTTATCATGCTCGTTAGTGGGGTGCCGTATCGTTATATGCTGCTATTGGGTATCATAGGTGTCGGTTGTTTGGCTTTGGCGTATTACATTATTTTACCCAAAGCATCAGAACGTGGTGCGGAGCGCATTGAGCTTTATCTGGCCATGCTCAATGATCGTGAAGTCGATATCAGTGGAGATGCTTATGCTCCATATTGGGTTTCGACATCAATAGGTAAAGCGGGCTGGAAAGGCTTGGGGTGGAATGCTTCAAGTGACCGAGGCTCTCTGCATGACAAAAAATATATTCCCTGGAAAACTGCTCATAATGACTTCATTTTCGGGGTGATTGGTGAAGAGCAGGGTTTTAGGGGTAGCTTATTGCTAATCATTGGCTACACCATGCTTCTAATTCAATGTCTATTCGTGGCTTTTTATAGCCGAGACAGCTCGGGGAAGATTATTGCAGCTGCCGTTGTTGCGCTGATGTTTTCGCATATTTTCGAAAATATAGGCATGTGTATTTTGATGACACCCATTACTGGCATTCCTCTGCCTTTGATTAGTTATTCGGGAACATTTATCGTAATGATTATGTTCTTGCTCGGTTTAGTACAGAGCGTGTGGGTACACCGAAAGATAGAGTTCGAAGAGGAAGAAGAGGCGCCCGAGCAGCAGATCCGTCGATTCACGCCGGATACTACCACTTGATGGCAGTAGCAGCCCAAGTCAGACCGGCACCAAAGACAACGAGAATAATGTTGTCGCCACGCTTAAAACGGCCTTCTCGGTGAGCTTCATCTAGGGCGATTGCTACGGCAGCTGCTGAGGTGTTGCCATATTTATCGAGGTTGACATAGACTTTCTCGTTCGGAACGGAAAGTCGGTCAGCAATGGCATCGATGATGCGTAAATTGGCTTGATGTGGCACTACGAGGCTAATGTCATCGGGAGTTAGTCCAGCGCGTTCGATCACTGTCTCGGCGGCAGTTCGCATGGCGTTCACAGCAAGCTTAAAGACTTCTCGCCCTTGCATGGACAATGTTTGTAGATTCAATTCGGCATTGGCAGGTGTGATTGGACAAGCGGAACCACCACCTTTGATTTCCAGTAGGTTGGTATGTCGCCCGTCCGTTCCCATTTCCGTTGCTAGGATTCTCCCTTCTCCGTCTTGACTTTTTCTGAGCACCGCGGCACCAGCACCATCTCCAAAGAGCACGCAGGTGTTACGATCTTCCCAGTTGGTGGCTGATGAAAGCTTTTCTGCGCCAATAATCAGGGCGTTGCTATAAGCTCCATCTGAGATCAGGCGCTTGGCGATCTTCATCGCATACAAAAATCCAGAGCACGCAGCCGAGATATCAAAGGCAACAGCAGAAAACGAACCAAGCTTTGCTTGCACATGGCAGGCGGTAGCAGGAGTGGGTGTGTCAGGAGTGATGGTGGCAACAATGATTAGGTCGATATCCTCAGCTGTCATGCCAGCTTGCTCTAGAGCTCTCTCTGCAGCCTTAGTAGCCATGTCAGAGGTGAACTCATTATCCGCTGCGATACGTCTCTCCTTGATGCCGGTTCGCGTAGTAATCCACTCATCACTGGTATCCACGAATTTTGCTAATTCATCATTCGTTAAAATACGTTCAGGAACATAACTGCCGGTGCCAGCGATGGTGACGGGGATAACAGATGTGGATGAATTCATAAAGTCAATCGATATGGAGATGCGAAGAATCTAGACAAGAATTCAGGCTTGAACAGCAAAATAGCGGAAGCGGTGGGTGAATTGCGGTAGCGGTCACGACCCCGGGCTGATGCGGTCTAGCATTTCTTCGATGTGCGGATTAACCTTGAGGTTGACTGTTTCGCGGGCAACCCGAATCGCATTCTCTATGGCAAGTGCAGAGGAGCCACCATGGCCAATGATGCATACCCCATTTACGCCTAGTAAGGGGGATCCACCGACGTATTCGTAGCTACTTTTCTTCTTCACTGCATTGAATGCTCCTTTGGCAATAATTGCTCCAAGTATGCGAATTGGATTTCGTTTGAATTCTACTTTAAGCCATTTGGACATGGCCTTGGCGGTAGCTTCACAGCTCTTTAGTATGATGTTTCCAGTAAAGCCGTCGCAAAGAACGACATTGAGATCGCTCTCAAATAAATCATGTCCTTCGACATTGCCTACAAAATCGAAAGGTGCAGTGCCTGAAAATTCCAGTTCTTTGATGAGAGAGAAGGTTTCTTTAGTGAATTTAGTGCCTTTCTCATCTTCTTCGCCATTCGACATAATGCCGATTTTAGGCTGCTTTACACCGAGCACATAGTGGGAGTACACGGCGCCCATGACGGCATATGTCGCCAAATGCTCGGGCTTTGCCTCTGGATTGGCTCCTGCATCCAATAGCTGGCAAATACCATATTCATTAGGAAGTGCTGAAGCGATGCCGGCGCGATCGACTCCACGTAAGGTTCTTAGTTTTACGGTGGCCGCTGCGACCGAGGCGCCTGTATTTCCGGCGCTCACGACGGCATCAGCGGCACCTGATTTCACCATATCAGTGGCAATCGAAATAGAGGACTTCTTCTTGCGACGTAGGGCCTTAGCGCCGGACTCATGCATTTCGACGACATCTGGTGCATCAACGATAACGGCTCGTGGATCAGTCAATTGATGATCTTCGAACTCTTGCCTGAGCAACTCTGAGTTTCCAACTAAAAAAATGGTCTCAATATCAGGATACTTTTTAAGTGCATCACGAGCACCAACAATATTTACGGTGGGGGCGTGGTCACCGCCCATAGCATCAAGAGCAATTTTCATGATTTAATAATTGATCAACAAGATGCTGATGTAAAGTCGGCTTATAAAAGCGCTGAGTGTTAACATGAAACGAGCGGAATGCCGAGACATTCCGCTTCGTGAGCAAGGATTTAACATAGGTTGAGCTCCTAGAGGGCATCTACCTCTAAGACTTGACGCTCGCGGTATGTGCCGCAATGAGGACATGCGATGTGAGATGGAACGCGGCTTTCGCATTCAGGGCATGTCTTGAGCTTAGGTGTGCGCCAGCGGTTAGCTCCGCGGCGCATCTTTTGCTTCATTTTAGATGTTCTGCGCTTGGGTACGGCCATGGTATTATTAGGTTGAGATAGTTTAAGTTGTTGGGGAAGAGTTCTTGTAGAGGCTTGGGAGCTAGGGTTGTTGCTTATGAAGATTCACCTTCGAGAGCATCCAGAGCGTCCCAAGGGTTCGGTTCTTCGCCTTGGGGGGGGGTCTTTACTCCATCTTTAGGGGGCTTGTCCACTGCTAAATACTGAGAATCTAAATTACATGTAAGTTGATCATCACCTTCATCACAATGCGGGTAGTCAGGAAATTGAATAACAAGCTCCTCCCTGAAGAGTTCGGTGAGGTCCAGTTGAGAGCTGGAGATCTCCATGCTAAGGCTTACTTCATCAGCGTCAATGGTTTGAGCGAAATCAATCAAGCAGCGGTCACAGGTGAAGAGGAAGCCCGCGGACAGGTTACCCCTTACAAGAAGCTCGGTATCAAATTTTTGTATGAAAACATCGTAGTAAAGAGGGCTCTTTGCTTTGATTTTTTCTCCATGAGCTGAAAAGATGGAGCCATCTAGTTCGCCCGAATAAGTTTTGCCTTCCTCTGGAAGAGAGTTGAGGTCAATTTGAAGGTGTTTTTTCACGATTGTTTTAAGAGCTAGTCAGGTAGACTGCGTGTTCGCGCTGCTCGGTGATTTTTCCGATGATAGTCGCACAGGGTGCCGAGGTTTCAGCCAGCGTTTCCATGACAGCGTCTATGTTATTTTCAGGCACACTGAGTAAAAGACCGCCTGATGTTTGTGCATCTGCATAAATTAACTTTTCGGCTTCACTGACCGCATTTTCAAAGTGGGTGTCAGGTGCGGAGTGTTCTAAATTCTTGCGGCTTCCTCCGGGGACACTGCCGCTTTTTATGAAAGCGTTCACCTCCGGTGACATTAGAGGGAATGCACTTGCATCGAGGTCTGCGCTGACTTGGCTACCTTTGCACATTTCGATGAGATGGCCACTCAACCCAAAACCAGTGATATCTGTGCAGCATCTGAGTAGACCTCGCTCAGCAAGAGTCGCTCCTGATTTGTTCAAGGTTGCCATGAGCTGGGCGGCGTGATCGGCCAATTGATCAGAACACTGACCTTGCTTGATAGCTGTTGACACAATTCCACTACCCAGGGGCTTGGTTAAAACGAGTATTTCACCTGGCTTGGCGAGCGAATTTCCCAAATATCGATCGGGATGAACGATTCCAGTCACTGCAAGCCCATAGATAGGCTCAGGATTTTTGATCGTGTGGCCTCCCATCAGGCTACACTCTGCCTCGACGCACATCTCAGCGCCACCTCTGAATATTTGTTGAATAATATCATTGTCGCACTGCTCAACTGGCATACCGGCTATAGCCAGTGCGGTGAGGGGCCGACCTCCCATAGCATAGACGTCTGAGAGGGAGTTCGCTGCTGCGATACGACCATATAGAACTGGGTCGTCCACAATCGGGGTAAAGAAGTCAGTCGTTTGAACCAGGGCACGCTGGTCATCGATTTTGAACACACCGGCATCGTCAGCTGTGGCAGAGCCAACCAACAGGCGATTGTCTGAATATTGGGGTAAACCATGCAGAACCTGCGTGAGTGACCCCGGATCAAGTTTGGATGCTCATCCACCGCAAGAGGCGAGAGATGTAAGGCGGATTGTTTCTTTTCGATTCATTACTACTTAGATAATGTTGGGGTGGGTCATGGGACCCCTTTTAAGGATAGCCGATAGAATGAGAATTACTTTGTTGAGAGAAGTAAGGCTTAATAAGTCTCACATTTGTTGGTTCCGAAAGCGAGTGCATATTGTGTAGATTTTTTGCTTCTAGGCTGAGCTCTTTGTAGGCAGAGTCGTAGGGTATTCATTTATGACTAATTCCTCAGATTTAAGTTCGGCAAGAGATGAGCTGAGATGTAGGCCAACCAAGTGGTTTTTTTGGCGTGCATTGATGATTCTTCTGATGTTTCTCGTATTTTTGGTGCTTTTTTTACAAGACGGTTTGACAGGCTACCGTGAGAAAAATCTCCAGTTCTATATTTATGAAAATTTCAAGAGTGCAGGGCTTCAATTTCAGAAGATGCAACAGGAAGGCAAGCTTAGTGCCCCAAAATGGCAACAATACGTGGCTTCTCAGGAGTGTGAATTTCCCAAAGATGCGAGTGAGATACTCCCAAGAGACACTCAGTTGCCAATGCCATGGCCGAAGTCTCTAGAAGGCAATTATGATTTGATGGTTTCGAAAGGGGGGCAGAACGCGGCCATCAAATTATGGGAAGCATACGCGGCCGAGAGGAAATGGGACTCGGAGCCTATGGATCACCCGATGAATGCCGGCAAGATACGTGAGCAATACTACGCAGCTGGTGTCACTGGGGTTCTGGCTCTATTCGCACTCTTTATTCTATTACGCACTCTGGGGCGAAGTATTAGCGTCGATGATGAGGCGTTGTATACCCAAGATGGGAAGCGTATCCCATACTCCGATATGCTACGCATTGATAAACGCAATTGGGACACCAAGGGGCTGGCACTGATTTATTACAAAGATGGCGATGCCGAGAAGAAGGCCAAGATTGATGGTATGGTTTATGGTCAATTTAAGGAGGAGAATGGAGCTCCCGCTGAGCGCTTGTTTTGCTATCTTATGGATCACTTCAAGGGTGAAGTCATTGAGTATGTTGATCCAGATGCAAGTGACACCCCTCAGGTAGAGAACGATGAAAATTCCTCACTCGAGAGATCGGAGGGGAATTAGTCGATAAAAGATTATTTTCAGTATTGCCAATGGAGGGCCTCGGGGCTACATCTGCGTCTACCAACCAATAAACTATTCACTAATGTCTGACATCGAATCCAAAGTAAAAGATATCATCGTAGAGCAACTCGGCGTCAATGCCGATCAAGTTAAGCCAGAAGCCAAATTTATCGAAGATCTGGGAGCAGATTCTCTCGACACTGTGGAGCTTGTCATGGCTTTCGAAGAGGAGTTCGGAATCGAAGTTCCTGACGAAGATGCAGAAAAGCTTCAAAGTGTGAGTGACGTTGTCACTTATGTCAGTGCTAACTCCTAATGAGTTAATCTGAGACGACAGACTAGCGATAGTTCTAGTTGTCGTAATTTAAAATTTATCACCAGAGCAGACTCGTTATTGAGTCTGCTCTTTTTTTGTCATTATTGTATCGAATGAGATGCTTGTGATTGCATGTTTATTGATTCGTGCGAAACTAAATTCTCTGACGTTATTCAGCCTTTAATTTTTTATGGAACATTCTCCTGATAGTATTCAATACGCGATGGAAACTGCTCGCCTGCTGCATGAGCCAGCAAGGCGTATCGACACTTTCGGTGCCACCCGATTTAAATTTACCATGCTCAGCGAACCGATGGATTCAGTGGGTCAGGTTCGTATTCGCCAAGGGGAGATGGAAGCTCAGAAGCCCCAGATCATACGTCCTGATGTGATGCAGGGGGTGGAGTTGGAAGGCTTTCAAGAGAAGGCAGGAGAGTTTATTGACTGGTTGAAAGCAAATAAGCTTGAGCCTGTTTTCTTTCAGTATGGATTTGTTTTTAAGCGTAGCCATGTCACGGAATCTGTTCTCAATGATAATATGGAATCAGTGCGTGACAAGGTTCTGACCGATGTGAAAGCCACCGGTGACCCTATGTTGGCAGTTATTGAAGGCGTTGATGATGCCTGGGAGGTGTGCTTGTTGAAATTTTCCATAGAGATGATTGGGAAGTCAGCAGATATCAACGTATTTGATTTTAAGCGAAAAGGATTACTCTAGTATTCGATCACCCTCTCATCCTCTTCTGACGGTCCGATGCGAATCATGCTCATTATTAAAGTAATTACCTTGCTGCTCTTGCTCGGTGTAGTTGGCTCCACCGTTTATCTAATCAAGCAATACACAGGTTCTGTGGAAGATCTGCCAAGTGCCATGATGGAGCGGCAGCGAATGATCGAGCCTAAGCTTAAAGTGAAGTCGGTTAAGGCAGAGGGCTCTTCCGATGAGCCGGGAGACAAGGCATTTCAGAGAGCCAAAGAACTACTTGCGGAGGAATCCATGGAGGAGGCAGAGGAAAAGATGAAATATATTGTCAGTTTCTATCCATCTGCGAAGTGCGCTGCCCAGTGTCGGCGTATACTTGGTGAAATTAATTTGGACCGATTGCTCGATCCAAGTCGGCTAGAAGGTAAGAAAATAATCACTGTTCGCCCGGGAGATACATTTTCCCGTATTGTAAATGATAATGAGACGACAATGGATAGCTTGACTCACTTGAGTAATTTAAAGCGGAGTGACCACCGTAGCTTGCACCCCGGAGATGAGTTGATTGTAATGCCCATGGAAATGCGCGTTGTAATTGATTTGCGACGCAACACGATGACCATCTGGGATGGAGGCGAGTTCATCAAAGAATATACCTTACTCAAGGTGCTCTACAAGAGTAGCGCTGCTATCAAGCGTTCCAAAATAGGTCTTATTCGTGGCTCACATAACGGTAATCTCTATTCGTATCATACAGAGCAGTATCGAGACTCCCAAAAAGTGATTACCTTGTCTGATAAATCACTCGCCATTAGATCTTTTTCAAGTGATAGTGAAGAGGAACAAGGTTTAGGGTTTATGCTATCACAACCAGATATGGAAGAGCTTCCACTCTTGCTAAGGCCTGGAAATGATGTTGAGATAAGGCAATAAAAGATCTCAGATTTTCATAGCAGACATTGACCAATTCTTTTTTTTATTTCAATCTAATCTACAACGATAAACGGTATTTAACTTATATGAAGCCTCTTGAATTTGAAAAGCCTATTGCTGAGCTAGAAGCCGAACTTGAAAATCTTAAAAACAAGGCTCACACTCAGGATATTGACATGTCCGACGAGATCACTGCGATGGAAGGTAAATTGTCAGCTACCAGAAATGATATTTATGATAATTTGTCTCCATGGCAGCGAGTTCAAATAGCGCGCCATACCAACCGTCCCTTTATGCTCGATTATATTTCTCATGTCTTTGATGACTTTTGTGAGCTCCATGGAGATCGGCATATCGGTGATGATCACGCAATGCCAGGGGGCTTTGCCACTCTGGGAGACCAGCGTGTTGTGGTTGTTGGTCATCAAAAGGGAAGAGATACCAAAGAGAATCTGAAACGAAATTTTGGCAGTGCTCATCCCGAGGGATACAGGAAGTCACTTCGCTTAATGAAGCTTGCTGAGAAATTTAAGCTTCCTGTGGTCTGTTTGATTGATACTCCAGGAGCTTTTCCAGGGATCGGTGCTGAGGAGAGAAACATTGCCGAGGCAATCGGTTATAATTTGCGGGAAATGATGCTGCTTAAAACTCCAACCGTTGCTGTCGTTCTGGGAGAGGGTGGCTCAGGTGGAGCACTTGGAATTGGAGTCACTGATCGGGTGCTCATGATGGAAAACGCATACTACTCTGTGATCAGTCCAGAAGGTTGCGCGGCTATTTTGTGGAAGCATCGCAAGCATGCTCCAGAAGCCGCTGAGGCAATGAAGATTGCGGCTCCAGATCTAGCAAAGCTGAATCTTATCGACGAAGTGATTCCGGAGCCAAAAGAAGGAGCTCACCATGACCACCACGAGGCAGCAGTCAATCTTCGCCAAGCTGTCTTAGCCCAGATTGAATCACTGCAAGCTCTGAGTCAGGAAGATATGCTGGAACAGCGTTACCAGAAGTTTCGCCAGTATGGTGAATGGCAGGGCGAATAATCACTTTTTTTGCCGTCTCAAGCTATGCCACTCGGTGGTGTCTGGTTTGAGTAGGGTCTCGACTGGAGACCTTGCTAAGCCATATTGCTGAATGAGGTATTCCAGTATCACCAGTGATGCGGTGGCGTCATAGAGTGCGTCGTGCCAGGTTTTGCTCTCCACAAGCTGGCTCACTCGGAATGTTAATTGCCAATGATCGCATAGGTCGCCAAGTGCGTGGGATTTGAGTTCAGGCCAAGCTGCTCGTGAAAGTTGCAGGGTGTCTACCCACGGTCCAAAGCCATGCGCAGGAAAGGCATTTAAGTAGCGTTTTTCGGTTCCGTGCCCATGTGCCACGACGATTCGACCAGACAGGGCAGCTTTGATATTTGGCCATAGCTGCATCAATGGTGGCGCATGGCAAAGATCATCACTTGAAATGCCATGCACCTTTTGTGCTGACCAAGTAATTTTCCGATCCGTTTTGATAAAGGATGTGAAATGCTCTTGATGGCCTGTTTGTAAGGACCATGAGGCCATACCAACCTGAACGGGAACGTCTGTTTTGCCGCGCTCTGCACCAGCTGACTCAAAGTCAATTGCGGCAAAGATTTGCTCAGATATCATTGGGGTATGTGAGAGTATTTGACTCTCAGTATGCCTGATTTATCCAGCGACTCCGGCTTCTTTGAGTGCGGTAGCGGCTTGAAGAATAATGTTCTCGGTGGTGTCCCAATCAATGCACTGATCTGTGATAGATTGCCCGTAAGTAAGTTGATAGAGGGCTTGTGGGAAGCTTTGGTTGCCAGCTACAAGATTACTCTCAAGCATTGCACCGGTGACGTTCTCATTACCTGCAGTTCGCTGGCGAACGATTTCGTCAAAAACAGCGGGCATGCGCTCCTGCTTTTTACCGCAGTTGGCGTGAGAAGCATCGATCATGATTGATGGGTGTAAGCCGTGCTGGGTAAGTAGGTCAGAGGTTACTGCGATGTCATCGGCTCCATAATTTGGCCCGCTATCACCACCTCTGAGAATGATGTGGCAGTCCGGGTTGCCAGACGTGGTAACGGCCGAGGCAACACCTTGCTCGCTGACCCCGAGGAAAGTTTGGCTTTGCGTTGCTGCTTTGATCGCATTGACTGCTGCTACTAAATCTCCAGTTGTAGTATTTTTAAACCCTAATGGCATCGATAAGCCAGAGGCCATTTGCCTGTGAGTTTGGCTCTCTGTCGTGCGAGCTCCGATAGCAGACCAGCTAATCAGATCGGCAATATATTGAGGTGTGATAGGGTCGAGTAGTTCTGTCGCCGTGGGTAGCCCAATATCAATAATCTCTCTAAGAAAAAGCCGAGCTTGGCGTAATCCTTGAGGGATATTGTCAGATCCATCTAGCATCGGGTCCATAATTAGGCCTTTCCAGCCAACAGTAGTGCGCGGTTTTTCGAAGTATACACGCATCACAATATAGATCTGATGTTTAACTTGTTCGGCTAAGTTGGCGAGTTTCTGGGCATATTCGATACCTGCTTTTGGATCATGAATAGAACAGGGGCCGCAAATTACGAGTAGGCGCTTATCGTCGCCGTTGAGAATATTTCGAATGTGTTGGCGCGACTCGGCTATAAACTCGGCTTGTTGTTGCGAGCGCTCAACTTCAGATTGCAGAAGGGCCGGAGCGGGGAGCGGAATATTACTTGAGATGTGGAGGTCAGTGACTTGAGCCATGGACTGACACTTAAGAAACATTGGGAAAGAATCAAGATTGAAGTATATGCTTAGACTGATAATTTCGTTTTTATGCACGATAAGGCGATAGATTTACTGAGACAGTTAACAAATGCTCATGCAGCTCCTGGTTTTGAAGGCGAAGTCCGGTCCTTGTTTGCGGCTCAACTTTCAGGATTGGGTGAGATAAGTACTGACGGATTGGGCTCTGTTTTTTGTGAGTTAGGATGCGGGCCAAGAGTTTTGCTTGCCGGGCACATGGATGAAGTTGCACTTAGGGTGCAGAACATAACGCCAGATGGTTTTATTCAGTTTGTTAGCTTAGGGGGCTGGTGGTCGCATACCTTGCTTGCTCAGCGTGTGGTCGTGTGCACTCGCAATGGAGCGAAGATTAAAGGGGTGATTACCTCTAAGCCTCCTCATTTTTTGCCGGATTCTGAAAGGTCGAAAGTTCTTCCTATCGAAGCTATGTTTGTCGATGTTGGGGCTTCGAGCCGGAGTGATTTAGAACAAAATTTCGGAGTTCGCATTGGAGATCCCATTGTGCCCATGAGTGATTTTATTCAAATGCATAAGCCTGAGTTGTTGATGGCTAAAGCCTTTGATAATCGGGTTGGTATGGCTGCAGCAATTGAAGCTACTCAGGCACTTGCTGCTCAAAGTCATCCTAATACATTGATAGCTTGTGGCACAGTTCAAGAAGAGCTTGGCGTCCGCGGTGCGACTACCGCAGCCGAGAAGGTGAAGCCCGACGTAGCTATTGTGCTAGAGGGCACACCTGCAGATGATACGCCTGGAATGGCGAGGACGTCAGCACAGGGGGCGCTGGGTCAAGGTGTTCAGATTCGGCTTCAAGATCCTACGGCAGTGATGAACCCATCACTGGTGGATTTTGCAGTAGCGGTGGCGGAGAAAGAGAATATTAATTATCAGTTGGCTGTTCGTAGTAGCGGAGGCACTGATGCCCGTGCTTTTCAGTTATCGGGAACGGGAGTGCCTACTATTGTGTTGGGCGTTCCAGCTCGATACATACATTCACACAACGCAGTCATTGATGTGCGTGATTATCATGCAATGGTAAAGCTGGCGATTGCTATGGTTGAGCGGCTTGATCAGGCTGAGGTTGATGCGCTGACTTCCTACTTATAGTTTCGTTGCCAGAAGCATTCCTTGTCTATATCGTTCACTTAACATCAGTTGATTCCATGCTAGCAACTTACATTCATAATATGGATCCGGTCATCTTTGATGTTGTCGGTCCAATCAAACTTCGTTGGTATGGTTTGGGTTATTTACTGGCCTTTGTACTTGGTTATTATTTGTTGCGCTGGCAAGCCCGTAAAAAGCTATGGGCTTTACCTGAGGAAAAAGTGGCGGATTTCATTGCCTATGCTGCCTTCTTCGGTGTGTTTATAGGGGGTAGGCTTGGGTATATTCTATTCTACCAGATTCCTAAAAATGATTTCCAAGGTTGGCAGGATATACTGTCTGACCCTCTGATGGTGTTGCGTGTATGGGATGGCGGTATGGCGAGCCACGGTGGCATTCTGGGTCTTATGATATTCACTTGGTTTTATGCGCGAAGAAACAAGGTGTCTTGGACGGCAGTTGGGGATGGTTTGTGCGTGGTTGCACCGATTGGTATTGGTCTAGTTCGGTCGGCAAACTTCATCAATGGGGAGCTCTATGGTCGCGTTGCCGGTGGTGTAAGCTGGGCGATCAAGTTTCCAGCTTCTCTGTATGAGGACTTAAATTATGATAAAGCATCGATTAACGAGGCATATTACGCATGCAGGGAAGTGGCACCAGAGCTTGGTAAAGGTGAGCTATCCTATGATGTGATTGTAGCTGCGGCGCGTGAGAACCCTTCATTATCCGAGACACTAGGTCAGTATCTACAAGCTCGTCACCCATCACAGCTATACGAAGCTATACTTGAGGGGGTCATATTATTTGCAGTGTTGTTTTTTGTTCGTGTCAGATTTCCCAACATAGCACACGGCATCATTACAGGCCTCTTTTTCCTCCTGTATGCAGTGTTCCGTATTGTCGTAGAGAGCTATCGTGAACCTGATTCGGCAATGATAGGAGCACTCACAAAAGGGCAGTTCTACTCTACCTTTATGATACTAGCAGGTATTGGTTTTATCGGCTTTGCTTTGTGGAAGCAGAGTAAAGAGAAAGCGCTATAGTCGCTCAAAACTGCGCTGGTATTGGTCGAAAAGTAGAGTTTCGTTGTAGCCAGCCTTTTTGGCTAAATCTGTAGCTTTATCAAAGTCACGACCTAATTCACTGGGCTGATGAGCATCTGAGGAGATGACGATTGGAATGCCAGCTGAGCAGGCGAGATCAACAAAATCGAGTGAAGGATATGCATCTTTACATGGCTTGTACCATCCTGCAGTGTTGATTTCAATGGCGCAACCAGAGGTGGCAATCGCATCGATGGCCGGCTCGTAGTATCGGCTGAGATCACCTGATGGATGGTAACCAAATTTTTTGATTAGGTCAGGGTGAGCGAGGATATCGAAAAGTCCGCTTTCTGCCATGTTCGTGTAAGTTTTCCAGTAGCGATTCCAAGCGTCCTCAACATCGGTCTTAGCCCATTTCTCTAACCATGTTGGGTTATCAAAATCCCATTCGGCAAGATAGTGCACAGAGCCAATGAGGTAATCCCAGTTGTATTTGCTTTTCAGTTGTTCGATCCAATTTTCACAACCGGGTAGCCAATCACATTCAAGTCCAGCGCGGACGGGGATTTTTTCTTTGGCTGCTGACTTGGCTCGTTCAATCCATTGAAAGTATTCAGGGAGCTGGTGTTCAAGCATGCGCCAGTCATCAAAAGGCTCCGGCTGAGCTGGGGCGTGGTCAGAGATGCCGTATTCGGATAGTCCTGCTGCCAGAGCAGCTTGAACGAATTGCTCGGGCTCACCGGTTGCGTGATGGCACAGGGGAGTGTGGCTGTGGTAGTCGGCAGGCATGGCGATTTAAGTGATGAGTCGTGCTCCTTGACTTGGTCTTGAGGTGAAGATTTCTGGGGTGATGCCGGTCCGCGAGGTGTATTGCTGGGTAAGTGTTGCTATGATGTTGTCGGCTTTGCATGACTCACAAAGTGTAACGGTGGACCCGCCAAAACCGCCACCGGTCATTCGGGAGCCGATAACGCCACCATCTGAACCCACGGATTGTGCGATCTCTACCATGATATCAAGCTCCTTGCAGGATACTTCAAAATCATCTCGCAGGGATATATGGGAAGCATACATGAGAGAACCAAGCGTCTCAAATTCGCCTTGCTCTAGTGCTTTGGCAGCGTCAGTGGTACGCTGAATTTCACCGACAACGTGTCGAGAACGACGATAAATAATATCTCCCATTTGCTCTTTTGCTGCCTCAACGTCTTCGGCTGAGACATCACGCCAGCTTGCTTTGCCGGTGATTTTAAGTCCGTCTTCAGTAGCTTTTCGGCGTGAGGCGTAGCCTCCGTCAGAGAGCTCGTGTTCGACACAAGTATTAGCGACGATGACGGTAAGGTTTGGGTTTTCAAACGGTACTAAGGTGGGTTCACCGCTTTGGCAATCAATCATGATAAGGCGATCTTGCTCGCCAAAAGCAGATGCAAACTGGTCCATAATACCACAAGGGCAGTGGGCATAGTGATGCTCGGCTTTTTGACAGAGCAGTGCCTTGGTTTTAGTTTCGAGCGTAATACCGGTGAGTCCTTCGAGTAGGGTGGCAGTAGCTAACTCAAAGGCAGCAGATGATGAGAGGCCACCACCTGAAGGGACGTTCGAGGTGATATAGGCATCAAATCCCGATAAAGTGCAGCCGGTTTCTTGCCGAAAATACTGCATGACTCCTCGTGGGTAGTTTGACCATTTGGGGTCAGCTTCAGGAATATCACCCAAGATGTCGATTTCAACGGGGTCACCACCAAGAGACGAAGCGAGCCGCACAACGTCATGGTTGTTTGGGCAGGCGGCGATGATGATGTTTTGCTCTAGGGCAAATGGCAAAACAAAACCGTCGCAGTAGTCGATGTGTTCGCCTATGAGGTTGACGCGTCCTGGTGCTGCTGCGACATGGGTGGCTTTTTGCCCAAAAGTATCGATGAGGCCTGTTTCGGCTTCATGGCGGAGCTTGCTTAGGTCCATAGCTTGTATGTCTTAACAATTTTAGCGAGCAAAGCTAACATAAATTGCTATGACAATAATGACTAAGGCTGCGCTGGCCCATTTGGCGCCTTTCCATGGTGTCAAATCTATTTGATTGGTTGCCTTCAAGACCCATGGCTCAGGACGTGGATTCACAGCAGTTATCACCAACATAACGATGACGAGAAAAGCAAAAACAATTCCTAGGAAATGAAACTCATGAATGCCGGCGCTCGATAGGGCGTTTGAGCACGCGGGTATAAAGTAGCCCGCCGATATGGTGACGAGCCCTAGGACAAGCCCTGCAAATCCAGCGATGGATGGCACCCTTTTGTGAAGTAGGCCGACTACCACTACCGCAAAAATAGGAATGAAATATATTCCGTTCATCTTCTGGAGGTATTTGAAGATGCTAGCTTGTCCTGCAAGAAGTGGTGCGATGAACATAGCTGCGATTGCTGTGCAGACAACGAAGGCTTTGGCTGAGCGAATCATATTCTTTTCGCTGCCGTTTGGTCGAAGCACGTGGCGGTATAAGCCGATACTGAATAAAGCTGAGGTGCTGTTGAGCGCAGCATTAAAAGAGCTCAAAATGGCACCAACCATCACGGCTGCAAAAAAGCCAGTGAGGTGAGGGGGGAGTAGATCGAAGACTAATTTACCGTAGGCTTCATCGGCCTTAACTCCCTCAGCTGCGTAGAGATGATAGGCAATGATACCTGGGATAACGAGGTAGATAGGCCCGAGAAGCTTGAGTGCACCCGTCAGTAAGACACCTTTTTGACCTTCAGCGAGGCTACTTGCACCAAAGGTGCGCTGAATGATTTGTTGATTAGTGCACCAGTAAAAGAGATTAAGTAGTGCGACACCGGTAAATAGAGTGGAGAAGGGAACACTCTGGTCGCCCTTGCCTATTGATGTCAGTCGCTCGGGGTGCGCTTCATTAAGAGCTGTCCAGCCAGCAATAGCACCTTGGCCGTCACCTACTTTATTGAGTGCGAACCATGCGATCATGAAGCCGCCAATTAGCAATCCTATGCCGTTGATGGTATCGAGTACAGCCAGTGTGCGAAGTCCTCCAAATCGTGAGTAGAGAGAACCCATGATGCCTATAAGCCATACGGTGCCCCATAGGATGACGGCGTCGGGGGCAATGCTTTGACCAAATAGGCTGACTGGCTCATCAATTCCGGTTAAACCCTTGAGGTCGAGCATTTGAGAGAGTCCAACAGCACCACTATAGAGGATAATTGGAATGAGAAGCAAAGCGTAAGCAATAAGGAATATGAGGTTTGCTGCTGTTTGGGTTTTTCTATCGTAGCGTAATTCTAAAAATTGGGGCACAGTTGTGATACCTGTTTTTAGGAACTTGGGCAGAAAGAAAACCGCCATGAGCACCAAGGCAATAACAGCAATGACCTCCCAAGCCATTACGCTTAGTCCGTCGTTGAACGCGGCGCCATTCAATCCAACCATCTGTTCGGTTGATAGGTTGGTCAGTAGTAGCGAGCCCGCAATGATAGGAAAGGTCAGGCTTCGACCTCCTAAAAAGAAACCATCTGAGCTTCCTTTTTCATCTTTCTTAGTAATGGTCCAAGTCAGGAATGCGGCGAAGCCGGTGAAAGCTAGGAATGATACGATGATCCAGAGATGCATGATGGTATTAGGTTGTGGTGTTAGTTTAGATTATTGAATGGAGGTAAGCTGCTTTAATTTTGGGGATACTATGGGGCTTGTTCTAATCTGAAAAGATTAAATTTATCGACTCAATTTCCAAGTGATGTCGTGTTGATAGGTCTCTCCAGGACTGAGAAGAGGAGAGGGGAAATTACTTTGATTGGGTGCATCAGGAAATCCTTCAGTTTCTAAACAAAGCCCTGAACGGTGCCTGAAGGGAGACGATAAATAATTTCCAGTGTAGAACTGCAGACCTGGCTGATTGGTAATCACTTCTAGGGTTATTGCTGTGTCGGGGTGATAAACAATGGCTGCTGTGCGTGATTCAGGTTTTTTTTCGTGGTGGTCGCGAAGAACCCAGCAGTGATCGTAGCCGCCGGCCTTTGTGATAGGCCCGTAGGATGCATCAATATACTCGCCAATCTGCCGAGGGCGGGTGAAGTCCATGGGTGTATCGATAACAGAGCGTATTTCACCCGTAGGTATCATGCCAGTATTAGTGGGCAGAAAGTAGTCAGCATGAATCTGTATTTGATGATCGGTAATTGGGGAGTCGTGATCGCCACTGAGATTCCAATAGGTGTGGTTGACCAAATTGACAGGTGTGGGCTGATCGGTAGTAGCTTCAGCATGCCAGCTAAGCTCGTTGTTGTCATTGAGCCAGTATGTGACTGTTACATTGAGGTTTCCGGGGTATCCCTCATCGCCATCTGGTGAGTGAAGTGTGAAATGCACGCCTTGAGCGTTTTCTTTTTCGAGGGGTGATCCTTGCCAGATCTTCGTGTGGAAACCGCCGGGACCCCCGTGAAGGTGGCAGGGAAAGCCTCCAGGTGAATTATTGGTGGCTAGATTGTAGCAGGAGCTACCAATTTTAAATTTGCCGCCTGCAATCCGGTTGCCAAAGCGTCCGCACGTGGCACCCAAATAAGCATCGGAGTTGTTTCTCCATTGCTCGAAATTATCGTGCCCAAGGGTCAGCTCTTGATCGTCCATGATTACGCTTAATAGATGAGCGCCTAATTCGCTCACTTTTACTCGCATGCCGCCTGCGTTAGTGAGGGTGAAGGTCTTCACTAGCTGACCGTTTATCTCACCGTGAATTTCAGAGAATGGAATAGGCATATTGTCGTGCTTGTTTTTAGAGTAACCAGACACGAGTGGAAGTAGAAAAGATGTGATGTATCAGTATTGATTTGATTAGTCATACGTATGATTTACTGATGAGAGAATGAGTAAAATCTTGATTGCAATTCTACGTGCGAACTGTTTCATTTCGCCAGTCTTCAGTGCGCGCGTGGCGGAATTGGTAGACGCGCATGATTCAGGTTCATGTGGGGGCAACCCTGTGGAGGTTCGATTCCTCTCGCGCGCACCATTGAAGAAGCTTTTGTTTTACTTCCCTTGCAAGACTTTTGGAATGATTGCGGTATTCTATCGAATGTTGCGATGAGTGGTCAAAGTGCTCTGGACTCAGTTAAAAAACCAAGAAGGTCAGGCAAAGAACCAGTGGGCAATACGCTGCGAAAGCCATACAGGACCACCGGATATTTTCCCGGAGGTGGTTGCTGAGGACTCGTTTTTCTGTGCTCGGAACGAGTGGTCTTAGGTTGTGTATTTGGGCTGTCGCATTTCTTTAATACGTGGCTCCAACTCGTAAGTCCAGTATAGCACTTGGTGTCCAAATTTGAGGGCGGGCAGGTGATGGGCTCTACGTAATTTAGCCATCTGTTTTGGAGATGGTCTACATTCGGGGGAGAAATACATTCTGCGGGCTTCGTCTTCGGTAACTAGCATGGCAATAGTTGATTTGGCTTGTTGGCTGATGTGGATGTTATCAACCAGTTATTTAACAATGAGCATAATGCATGCCAGAATCAGGTCGCGGTCATGATTTTTCGTAGCCAGATGGTCAAAAAAAGACCGAGATGAAAGTTCATCCCGGTCTGGTGTGAAGTTTGAGGGTGTCAATTACTATGGTAACTGAGTAGCGCCCATCAAGTAGCGGTCGCATTCTCGTGCTGCACCGCGTCCCTCATTGATTGCCCATACAACGAGTGATTGGCCACGTCGCATGTCTCCGGCCGCAAAGACACCATCTACGTTGGTTGTGTAAATCTCGTGATCCGCTTTAACGTTTGAGCGGTTGTCGGTATCAAGCTTGAATTGATCAATTATCTTTTCCTCTGGTCCAAGGAATCCCATAGCAAGGAGGATGAGTTGAGCGTCAAGTGTTCGAAGGGTTCCGTCAGTTTCTTTCGGTGCAAACTGGCCTTGCTCGTTTTTCTCCCAAGTGATGTCTACGATTTGTAGCCCTGTTACATTGCCATCATCATCCTTCAGGATTTCTTTGGTCATGACGAGGTAACTGCGTGGGTCTGCGCCTTGTGTAGCCTCTGCCTCCTGTTGGCCGTAGTCCATCTTGTAAACCTTGGGCCATTCTGGCCATGGGTTGTCAGCTGCTCGCTCTGTTGGAGGCTGCGGCATGATTTCAAGTTGGATTACGTTTTTGCAACCCTGGCGAATACTGGTTCCGACACAGTCAGTGCCGGTGTCACCTCCGCCGATGACGATGACCTCTTTGCCGGTAGCGTTGAGCTCTGGATTAGATCCGTCGAATTGGTTGTCGAGTTGGTATGGGGTGTTTGTAGTCAGAAACTCCATGGCTTGATAGACACCCTTGGCATCGCGGCCTTCAATAGGTAGGTCTCTTGCCTTAGTGGCTCCACAACAAAGGATCACAGAGTCAAACTCTGTCCTGAGCTTGGCAGGTGTCCATTCATTGTTTTCTGATACGAAAACATTGCATTTAAACTCAATGCCTTCGTCCTCCATGAGCTTGATGCGCCGGTCAACAATTTCGGTTTTGTCGAGCTTCATGTTAGGAATGCCATACATGAGCAGTCCGCCCGGCCGATCTGCACGCTCAAATACGGTCACCTTGTGGCCAGCTTGGTTGAGTTGGTCGGCAGCAGCTAGGCCCGCAGGGCCGGAGCCAACGATGGCGACAGTTTTACCAGTACGCTCTGCTGGCGGGTTTGGGGTGAGTAGATTGTTCTCCCAGCCATGGTCGATGATGGAACACTCGATATTTTTGATAGTTACGGGTGGCTCGATCACCCCTAGGACGCATGAACCCTCGCATGGGGCAGGGCATACACGCCCTGTGAATTCTGGGAAGTTGTTGGTTTTGCGTAATCGTTGAAGTGCTTCGTCCCAGCGATCTCGGTATATGAGATCGTTAAATTCGGGAATGAGGTTATTGATTGGGCAACCGCTCGCCATACCGCTGATGTTGATTCCAGTATGGCAATATGGCACACCACAGTCCATGCATCGTGAGGCTTGCTTTTTCAGTGCGCCATCATTGCCGTGTTCATGAATTTCCTTCCAATCCTTGATGCGTTCTAGTGGAGAGCGGTCTGGTATGGTCGCGCGTTCAAATTCTAAAAATCCTGTTGGTTTTCCCATTTCTAGTAGAGTTAGTTTTAAGTTGTTTCGTATGAGTGAGAGGAAACTTTAGTTTCCTACTTTTGCGTTTTCTTCGAATGCCGCGAGGATAGCATCGTCGCCTTCTAGACCGCTTTCTTCGGCTCGCTTGAGAGCGTTCAATACGCGTTCGTAATCTGCGGGCATCACTTTGAGGAATTTTGCAGACTCCTCATCCCAGTTATCGAGGATGTGCGTGCCTTTGGCGCTGCCAGTGTAATCGATGTGTTGCTGAATACGAGCTTTGACCTCGTCGATTTCTTCAGAGTTACATTCGATTAACGGGTAGAGGTTTACCATGGCTCTATTCAGCTTCGATTCGAAGTCACCATGTTCGTTGTAGATGTATGCTACGCCACCACTCATGCCAGCACCGAAGTTGCGACCTGTGCCTCCTAGGCAGGTGACAGATCCTCCAGTCATATATTCGCATGCATGATCACCAACACCTTCTATCACGGCGTGAACACCTGAATTTCGAACGCAGAAGCGTTCTCCTGCAACACCAGCCATGTAGGCCTCACCAGATGTAGCGCCATAGAAGGCAACGTTACCAACGATAATATTCTCGTCAGCAATGAGCTCTGGAGGCGAACATTTGGGCGGGTAGACGATTATTTTTGAACCGCATACGCCTTTGCCAATATAATCGTTGGCATCACCTTCCAGTTCGAAGGTCATGCCTTTTGGACAAAATGCACCAAGACTTTGTCCTGCAGAGCCGTTGAATTTCAAGTGGATGGTGTCCTCAGGTAGGCCAGCTGCCCCGTGACGACGACTGATCTCGGCACCTGTGATAGTGCCTACTACACGGTTGACATTGATGATGTCGAGCTCCGCATGCACTTTCTCGTAGTTGTCAATTGCGGGGCGGCAAAGGTCAAGAATTGTGGTGTTGTCTAACGCACGGTCCAGCAAGTGATCTTGCTCCTGGGTAGCGTATGTTCCTACTTCGTCACCGACTTTCGGGCGGTAGAGTATTTTAGAGTAATCTAAGCCTTTTGCTTTCCAGTGATCAACAGCGGCGTGCATCTCGAGGAGGTCACAACGCCCGACCATTTCGTCAATTGAGCGGAAGCCAAGCTTCGCCATTAATTCACGAATTTCTTCTGCGACAAAGTTCATGTAGTTGACGACATTTTCCACAGCGCCATTAAACTTAGCGCGAAGAACCTCATTTTGAGTAGCGATACCTACTGGGCAGGTGTTCTTGTGGCAGACGCGCATCATGATGCAACCCAGAGTAACGAGAGGAGCAGTTGCAAATCCGAATTCCTCGGCACCAAGGAGGGCGCCAATGACAACGTCGCGTCCAGTTTTGAGCTGTCCGTCTGTTTCAAGAATGACCCTGCTACGGAGGTTGTTGAGCAGCAAGGTTTGGTTGGTTTCGGCAAGTCCAAGCTCCCAAGGAGAGCCTGCGTGCTGGATAGATGAGCGAGGGCTGGCGCCAGTGCCTCCATCGTGACCGGAAATGAGAATCACGTCTGCTTTGGCTTTGGCTACACCGGCAGCAATCGTGCCGACGCCAACCTCAGAGACGAGTTTGACGTTGATGCGAGCCTCGGTGTTCGCATTTTTGAGGTCGTGGATGAGCTCTGCCATATCCTCGATTGAGTAAATGTCGTGGTGTGGTGGAGGCGAAATGAGGCCGACACCCGGTGTTGTACCACGTACTTTGGCAATGGCGGGTAGTACTTTGTGTCCAGGTAACTCGCCACCCTCACCAGGCTTAGCACCTTGAGAAATTTTAATCTGGATTTCACGTGCATTCACCAAGTAGTCAGACGTAACTCCAAAGCGGCCACTGGCTACTTGCTTGATAGCACTCTTTTTAGAATCACCTCTCTCGTTCGTCCATGTGAAGCGGTAAGGATCTTCGCCACCTTCTCCGGTGTTGGATTTGCCGCCAAGGCGATTCATCGCTACGGCAAGAGCTTCGTGAGCTTCTTTTGAAATCGAGCCGTAAGACATCGCTCCAGTTTTGAAGCGCTTAACGATATCGCTGGCTGATTCAACTTCCTCAAGTGGAATAGATTTGTCTGGGTCGAACTTGAAATCCATCAGACCACGCAATGTGCATAGTCCTTTTGATTGCTCATCGATAAGGTCGGAATACTGACGGAAGACCGCCATGTCGCCCATTCTTGTCGACTGCTGCAAAAGGTGAATGGCCTGTGGGCTGAAGAGGTGGCGTTCGCCATCCGCGCGCCATTGGTAGACACCACCAGCATCGAGCGCATCATTTTCAGTTTCACGATCCTTGTAGGCGTCATGGTGGCGAAGTTTAACTTCGCGGGAGATGATGCCTAAGCCTATACCTTTGACGCGAGAGGTAGTGCGAGTGAAGTAGTGATCAATCACTTCGCTGTTGAGGCCAATACATTCAAAGATTTGCGCGCCACGGTAGCTGGCGACTGTTGAGATACCCATCTTAGACATTGTCTTGATGACACCTTTAATCGATGCTTTAAGGTATTTTTTGACCGCGTCACTGTGCTCCATTTCGAGTTCTCCATCCTCAGTCATTTGAGCAAGGGTATCGATAGCCAAGTATGGGTTGATTACATCGCAACCGTAACCCAACAATACCGCAAAGTGGTGAACCTCACGGGGTTCACCGGACTCAAGAACGATAGATACTTTCGTCCTAGTGCCTTGGCGAATCAGGTGGTGGTGTAGACCAGCAACCGCAAGTAATGCTGGAATCGGAGCATTCTTTGCATTCATGCCGCGATCAGACAAAATCAAAACATTGTCACCATTGAGAATGGCGGTGTCAGCGGCTTTGAAAAGCTTGTCCAGAGCGAGTTTGAGAGATTCTCCAGATAGAGATTCGATGTCCTCGGTGATGTCAGCAACTTCAGGGCTGTCAGCGTGTCCTGGCAGTTGTCCAGCGGCGAGCCCAGCTTCGGCCTTATCCGGAACGTAAAGGATAGGGAGGGTTTCAGATAGGAATCCATCGAGGTCTATATCGCGAAGGTTTGCGAGCTGATGATTGTCAATGATGGGGCTCTCAAGGCGAATCATACGACAGTTCTCTGGTCCAGGTTGCAGGATATCGCTTTCAGAACCGACAAAGGTCACGCTCGAGGTAATGAGTTCCTCGCGGATAGGGTCGATCGCTGGGTTGGTCACCTGTGCAAATAGCTGCCTGAAGTAGTTATAGAGCAGTTGAGGTTTGTCGGAAAGGACAGCAATAGGTGTGTCGTTACCCATCGCTCCAAGCGGTTGATTTCCGCTCAGGGCAGTGGGAGCTAGTATTTGTCGCTTATCTTCGAAAGTGTAACCGAATGCGCGGTTGCGTTGAACGAGGTCGTGACCGGTGATGGCTGGCTTTACAGCTCCATTTGCGAGGTCTGCAAAAAAGACGCGGTTCTTTTCTAGCCAGTCGCCATATGGTTTTGTTTGTGCGACGTCTTCTTTGACTTCTGCATCGTCTATAATGCGTCCTTTTTCGGTGTCTACGAGGAACATGCGACCCGGCTCGAGGCGACCTTTTCTGATGACGGTAGCGGGGTCTACCTTGAGAACACCAACTTCGGACGCCATGATGACGAGATCGTCATTAGTGACGTAGTAGCGTGATGGGCGCAGGCCATTACGGTCAAGAATGGCACCGATAGAAATGCCATCGCAGAAAGCAATGGAAGCAGGGCCGTCCCATGGCTCCATCAGTGTGGCATTGTATTCGTAAAATGCTTTCTTGGAGTCAGACATGTGCTGATGGTTCTCCCATGGCTCTGGGATCATCATCATCACGGCTTCAGGTAAGCTGCGGCCAGAAAGAACAAGAAACTCAAGACAGTTGTCAAACATGGCGGAGTCAGATCCGTCGTCACGAATGATAGGGAGAAGCTTGTCGAGATCTTTACCTAGAACGCCACTGGAGAGCAATTTTTGACGTGCTTGCATCCAGTTGGCATTACCACGCATGGTGTTGATCTCGCCATTGTGAGACATGTAGCGGAATGGCTGGGCGCGAGGCCAACTTGGGAATGTATTGGTACTGAAGCGAGAGTGGACAAGTGCCATGGCTGATTCCATGTCCTTGTGTTGCAAATCCGGGAAGTAGTCCTTCAATTGCCATGTTGTCAGCATGCCTTTATAAACGATAGTCCGGGCTGACAGTGTAACCGTGTAGAAGGATTCAGAGCCGCTGGTCGTACAGTAGCGAACTGCTTGCGAGCTTCTGCGGCGAATGACGTAGAGCTTGCGCTCGAAGTCGAGGTCATCCGAGATTTCTGGTGAACGAGCGATGAAGATCTGCTTCATCATGGGCTCACATTCACGAGACGCCTTACCTAAGATATCACTATTAGTAGGGACATCGCGCCAGCCGAGCACGGTCTGACCTTCTTTGGCTACAATCTTTTCGTAGGTCTCGATTGCATCGGCTGATTCAGCGGGGTCTTGTGAGAGGTTAACAAAGCCTACAGCGTATTGGCCTTCATCGGGTAATTCAAAATCTAACTCACTGGTTACCGTTTTGAAGAATTTGTGCGGTAGCTGGAAGAAAAGGCCAGCACCATCACCAGTGGCCTCGTCGAAGCCGCAACCACCTCGGTGGTCCATGCAAACATTCATATCAAGCGCCCCTTTGATGATGTCATGAGATTTCTTGCCTTTCAGGTGGCAGAGAAAGCCCACACCACAGGAGTCGTGTTCGTTATCTGGGTCGTAGAGGCCTTGAGCTACTGGCATTCCGTTTTTCTTATTAGATTTGATATGATTCGACATGAGTAAATATGATTTGAATTTTTCGCCCTTCAGCGAGTATGTATGATGGACTTGGCAATGAGGGTATTGCGCGCAGTATATTTATAAAGGGGTAAGCTGAAAATGAGCTTTAAGTGAATTGGATGCGCACAGATCTATAATCCAAAATGATCTGCCCGCAACATTTTGGTTAAAAAAAATTCAATAGTATAGGCGAAATTCCATTATGACACGCGATTTCTGGGTAGTTGAGGTTCTAATGTTGGATTGTCTCCACCTTGTTTGCAGAGCAAGTGGCATGCGCGTTTGCAGAAAATCGCCCATTTTGCTCAGAAACACTTGCGTGCTCGACAACACTCCGCTTCATTTGCCGCGATGAAAATTTTGGTCGTAGGAAAAGGAGGGCGTGAGCACGCATTGATAACAGCATTAGATGAATCTCCCGTTGCCACTGAGCTGTATTGTTTTCCCGGCAGTGATGCGATTGAGCCCATGGCGCAGAGTGTCCAGGTTGATGGCTTGCAGAGTCTCATTGGGTGGATGAGTGACCATCACATAGATTTGTGTGTTGCTGGAGAGGAGAGTTATCTGGTTAAAGAAGAGGGGCTTGCCAATCTTTGTGAGCAGGCTGGTATTCCATGCTGGGGACCTCACAAGCAATCAGCGCAGCTCGAGGCGAGTAAAGAATTTGCAAAGGAGTTCATGCTTCGGCATAACATTCCTACCGGAGCAGCGAAGGGTTGCGCGGACATTGAAGAGGCCCGGGCGGCCATCAATGGGGTTTATCCAACCGTGCTAAAGTTTGATGGGCTTGCAGCAGGTAAGGGAGTTGCCGTGTGTGCTGATGAGGCAAGTGCAGAGGATTTCCTTAATGAAGTGCTCGTAGAGCGTAAGTTCGGGCCAGGAAGGTTGCTTGTTGAGGAATGCCTTGTGGGCCCTGAGGTCTCAATATTTGCGGCTGTCTGTGATGATGAGTATTTAATCTTCACGCCTGCTAGAGATTACAAGCGCATTGGTGATAATGATGAAGGGCCTAATACAGGAGGGATGGGGGCAGTAGCTAGTAGGCAGCTTATCGATGCTGAAACCTTAACTCTCATAGAAAAGACAATCGTTAAGCCCACGGTGGACGGCCTCGTGGAAGATGGGCTGCCATATCGTGGTTATCTTTATTTTGGACTTATGATGACGGAGGCAGGTCCAAAGATCATTGAATACAATTGTCGCTTTGGGGATCCTGAATGCCAAGCAGTGATGCCGCTGGTTAAGGGGGATTTGGCTAGTTTCTGTTTGGCAGCAGCCAAAGGTGAGATGCAGCCAGATTTGTTATCTTTTGATGAAGGCTGGAGCGTTTGTTTGATACTAGCCAGCGCTGGATACCCAGCGAGCTCTCGCAGTGGCGATGTAATATCTGGCCTGCAAGACGTTGAGCTTGCTCGAGTTTATCACGCTGGGACGAGGCGAAACCAAGAAAATCTGTGGGAAACCAATGGTGGTCGCGTGCTGGCCGTGGTAGCTGGCGCTGAAGATCGCATCAGTGCGGTTGATTCGGCTTACGCTGAGCTTGCTAAAATAAGTTTTCCGGGTGCTCAGCAGCGCACGGACATTGGTCGCATGCATTTTGAGAGCTAAGTGGGTGCTTTAATGCTTGCCTATGAGGCAACAGGTTTCGGGCTGTTTGATTGCTAATGTACGTAGAAAAAGGGACACAACCTATGGCTGTACCCCTTTTTGTAGAGTGTATGTAATACACAATCTGAAATCCAAGTCTCTCGACTAGGACTTGTAGCGAAGGCGCTTCTTATGGCGATTTGCCTTCATGCGCTTCCTGCGCTTGTGCTTACTGATTTTTGTCTTACGACGTTTTTTGAGACATCCCATGGTTTTGTATTCTAGGTTATGTTGTTGTGAGGACTATAAAGTCTGGTGATTGTTTGTTTAGAGAACGATTTTGGAGAGAGGATATTCAATGATGCCCTCTGCGCCGAGCTCTTTGAGATCAGGAATGAGATTGCGCGCTACGGCATCCTCAATGATAGTTTCAATGGCGACCCATCCATCTTCTGCAAGGTGAGAAACGGTCGGACGGCGGAGAGAAGGTAGTTTGTCGAGCACCGCTTGCAAGGATTTTTCTGGAAGATTCATTTTCAGTCCAACTTTGCCACGAGCTTCCAGAGCTGCTTTAAGCATGAGTACCATGCGATCCATTTTCTGTTTTTTCCAATCGTCTTGGTAAGATTCCTTGGATCCATAGAAATGAGGGAATGAAGTAAGTAGGGTATCGACTATGCGAAGGTCGTTTGCGCGCAAGGAAGCACCTGTTTCGGTGACATCTACGATGGCATCCACGAGATCGGGCACCTTGACCTCAGTCGCTCCCCACGAATACTCAACTTCTGCGCTTACTCCATTCTTTTTAAGGTAGTTACGAGTAATTTCTACGCCTTCAGTAGCAATGCGTTTCCCTTCCAAATCCTGCACTGATTGAACCGGAGAATCTTCAGGAACGACTAAAACCCATTTGGTAGGACGCACCGTGGCTCGTGAGTAGGGGAGCTCCGCCAAATCAATGAGGCTGTCTTCGTGAGAAGATGCCCAATCGAGACCTGTAATACCGCAATCGATGAAGCCAGATGCTAAATAGCGTCCAATTTCTTGAGCTCGGATAAGGTAAATATCTAGCTGCGAATCATCAGAATCGGGGCGGAGACCTCGGGATGATGTGTAAATATTGTATCCCGCTTGCTCAAGCAATTTGATCGTGGGATCCTGCAGTGAGCCTTTGGGTAGTGCTATTTTTAATTTTTGAGACATTGCCTTGCGTAGCTTCGAGTAAGCCGGTCACTGCATCTGCAGCGGGCGGTTTATTTAGCGACTAAATCACAAGAATCAACGCGAAATTTTAGTTTTGTGAAGATTGACGGATGTTTAGAGCGAGAATTAGCAAGAAAAAGTGTCGATTCTTAGTAATTTGACGTGATTCATGCTTGCCCAAACCTAGCTTGATGTAGATTCTCCGCCCACAATGAATTTACATTTACTATCTCAATCCGCTAACGAGGCTCGAGGTCTTGCCATTGATGCTGTTCATGCCTGTTCATCAGGGCATTTAGGCTTACCTCTTGGGTGTGCTGAGATCGGAGCTGTGCTATTTGGTGATGTTGACAATGGGTTGAATTACAATCCTGAAGAGCCAAAATGGCTGAATCGTGACCGTTTCATCTTATCCGCAGGTCATGGGTCGATGTTTATATATAGTTGGCTTCATCTTGCAGGCTATGGGGTATCGATCGATGATGTTAAAGCCTTCAGAAAGTTGAGCAGTGCAACACCGGGTCACCCTGAATTCGATGAGACACCTGGTGTCGAAGCGACAACTGGGCCACTAGGGCAAGGTGTTGGAAATGCGGTAGGATATGCATTGAGTGCTAAGCAAGCAGCAGCCAAATTCAATACTGCTGAGTATAGCATTTTCAACCAACATATTTTTGCCCTAGCTGGGGACGGTTGTCTTCAGGAGGGAGTTGCCCGCGAGGCGATTGCCTTTGCCGGTCACAACCAGCTCGACAACCTAATTCTCATCTATGATAGCAATGATGTCACATTAGATGCCATGGCGGACGTCACACAGGGTGAGAATTCAGAGCAATATTTCACATCTCAAGGATGGGATGCTGTGACCATTGATGGTCACGACCTCACTGCAGTCTCTGAGGCTCTTCACAAGGCAAAAGCTGACGACAACGGCAAACCCAAGGTGATCATAGCCAAGACTGAAATTGGTCGTGGTATCCCTGAGGTAGCGGGAACAGCTAAAGGTCACGGTGAGGGTGGTGCTAATTTTGCCGAATCAGCACGCCGTGGTTTGGGCCTCCCTGAGGATACATTCTATGTTTCGGAGCAAACGCAGTCGTACTTTGACGAGAGAAAGCAGGCTGGTCAGGCCGCATACAATGAGTGGGCTACATTATTTGATGCGTGGAGCAGTGCTAATCCAGAACTCTCCAACGAACTCAAAGCGAATGTGTCGAAAACAGTGCCCGCTGATTTGTCAGATCAAATCCCTGAATTTTCAGCGGATTACAGCAATGCGACTCGAGCAGCGGGAGGCGATGTCATCCAGGCAGTGGCCAAGGCTTTACCTTCTCTTATTACGGGATCAGCTGATCTTTACGGCTCGACCAAAAATTATATCAAAGAGGGTGGCGATTTCGGTCGTGATGACTTTGCGGGTCGCAATATTTGGTATGGTATTCGTGAACATGCGATGGGAGCGATCTCCAATGGTATCGCTTATGACGGCTTATTCCGCCCGTCTTGTGCAACCTTTGCGGTATTTGAAGATTATTTACGCCCCTCTATTCGATTGGCGTCGCTGGATCATTTGCCTGTAACTTACATTCTTACGCATGATTCCGTAGGAGTCGGTGAGGATGGGCCCACTCACCAACCAGTCGAGACTGTGAGTGGTCTCAGGGTTATCCCAGGTTTGGATGTGTTCCGCCCGGCAGATCCTGAAGAAACAGCAGGAGCTTGGGTCGCATCGATGCAGCGCCTTGATGGACCAAGCGCACTGTTTTTGACACGTCAAACAGTGCCTACCTATAACGATGCTACCGTAAATGAGCGGCGTGAGGGTACTGCCAGGGGAGGTTACATTCTTAAAAAAGAAACGGCTGATCTGGAATTAATTCTCATAGCGAGTGGATCTGAGGTCGAACATTGCATCAACGCTGCAGACCAGCTTGGTGATGGTGTGCGTGTTGTCTCAATGCCATGTATGGAGCGGTTTGATCGTCAAAGTGATGAATATCGGTCCAGTGTCCTGCCTTCTTCATGCAGTCGCCGAGTTGCCATTGAGGCAGGTGTCTCGCCCCTCTGGGTAAAATACACAGGCTTAGAGGGTAAAGTGCTAGGCATAGATCGTTTCGGTATTTCTGCTCCGGGAGATGTTGTTATGAGTGAACTTGGTATGACACCAGAAGACGTTGTAAATGCAGCAAAAAGCCTAGATTAATTTTAAATCACGATTATCCAATACAAACATCAATACGAAAGAATAGATCAATATGAATATTGCCATCGGAGCAGATCACGGAGGAGTAGACTTAAAACATGCAATTGTTTCTCGTTTGCAAGGAGCTGGGCACAAGGTCCAAGATTTTGGAACCAACAGCGGGGATTCAGTGGATTACCCTGATTTCTCAAGTAAAGTTGCCCGTGGAGTGGTCAGTGGTCGTTATGATCGTGGCATTCTTGTGTGCAAGTCTGGAGTAGGGATGTCGATGGCGGTGAATCGCTACCGCGGCATCCAAGGGGCTAATGTGCGTAGCGTTGCAGAGACAATAACGACTCGGCAGCACAATGATGCTAATGTCTTATGCTTGGGAGCTGGTCTGCTTGATTCAGATGAAGCTTTGGCAATGGTAGATGCTTTCCTAGCTACTGATTTTGAAGGGGGTAGGCACGAAACTCGTGTAATTAAAGCTTCGGGCAGTCGCTTGGCAGTCACGGACCCCGCACTTTTTGATGTTATATGTGCAGAGGAAAACCGTCAGAACCTCAACATTGAGCTCATTGCCTCTGAGAATTTCACCAGTGGTGCGGTTATGGAAGCTCAGGGCAGTTTGCTGACCAACAAATATGCTGAAGGGTATCCAGGCCGCCGATGGTATGGGGGTTGTGAGTTTGTCGATGTGGCCGAGCAGTTGGCAATTGACCGCGCCAAGGAGGTTTTTGGCGCTGAGCATGCCAATGTGCAGCCGCACTCAGGGTCACAGGCGAATACGGCAGTTTATTTCTCGGTGCTGAAGCATGGTGACAAAATTTTGACTATGGATCTCGCTCATGGTGGGCACCTGACTCACGGTCACCAAGCTAACTTCTCAGGGAAATTCTATGATGTGACTCATTATGGAGTGCGTGAAGACGATGAACGCATTGATTACGATGCTCTCGAAAAAGTCGCTGTTGAGCTGAAGCCTAAGCTGATCACGACAGGGGCCAGCGCTTATCCTCGCGAGATTGACTTTGAACGCATGGGGGAAATTGCAAAGAAGGTGGGAGCTTACCTTTTTGTTGATATGGCTCACATTGCTGGTCTTGTGGCAGGGGGGGTGCATCCCAGCCCTATTCCGCACGCAGATTTCGTAACCACAACAACTCATAAGTCGCTGCGTGGACCAAGGGGTGGCATCATTCTCTGCAAAGAAAAATATGCCAAAAAGATTGATAGCAACGTGTTCCCAGGAATTCAGGGTGGCCCACTCATGCATGTGATTGCGGCCAAGGCTGCGTGCTTCGGAGAGATCCTCAATACTGATTTTAAAGGCTATGCTCAGCAAGTGGTAGACAACGCCATTGCTATGGCGGCTCGCCTGTCGGAGCATGGTTATCGTATCGTTTCTGGTGGAACAGACAATCACCTGATGTTGGTTGATTTGAGGCCAGCGGGAATGGATGGAGCTATCGCCCAGCATGCTCTGGATGAGTCGGGAATTACGGTCAATAAAAACTCAATTCCATTTGATACCGCTGGTCCATTCAAGCCAAGTGGTATTCGCATTGGTACTCCTGCAATCACCTCGCGCGGCATGAAGGTTGCTGATGCAGAACAAGTTGCAGACTTCATCCATGAGGCACTACAAAATCACGACAATGACGCGAAGCTCGCGGAGATTCGTGAGCGAGTGTCTGCCTTCAATCGCGGTTTCCCGCTCCCTGAGTAGGAGCGAGGTGTCGTTTAAGCCTGTTTTACACCACAAGAGCGAAGCATTTGATATGCTTCGCTTTTTTGTTAAAGAATTCCGTTAATAAACTCTTCCTTTTGGAATGGCTTAAACAGCTCGGGTTCTTCACCTAACCCTATGAATCGAGTCGGTATGCCAAGCTCTTGCTGGATGGCCACCGTAACGCCGCCTTTGCCTGAGCCGTCCATCTTAGTGACGATGAGCCCGTCAATATCAATGGCTTTGTTAAACTCCTTGGTCTGGGAGAGGGCGTTACTGCCAGTTGTGGCATCCACTACAAGGAGCTTGAGATGAGGGGCGTCCTGATCTTGTTTGCCGATAGTGCGCTCAATTTTACCAAGTTCCTCCATGAGATTATGGCGAGTGTGAATGCGCCCTGCTGTGTCACATATAAGGAATTGGACACCTTCTTGTAGGGCTTTTTGGTGAGCTGTGTAGCAAACAGATGATGGGTCAGCATTGTGTGCTCCTTTTACCACTGGCACTTCCAGACGCTCACCCCAGACACCTAGTTGCTCTACTGCTGCAGCACGGAAGGTGTCAGCGGCGGCAAGCATGACGGAGTAGCCTTTGTTTTTAAGAGCATAGGCTAACTTGGCAGATGATGTCGTCTTGCCCGTGCCGTTGACCCCGACGATTAGAATGACAGTAGGCTTGCCGTCCGTCCGTGGAATAAGCTCGTCGGCATCATGGGTCAGAATATCTCCAATATGCTGTTTGCATACTTCGATGATGTCTTCGCCAGATACTTTGCGTCCTTTTGCTTGAAGCTCATCGACCACAGACATGGCTGTTCTTGCGCCCAGATCAGCGCCAATGAGGTCTGCTTCCAATTCATCCCAATCAACATCAGCGCGATTGGTGACCTTATTTAGCAGTTGTTTGAAGAATCCAGCCATAAACTATGAGTGCGGGCACGATGTAGCGCTGCTTCGCTTAATTCGCAAGCGAATTGCAATGAATGGTAAAAAGCCATGGAGAGGTAAACCATCAAGATATATTTATTCAGTGATAATCCTTTTAAATAGGGGACTTAGACAGTCTTATAGACTAAAAAAGAAACTAATGTTAATTTTCTTTGAACGAAAACTGTCATGGAGAGTCTATGATTAATGAACACCGTATACTTCGGCGTTCAATCACATACCAAGTGAACACAACAGTTGCAGTTGTCAGATATTCCAATACATCAGCGTGTAGGAACTGAATTTAACGCCCCGGGAGACCTCCAAGCTCCCGGGGCCTTTTTTTTAATATTTTAGCGTAATAGAGAGTTTGCCTGTTCATTGGCCCGATTGGGCAATCAAGAAATTGCAGACAAAATGGACACTCCTTGCGCTTGCATGGTAGAGATTGCTGGCTAATGTCTGCCGCTGATGAATCAACCACTGGAAATAGCTGGGCGTAAATTTCAGTCACGTCTTATGGCTGGTACGGGTAAGTTTGCATCCAACGAGTTGATGCGTGATACTTTGGACTCGTGCGGCTGTGAGATTGTTACGGTTGCGCTAAGACGCGCTGATTTGAGTGGGGGCGACGATCCACAAGCGAACATTCTCAAGTTTATTGATTCGGAGAATTATTTGTTGCTGCCGAATACGAGTGGAGCGATGGATGCAGAGGAGGCAGTCAGACTAGCGCGTTTGGCGGAGGCTGCTGGATTACCAAAATGGGTAAAACTCGAAATTCACCCCGACCCGACCTATTTACTGCCGGATCCAATTGAAACACTGAAGGCAGCTGAGATTCTTGTGCAGGAAGGCTTTACTGTATTGCCATACATCAATGCTGATCCGGTATTAGCCAAAAGGTTACAGGAAGTCGGGACAGCAGCAGTAATGCCTCTGGGTGCTCCTATCGGCTCAAATAAAGGTGTCATCACAAGAGATCAAATTCGCATCATTATTGATCAAGCAATTGTTCCTGTGGTTGTGGATGCCGGACTTGGCGTGCCATCCCATGCTGCTGAGGCGATGGAGCTTGGGGCTGATGCCGTTTTGGTAAATACAGCAATGGCGATTGCTTCCAATCCTGTCAGGATGGGGGAGGCCTTCAAATATGCAGTTGAAGCTGGGCGCGCAGCTTATGAAATCGGGCTGCCAGAGGCCGATGACCGGGCATCGGCGACCAGTCCGTTGACTGGTTTTTTAGAGTGATCCCTACTCTACTTTTTCATTAGCTTTAGCTTCTCTCTCAGGTTGTCGAGAAGTCTGCCTGTCGTTTTTCTTGTCAGCCATGATTTTGAACCAGTAGCCGAGAAAGAAGTGTTTTTCCTCCAGATTGATGAATTTGTCTGAGGTTCCAAGAATGGGTCTTAAGGTGGTAGTCATCTGCAGGGTGACGAGTATAAAGATTATGATCCAGATCTTGAGATTCCCCCTGCTCCCACCACCCATACAGCGTGCTGCCTGTGAGATCACGCGCAGACCAAAAATGAGGCAGATAAGCCAAACTAGGAGCCCTAAAACGCCAAAGAATATCAGCGAGTTGCTTGATGTTGAGAATAGCCAAACAACGGGAGCGAAACCCACCAGCAGCATGGAGGTGATAGCTAAGAAGGTGAGCATAAGGCCTGCAACGTGATGTATTTTAGCATCCATGCCGTCGAGACATCCAAAAATATACAGGCTTGGCAGACATATAAGTCCGCTGAATAGCACACCACCAATGACCTTGGCGGGTGCCATCCATAATTGCTGACCAGAACTGAAAATGCCAAGTGCAAAGCCGAACACGGCAAGGCTGCTGAGGGTAATGATGAATAGTGCTATGACGGGGTTTTTGTGACCCTTGTTGATTTCATGGATAATACTGAGTGGCTTTCTGAGTAGGTGGCTTAATATGTGGGAAAAGCCTTGGCCGTCCATGGGGGCATAATCAGCATTGGGGCCGGCTGGTTCAGATAGTTTGGGTTGGCCTTGTTGTTGCGTTTTTACCCGTGGCAGCTTTGGTGGTTGTTTGTCAGTCATAATGGATGGTTGTTGGCGTTGCTGTTTGATGAGAGTGTCTTATTTAGAAGCCGATGAGGTTGGTGACGCTTTTCCATACGGAGTCGTAAAAACTGCCGTTGAGCGGGTCATCGCGAAGGAACTGGATCTCGAGGTCCGGACTGCCGAAGAAGGGCCGCATCACCCACGAGACTTGGGCTCCGACAAAGAGGTTGCCCGCTAGCCAAGCAAAAAATGTGCGAGTTCCGTGGGCTGGAGTCGTGGCGAAATCACGCACTTGGGCGAGTAGAGAACGATGCGAGGCAATGCCAGCATAGGCGATCATCGATGTATGGCACAGCAAGATGATATTATGCATCAGGTGGGCTTCGGGTTGCTCTGGGCCAGCTGCGTGAAGAATAACAAAAAGTGTGATGGGGCTAAGTGAAAGCAGAATAATGGACATCAGTGCAAAACCTGCCAATAGGAATTGGAAGCTCTGTCTGAAGCTGATTCCGCTACCGAGCACCATGGCCAACATACCATTGATGGCACCGTTGATTATTAGTGTGCTAAAGATAACCAATGGAAATTTGATACCAACATAAGCCGCCATTATTCCGCTGCGCCACAGGCCCATGGTAAAGCCATATACACCACAGCCAACGATGATGGTTGGAATGCAGAAGCCAAGTGAGTCAATGGGATTTCTGACTAGCCAGTTCCGCAGTAGGCTTCGACTGCCACGACAAAGTGTGGGGATGTTGTGTAGGCTATGGCTTGTGGGTTGGGTTGTCATAAGCAATCTTGGCCTCGTAGGAAAGTGTTCGTTATGCGGAGTTATATTGGTCTTAACTGAGGATAAATATGCCTACAAAGGATGAAGCTATAATGAAGTTCATGTGTTTTTTTGATGAAAAAAGCCGTGCCTCTTGAAGGAGACACGGCTTGGTATTTTGAATACTCGATGTGATCGAAGGCTAGCTCTGGTTATTGCGGAGCTGATCTTCTGCGGCGAGCCAGTCGCTGGTATGATCGCCGTGGATGCCGTGTTGCTGACGGTCGATATAGTTGAGGTAGGCTACATGACTGATTTGTTCAGTCGTAGGCTGGGTAGTAGCAGGGCGTTTTTTAGCTGCTTTTTTAGCTACTTTCTTCGCGGCCTTTTTAGTAGTTGCTTTCTTTGCAGTTTTTTTGACGGCTTTCTTTGCTACCTTCTTGGTAGCTTTTTTCGCAGTTTTCTTCGCTGTTTTTTTGGACATGATGGTATCGATGATTGTTTATGGTAACTCATTCGCGAGCAACGGGTGTGCCACTTGCATCTGAAACGAGTTAATGTCAACGGTAGCCGATAAAAACTTTGTCATGGGCCTCCAAAGTGGCCCAGAAATGAGGAGAAATAAGTTTAATCCAACTTAGGCCCAATCTTGGGTGGACCGGCGGGCTTGGGTTCCTTTTTGGGGGGATTTTTGGGTTTAGGAGGAGGGGGGGGAGGGTCCTTGAGGCGTGTTACTTCAAGCTCTTTGAGCATCATACCAAAGCTTCCTTGGGCATTGACACTACCTCTACCTGTTTCGGTGTCGAAGTTCATCGAGTTCATTTCCCAGCCTGCTGAGATGCCAGCTTTGTCTGTCAGACTTCGTGCCTGTAGATAGGTGTTAAAGGACTTAGGGTCTACTACAAAGAA
>CBFHPA010000009.1:0-53262 GCA_965657565.1 Oceaniferula sp.
AAAAAATCACGCAATAGCTTGCTATTCAATTTTAATGCGTCAACTTGTGGGGAGTAATCTTTTGGCAGTTTCTGTGACAAACTGACCTTATTGAAATACGAGCTGATATGAAAAAGAGGAAAGACAAGTCGAACAACGATGAACACAAGGAGGAAAACCAAGAGCTTGTTGAGGTTGTCGAAATCGTTGAGGAAAACTTACCCCCAGATTCAAGGGCTCTCTGGCTGAAGGCTCAAAGTGCATTAGAAATGGGACACCATGCTTATGCGATTAAGTTGTGCCATGCTGTGCTAGAGGAGCACCCTGGCTTTATTGATGCACGCAAGTTGGCAAGGAGTTGTGCGATTGCTGCTAATGCAGGTAAGAAGATCAAAAAGAGTTTTTTTGGAGGGGGCGGGCTGACAATTATGAAGATTGCATCACTGGGCAAAAAAGATCCTATTGCTGGAATGATGGCGGTTGAACAAGAATTGTCAAAAAATCCCTTTGATGATAACGCCCATGATGTGCTCTATGATTGTGCTATGAGACTCAATATGCTGAACACAGCTGCATATGCTCTCGAGAACGTAAGAAACAACGCATCAGCTAATACTATGCTGTTGCACAAGCTGGCCGAGCATTACTTAGCACGTGATTTTCCCGACAAAGCGGCAGATGTCTACGCAGATATTGTCAAACGTGACTCCACTGATACTGACGCGGTCAAAGCAGCTAAAGATGCGGTTGCTCGAGCTTCCATGAAAAAGCAAAATTGGGAAGAAGCTAAAGGTTTTCGTGATGTAATGAAAAACACGGAGGAGGCAGCCAAGCTTGAGGCATCGAATAGGGCAGCGATGACCCGGGATCAAATACAAGAACAGCTTAAGATTCTTACCGAGGGGTATGCGAGCGATCAAAACAATCTTTTGCTCGCTAAGGAAATAGCAAATCTCTACGAGCAGCTTGAAGACTGGAGTAATTCTCATGCCTACTATGCTCGTGCTTTTGAATTAAGTAGCATGGATGTAGCCCTGCAAAGCAAGGCTGATTTCATGAAGTCCAAAGCAGCAGAGGTTGAACTCGGAGAGATCAAGCGTATGTCTGATGAAAATCCAGAAGATGCTGAGCTTCGCACAAAATATGAGACAATGCTCAAAAGTCGCACTGAGCAGCAGGTGGCGGAGGCAAGAGCGGCTGTCGAGAGGAATCCCACAGATCCGCAGTTGAGATATGAGCTTGGCTTGGCACTCTACAATGCTGGTAATTACAGCGATGCTATTCCGCATTTGCAACAGGCAACTCGAAATCCGCATATTCGAACTCGTGTTCTGTTACTGCTCGGTAAGACATTCCGCTCCAAGGGCATGCATGACCTATCTATTAAACAATTATCAGATGCTCTTGAGGATTTGCACGGTATGGATGGCACCAAAAAGGAGATTCTCTATGAGAAAGGCTTGGTTCACCTTGATATGGATGACAAGCAGGCAGCTCTCGACAGCTTTAAGCAAATCTACGAAGTTGATTATGGCTACCGTGATGTCGCCAAACGAGTTGAGGAATCCTACAGTATGTAGGTAATCGACAAGCTTCTAATCTTTTATGCTGTTGAAAAATTCACGCCACATGAGGCGTGTGATATGAAATTGCACGAGTTCATCTGCTTTGATGTTGATTGGGCGCTCAGGTAGCTTGGAAAAACCGGTTTTCTGAGTGAGGTTTTTGCGGACGATTGCATACACTCCAGCGTGGAGTTCGCTGGCAAGCGCCTGTTCATTATTAGGGTCGGCAATAAATGAGACAGGCATCGTATCTTGGCGGCTCTTGCCACTTAAGCTCGTTGGGCGGGATAGCCATAGGGCCATAGGAGAGGATGCGGCTTGTTTATGAGGCTTTTTTGCCAGTGAGATATTAGTTTTTGTATGGATCAGGCCACCTGATGCTTTTTCGATGCTCTTGGCGGTGCTTTCGAGTGCGGCTTCTAGCAACTTAGCGTCGCTGATGCTTGCTCCTACGTGCAGGGTGATAGACCTTACTGCCTCAGCTGAGGAACTCAATGGCGGCAGGCTCGATTTGAGCCGCATGATTGATCTTATAGCTCGGTTGCGTTGCTTCTCGTTTGGATCTGTTGTGTCTATGACACGTTCCCATGCGAGTAGGGCGTGCTGTGCGTATCCTTCTGATTCGAGGAAAGTTGCGTAACGACACAAATATGCTGAGCCTTTGTCTTGTAAGATTCCGTATTCAGCGAGTGTAGGTAGACGTTTAGGATCAATCTCAGGGTAGTGCTCTGTGTTTTTTTTGAGATGATTTGCGACCAGCTGGCTTGTCTTTTGTGCGTGTGCTTCAGCGCGCTGGCTTGCAACTGAATTGACAGGTTGAATGTGTGGTTTGTTCAGCTCCCATTGCTCTGCGATTTGGACGTATTCCTCAGGCGTCGGCTCTTGCGCAAAATCCATTTTACGCGTCGCTACAAACCATACTGTCAATGCGACAGAAATGGATAGGGTGACAACGGTAGGTATGGGAACACGCATGATTGGCTGAGGGCCTTAGTTATATTTTACGTTCGATAAATTGAGGGGCTTTCTTGGCACAAAAAAAGCCACCCGTGAAGGAGGCTTTTTGAAAATTAGAATTGAGTAGGATAAGCTCTAAACTTACTCGGCGTCTGAGCCATCCGCAGGCTTCACATAGAGAGCACGCTTGCCAACACGATCACGAAGGTAGTTGAGCTTAGCACGGCGAACTTTTCCGCGGCGAGTTACTTCGATCTTGGCAACACGTGGTGTGTGAAGAGGGAAAACACGCTCGACACCTTCACCGGAGGAAATTTTACGAACGGTGTAAGAGGTGTTGAGGCCGCTGCCCTTTTTTCCAATGCAAAGACCCGCGAAAAGCTGGATTCTTTCTTTTCCGCCTTCAACCACTCGGGTGTGGACTTTAAGGCTGTCTCCGACATTGAAGTCTGCGACGTCTTTGAGCTGTTCGTTTTCGATTTTGTCGATAATGTTCATGGTGACCTCGGGTTAGGAAATTGGTTGATTCGGCTCAAGCGTTGATTGAATAGCCCGAGCGGGCGGGAGAACTATCCCATCAGTTGGTCGATTGCAACTGTTTTTCGCATAATTATGATGAAAAATAAGCTCTAGACATCATTGATTGATCAACGGTGAGACTCCATGGATATTCTATTATCATTATATTTACTATGTTTTAGGCTGTGAGCGGCTTTTTTAGCATCAAAATACGTGTCTTCTAGGTGATTAAGACGTACTTGCTAATATTGATTGTGCTTGGTAATGGCGCATCATGCATTTGGCCAGCATGCAGAAAAGTAATCGCGAATTCTTCCATTGGCAGCACCTAGTTGCCTGGTTGGGTGGGATGATGTGCTTGTTGGCTCCTTATGCGAAAGGTGAAACCTGGTTGTTTACTGAAATCCCCATACGTCTTGGGTCGGGTAACTTTGCCTATAACCTGATCACAGCCATAGGTTTGATGGCAGCAGGAGGAGTGGTAGGCGGCTCATGGTGGCGCCTAGGGAAGTGGTTATCCGGTAATCTGGATGGGGTAATGTCAGTCACAGCGGGCTTATTATTTGGTTTAGGCTTATTGGAGCTCAGTACGATGATTCTCGATCGTTTATACCCATATCTGTTTATTGTTTTGATCATGGGAAGCCTTGCTTTTGCCTATAAGAGACGAAATGTGAGATCCTCCGATTGGTTAGGATGGAATGATTTGTTGCTATGGTTGGATAAAAAAAATCATGTTAACCTAGTCTTCTTTTTTGTGCTTTTGGCTAGTTTGGTGATCAACAATGCCCCTTTGATTTTTGCTATGGATGCAAGTTTAGGCGAGAAGTTGAGCATTTTTATCGGCCGATTTTTAACACACATCTTCTTAGTGTCTGCAACATGCTTGCTGGTTGAGCTCGCTACGCGCTCGGCGCCTAAATATCTTCGTTGGGTGCCGTGGTTGATCGTGGCCTTGGTGCCTTTGTTGGTTGTTATTGATCAGCTTCTTGGTGTGATGTGGAATAGAACATTAATCGATGTCGCAAATGCATTGAGCGCTGGCGGCAAGCTGGATCTTGCTGTTGAGCTACAGACCAGCGGCTTGGACGTTAGCCTAGTCGGTGTATGGTTTATTGTTTTAGGGGTTTTACTATCTGCCTTTGCTATGTCTGCGGTGTGTCACTGGATATCGCATCAATGTAAAACTCGTTTATCCTTGGGTTTTTTCGTTGTGCTTGTCGTCCTCTCTTGGATGGGTGTTTTGGTTGAGCAAGGCATAGGTGCAACGTGGAAAAAAATAACGGTCAGGCAAGACGAAAAGACAAACTTTAATCTTCATATTGGGATGTTCACACCGCCGCAAGGCTTGGGCAGCTTTGATGTTGTTTTTCATCAAGCGCAAGTGCCAACCAATCTTGAGGTCTATGAGTTAGAAAATAAACCCGATGTTTTTATTTTCATGCTCGAGAGTCTGCGCAGTGACACTCTTAAGCCGCCTATTGCGCCATTTATGACGCGTTTTCGTGATCTTGAGTGCCAAAATTTTGAGGGCACCTGGGCTGCCTCAAATGCCACTCACTTGTCTTGGTTTAGTTTTTTTCACAGTCGAATGCCTGTTTTTTGGCGAGAGGCATTAGAGGAGATTCCCCATAGAGATGAGTTTAAAGGTGCCCTAGCTCTTCAGTATTTAAAAAAAGCAGGCTACCAGATAGAAGCACGTGCTGTATGCGACTTAAGTTATAAGGATTTTGGATTTTCTAACTTTGGTTACCAAAAAAACTTGGTCCACATTCTCGAGCAAGCTTGTGACGGCAATGACTTAACAGAACTTACAATTGCCGATCGTGAGGAGGTTGTTATGAATCGGTTGATGCAGGCTGTTGTCGCTCGGCCACGCGGCGGCCTTTATGTTACTGCATTAGATTCGCCGCACTATAATTATTATTGGCACGAAGAATTTGATCCTCCATTCAAGGATTATGATCAAGATACTCGATTCCCTCTAAATCCGTCCAAGGAAGAAGTTCAGCGAGTGGTGAACCGCTATTGGAACTCTGTGGCGTGGGTTGACTTCCAGTTGGAACAATTTTGCAAGTTCCTCAAATCGCAAGGTCGATATGATGAGAGCATTATTATTCTCACCGGTGACCATGGTGAGGAGTTTCAGGAGCAGGGGAGCTGGTTTCACTGTTCATCACTGAGGCCAGAGCAAGTCGCTGTGCCCATCCTTATCAAATGGCCAGCTTCCATGGGGCGTGGTGAGACTCGCAAGGACGTCAACCACATCGACGTCATGCCGACATTGATGCATGCCTTGGGTATGCCGCCAGAAACTTATCAGCAAATGGCTGGTCGTAATTTATGGATAGATGAGCCTTCTCAGACGTCTGTTTCCACCACGGATTATGTTGGTAAGAACCCTGAGACGATGGTTTTACGTCGAGATGGCTACGAGGCAGCTTTTTACTGGGAGCGTTACTGGGAATCAGAAGTTCCCGAAAAGATCGTGCTGAAAAAATTCACAGATGCTGAAGGCAAGATGGTTCACTGTCTTGATGCTTATGCCTACACTGAGGCCTTAAGGACTTATTTTCCTGATGCTTTTGAGCGGTTCTTTAAGTCCCTTAAGGCGAGCTCTGATTAAACTTATTGAGAGTTGTCTAAAAAAAGCAGAGCCGCATGCCGGCGATTGCAGCAAAGCCGATGACCGTTATCTCAAATGTTCTTTGGGAGATGATAGTGATTAGTCGGTGCCCGCTCCATACGCCGATGGCAATGGCGGGGGCTAGAACGACATTGGTTGTTAGGCTCTCTGTGGTAATGAGATTGAGTCCGGCGCCCAGAGGGAGTTTGAGGATATTGATGATTAGGAAGAAACGAGCCCCAACGCCGATAAGCTCCATCTTATCCATGCGCCGGGAGAGCATATAAATTTGCATAATCGGGCCCGCGGCATTGGCTAAAACCGTTGCCATTCCTCCAGCCGTGCCACATGCAAAACCAAACTTCTTGGTGCAGGCGATGGCGAAGAACTTCTCTGGCTCAATACGCTTCACTAGCTGGGTGAAGGTCATCGTTAAAATAATAGCGCCAATGATCCTGCGCATGGCATCATTGTCGACACTGCCGAGAACCCATACGCCTACTGCCATGCCAATCAATGCTGGCCAGGTCAGCCGCCAAACAGACTTCCATGATGAATACTTGCGGAAGGCTGGGTAAACGAGTAGGTCCGCAATGATCAACATCGGCAGCGCGAAGCCGAGTGACTCCTTGGCACCGAGTAGATCTGCGAGGATGAAAACAGAGATCAAGGAGATACCCGAGAAGCCAGCTTTCGACACACCGATGCAGTATGCGGCGAGGATGACGAGTAACCAAGCGGTCACACCATCTGGTGTAGTTGGGAGCATGAAACAATATGGTCAGTTCATGGCAATTTTTTCAAGGATTCGTCATTGGAATTTATCAGCGAGTAGCTAAAACAAGCCCGCAATGTCAGATAAAAAACCTGTAGTGCTCATTATTCGTGACGGTTGGGGGGTCAATCCTGGTGGGGAAGCAACGGCCCAGAAGGACGGTAACGCCTCACTTTTGGCTGATACACCGTATCACGAGACTCTTTTTTCCACCTACCCGAAAGGCTTTGTCAGTGCGTCTGGTGAAGATGTTGGCTTGCCGGATGGCCAGATGGGAAACTCAGAGGTAGGTCACCTGAACTTAGGAGCGGGAAGAATCGTCTATCAGGACCTCACTCGCATTAATAAATCAATCAAGGATGGCGAGATTGGGCAGAACCCAGTGCTGAAGGAGGCCATGCAGAAAGCCGCTGAGGGCAAGACACTTCATTTTATAGGACTGGTTTCAGACGGTGGTGTTCACAGCCATCAGGATCATCTTATTGCACTGTGTAAAATGGCCAAAGAGAATGGCTGTGACAAGATCATGGTGCACGCAATCACCGATGGACGTGACACCTCTCCGACTGCCGGTGAGGGGTATCTAGAGTATGTGGAGGATGCCATTGCTGAGTCTGGTGCACGTATTGCTACGGTGATCGGGCGCTACTACGCGATGGACCGTGACAAGCGCTGGGACCGTAACCAGATCGCATGGGATGCCATTATCGAAGGTAAAGGAGAAGCCAAAGACATCCTCACCAGTGAAGCTGTTGCGGAAAAATACCAGCAGGACAAAACCGATGAGTTCCTGCTGCCGATGACCTTCTGTGAACACGGCAAACGCCGTATCAATGATGGTGATGTTGTCATCTGGTTCAACTTCCGTGCCGACCGCGCCCGACAAATTTCCGATGCCTTTCTCAAGCCGGAATTTGACGGCTTTGATACTCACGGAGCTCCTGAAGTACATTACGTCACCCTGACCGAATATGATGAGACCTATGGAGTGCCTGTAGCCTACGGTCCCGAGAACCTTAAGAATGTGCTCGGTGAAGTTGTAGCAGCAGCTGGCAAAACGCAGATGCGCATCGCTGAGACGGAGAAATATCCTCACGTGACCTATTTCTTTAATGGCGGTAAAGAGACGCCTAACAAAGGAGAGGACCGCTACATCGTGCCATCTCCTAAAGTTGCTACCTATGACCTGCAGCCTGAGATGAGTGCTCCAGAGGTCATGGACAAGGTGGTCGAACAGCTCAAGAACTACGACCTCTGCATTCTCAACTTTGCCAACCCTGATATGGTCGGTCATACTGGTGTGGTTGAGGCAGCTATGAGAGCATGTGAGACGATTGATGAGGGTGTCAGGCGTGTTTCTGAGGAAACTCTGCGTCTTGGCGGTAAGCTCTTAATCACCGCTGATCATGGTAATTGTGAGAAGATGATCAACGAGGATGGATCTCCACATACCGCACACACCACTAATCTCGTGCACGCTATATACGTAGGCGCTGACTATCATGATTACGAAGTCAAGAATGGCATCCTCGCCGACATCGCGCCTACCTTGCTCGATATGATGGGGCTGGAGCCCTCAGCCGAGATGACAGGTAAAAGCCTGCTCAAGAAAAAGCACTAGGACAAAGGGGTGGATTGAAGGTGCAGGGCAAAAAAACCCCAGGAAAAAAATCCTGGGTAACAACAGCTGGGCTATTTAAAAAAATGGTACACCCGAAGGGATTCGAACCCCTGGCCTCCTGATTCGTAGTCAGGCGCTCTATCCAGCTGAGCTACGGGTGCACATTTTTTGCCAAACGGCGTGCGCGGAAAAAGCCACAATACTGAGATAAGGTCAAGCCAACGCTGAAAAAAACTTCGATTTCTTACTGTATCGATGATCAGCAAGTAGAATTTCTAAGATCGATGCCTTCTTAGCCTTTCAGAGAAGCAGGGATCTGGCTTGGGTTGGGGTAGTGAAACTGCTTGCCCTCATAATTGCGCAGAGTGACACCGGCCTCGTCGTTTTTTACCACATAGTCTGGGTTGATCGGGATTTTACCGCCACCTCCTGGGCCGTCGATCACATACTGTGGGATGGCATAGCCGGTGGTGTGGCCACGCAGTCCCTCGATCACCTCGATGCCCTTGCTGATACTCGTGCGCAGATGTGCGGAGCCCTCGATGAGATCACATTGATAGAGATAGTAGGGGCGGACTCTGCACATGAGAAGCCTGTGAACGAGCTCCTTCTGAATTTCGACAGAATCGTTCACCCCCTGCAGAAGCACGGATTGGTTACCCATTGGGATGCCTGCGTCAGCGAGGCGGCCCAGAGCATCACGGACCTCAGAGGTCAGCTCACGGGGGTGATTGACGTGGATAGAAATAAAGAGAGGGTGATACTTCTTGAGCATCTTGCAGAGATCATCGGTGATTCTTTGAGGGAGAAAAACAGGGATGCGTGTGCCAATGCGGATGAATTGAATATGCGGGATCGCATGCAAGCGGGAGATAATGCGCTCCAGTCGATTGTCGGAGAACAGCAGCGCGTCGCCACCAGAGATCAATACATCACGGATGCCCTCATTCTTCTCGAGGTATTCGAAGGCAGCCTCCCATTGTGTCTCCAGCTTTTGATCGGACACACCCGAGACCACTCGGCTTCTTGTGCAGTAACGGCAGTAGGCAGCGCAGCGATCTGTGACTAGAAAGAGCACGCGATCAGGATAGCGGTGCACCAGGCCGGGGACAGGCATGTGGCTGTCCTCCCCACAGGGGTCAGCCATCTCGGCGGGGTCGGTAAGAGTCTCCTCAATGCGTGGAATCATTTGCCGGCGGATCGGGCAGTTAGGATCCTCTTTATCGATGAGGTTGAAGAAGTGCGGCGTGATCGCCATGGCGAGCTTATTACCAGAGAGCAATACGCCGGCGCGTTCCTCCTCGCTGAGATCAATGTGTTGCTCAAGTGCCTTCAGTGAAGTGACACGATTTTTGAGCTGCCATTTGTAGTCTTGCCAGAGATCATTCTCTGTGTCTGGCCAAAATCCTGGGGTGTAGGAGGGGAAGATGGTGGAGTCGGTATTGGACATCGGAATTGAGCTTAGGGAGGATTTATTATTTGTCAAAAAAGTCCCTCATCTTTCTGTGGTGGATTTTCTCATTTGGGGTTTGGAGTTCAAGCCTCTGAACGCTAGCATAGCTGAGATGTTTTCTAAGGCACTCCATGATATTTCTCGGCCAAGCTGTCTTGCGATCATAGCTGAGTTGAAACGCTCGGGCGGTTTGGCAATCCCCGAATTAGCTAAAATTCTCGATATGAGCTACATGGGCGTTAAACAGCATTGTATCCGTCTCGAGAAGCAGGGCTACCTCAAAGCTTGGCGTGTTCCCAGAGTAGAGGTTGGACGTCCTCAGAAGCTCTACAAGTTGACCAAGAAGTGCGACGAGCTATTTCCAGATGGAGGAGTTAAGTTGGTTACGGACTTGCTTGATGGCGTAAAGTCGACCTTTGGTGAGACGGCACCGGAGAAGCTTCTCTATCATTACTTCGAAAAAGAAAGAGACCAGTGGATGAAAGCTGTTCGGCCAGCTAAGTCACTTGTCGAGAAGGCCACTCGCTTTGCCGATGCTAGAATGCAGTCTGGCCATTTTTGTCATTGCCACTACTCGGCAGAGACGGGGTTCATTATCGAAGAATACCACCATCCTTTGCAGCAGGTGCTTAAGCTTTACCCTGGGCTCAAGGTGATGGAGATACGTATGATCGAGCAGGCACTGGGTACGAAAGTGGAGCGTAAGGAGGAGAAAGGGAGTCAGGGCGTTAAGTGCACGATTTATAAAATTAGCACTTTAGGGTAGCGCTTGCACGCCTCCCCGCCGATGGCGGAACCGTTGTCCGCTGGGGTGGGGTATATCTAGCGCGTGCACGCCTCCTTGCCTTCGGCAACACCGTTGTCCGCTGGGGTGGGGTATATATAGCGCTTGCACGCCTCCTTGCCATCGGCAACACCGTTGTCCGCTGGGGTAGATTATATAAAGCGCTTGCACGCCTCCTTGCCTTCGGCAACACCGTTGTCCGCTTCTTTTCTATAGTGCTTGTTGGTCTTCGTGCAGAAAAGGTTTGAAGTCTTGGCGCTGAGGTTTGAAGATGCGCATGACGATGAATACCTTTTACAATGCCTTTGATACGGAGCGAATGGAGGACTGGGGAAGCGGGGAGGATGACTTCCGCACACCTTTTCAGGTAGACCGTGACCGCGTGTTACATACACCGGCATTCCGAAGACTGCAGAGTAAGACACAGGTATTCTGGAGCGGCGAGTATGACTTCTACCGTACTCGTTTGACGCACTCCTTGGAAGTCGCGCAAATTGGCAGGTCAATTTGCCACTGGCTGACGCACAGCTCGGAGCTGCTGCGGCCGGATTACTTTATTGACCCAGATCTTGTTGAGGTGGTGTGCCTTTCCCATGACCTTGGCCACCCGCCATTCGGTCATGCTGGAGAGCGCAGCTTGAATTACTTAATGAGAGACTATGGTGGTTTTGAGGGTAATGCTCAGACCCTACGGCTGCTGGCAGATCGAATTTTCTCAGTGAAGCGAACTGGTATGAATCCTACGCGTGCTTTTCTCGACGGGATCTTGAAATACAAAACACTTTGGTCTGAGCTATGTAAGGATGGTAAGACACCGCACAATCACTTCATCTATGACCCGCAGGTAGGGCATTTGTCTTGGGCAATGGGGGAAATGGATTTCCCAGTTGAACTATCGCCCGGTAAAAAGCGGGACGGTTTCAAATCCATCGAATGTCAGGTGATGGACTGGGCTGATGACACCGCCTATTCACTCAACGACTTGGCAGATAGTGTCAGAGCCGGGTTTTTATCTGTGGGTAGAATTGAAGCGTGGGCTGAGAAAACCGGAGAATCGACGGCAAAGGGAACCCCGCTTGCCGACCTGATCAAGGCGATTCAAGGGAACCGAGTTGAGCCTTTTGCTGGTAAGCGCATCGGCAAGTATATCCAAGCAGCGAGTTTGCGCGAGGAGGTGAATTTCATGAGTGCCACTAGTAATCGATACCGCTACGTCGTGGATGTGGATGAGGAAATTTGTCAAGAGTCAGCACTTTTCAAACGCCTAGCTTATGAGGTTGTATTCCTCTCTCCCGAGCTGAAGCAACTTGAACATAAGGGGAACTATATCCTCGAACGTCTCTGGGAAGTATTCAAAGCTCGCTACATTGAGGGTAAGGAAATCTCCGGACAGGACTTCCAGTTGTTGCCCGATGACGAGGCCCAGGAGATTGAATCCACTGAGGATGCCAACGAGCGTGCTCGTCTGGTGTGCGATTTCCTTGCCGGCATGACTGATGGTAATGCCTCCCGCCTTTATAAACGCCTCTTTGTGCCTGACTTTGGGTCGATTGGCGACTTGGTGAGCTGATCCGCTGCTAGGCGGTGGCCCGCAGTATATCTCTCACCAGTGGTGGGCCGTGGTAGATGAAGCCGGTGTAGAGCTGGATGAGTCTGGCGCCTGCGTCGAGTTTGGCCCTGGCGTGCTCCGCGGTCATGATGCCTCCGACGCCGATAATGGGAACTTGTTCTCCCAGATGACTGTAAAAGGCCTGAATGACTTCTGTCGAACGTGAGGTGAGGGGAGCGCCGGAGAGTCCGCCAGCCTGGGTGGCAAAGTCACAGCCTTCGACTTTGGTTCTGGAAATCGTGGTGTTGGTGGCAATCAGGCAATCGAGACCGCCATCGAGGAATACCTTGGCGAGATCGGCGATGTGCTGGTCCTCAAGGTCGGGGGCGACTTTTAGGGCGATGGGCACTCGGCGTCCAGTCTCACCAGTAAGGAGCTCTTGTTCGCTTTTCAGCGCCTCGATGAGTCTGGCGGTTTCATCCGCTGCTTGCAAGTCACGCAGTCCCGGGGTGTTGGGGGAGGAGAGGTTCACCGTGATGTAGTCAGCTACGTCCCAGGCGCCACGCAGGCAGGCGAGGTAGTCCTCGGTGGCTTGCTCGTTGGGCGTGTCTTTGTTTTTGCCGATGTTAAAGCCGACGATGCCGCCGTTTTTGCGGAAGGTGGACGAGGCAGCGACGTTGGTGGCGCCACTATTAATGCCAGAGTTGTTAAACCCCATGCGGTTGATGATAGCTTCCTCGGGAATGATCCGAAACAGGCGCGGCTGTGGGTTGCCCGGCTGGGGCCGTGGGGTGATGGTGCCGATCTCAACGTGTCCAAAACCTAGGCGCCCGAGTGCATCAATGCAGCGTCCTTCTTTATCAAGGCCAGCGGCGAGGCCGACGCAGTTGGGGAAGGTGAGGCCCATGCACTCGACAGGAGTAGATTCGGGAGCTTTGGGAGTAAGTAATTTTAGGAGTCGAAGTTGCTCGAGCCAGCGCAGGCTACCCAGGGAGATGTCGTGGGCGAGCTCCGCATCCAAGCGGAAGAGGGTGTTGCGGGCGAGCTTGTATTGATTCCTAGTCACGAGAGAAAAGTTGCTGCTCGCGATCTACCCTCTGACGGCAGACTAGTAAAGAGTCTTCCGCGTTTCGTCAGAATTGCCACCCTCATGCATGCGCTCGAAGTCTCCTTGTTCACAGCAGCGAACAAAGCCCTCAGCGTAGCCCTTGAGTTTGTCCCAGCTAAGGCGGATCTCACGTGCCTCGTCTGGGTTGATGGAGTTATCATGAGCGGCAACGGAGATACGGTGCAACATATTGGAGAACTGACTGACGATCTCATTGGTCGCAGGGAGCATGTCATAGTCGCCCTCTTTTTTGCTCTCAGGATTTTCTACGTAGTAGCCATCACATTGTTCACAGAGCCACTCGATAATGGGAACGTGTTCGGTGTGGTTATAAATCTCAACAATGCGGTCCAGCGGGTTGCGGCTACCTGAGCCACTCTCAGATTGTTCCTGGGCCCACTTGTAGACGAGTGATAGGGAGACCCCTAGCTCTGAGGCGATGGCTTTCGGGCTGGTGTTTTCAAAAGCGGATTTGAGAACGTCGTGAGATTTCATGTATTTTAGTGTGGGTTTTTTTATCCAAAATAGCAAGGCCGCGAAACTTTTCCCATAGCCTGGCTTTCACCAACATCAATTTATTTTCACAAAAGCGAATGATTGCGTTGATATATGACAAGTTTGCTATTATATACATCTAAGCTTTTTTATCACTCTTTCATTCCTCTCTTGTGACACCCAAACCCGTAGAATCCTACAAAGTTATGCTCTTGCTCGCATCAGCGGTGCTGGTGCTAACAGGGATGTATTTTGCTCGTGATTTTTTTATCCCAGTAGCCTTGGCCTTCTTTTTGGCTGCGGTGAGTTTCCCAATTACGAACTGGCTCAGAGAGCATAGAGTGCCTCGTTTCTTTTCTGTGCTGATATCGGTATTAGTTGTCTTTGCTTTCATGTCAGGAATCATGGTAGTGGGGTTTTTGCTGATCAATGACTTGGCCGAAGGTGATCGACTAGAGCAATACGGCAGTAAGCTGTATGAGGCGGCCCTCTCAGGGGGTGCTCAGCTCGAACAGCTCAAAATCGAGGGGGCGCAGGAGGAAATTAAGAAGTTCCTAACGCCTGAACAGATCGGCAACTTCTTTAAGGAGAATATTACTTCGTTTCTAGGAGGAGTGATCGAGACACTCAAGAGCTCTTTCATTGTGATGATCTTGCTGGTGTTTATGCTCAGCGAGGCACGCATGTTTGGTCGCAGGTTTGTATCTATTGTTGAGGCCCAGGGACCCAATCTTCAACGCATGCTCAGCGCTACTAGAGACATTCAAAAATACTTGGGAATTAAAACCATGATCAGTATTGCAACTGGTGTTCTCGCTGGTTTGCTTTGCTGGGCTGCTGAGGTAGATTTCCCACTTCTTTGGGGTATTGTGGCCTTTGCACTCAATTACATTCCAGCTATCGGGTCAATCATCGCAGGGGTGCCTCCCGTTATTCTCGCGCTCCTCACGCATGATATTAAGCACGCTGCAATAATCGCCTTCGGTTACCTGGTAATCAATGGCTTTCTAGGTAACTTTCTTGAGCCTGCATTGCTGGGTAGACGTTTTGGTTTGTCCACGGTCATTGTAGTGATTTCCGTTTTATTCTGGGGATTCCTCTGGGGCCCAGTGGGGATGTTGCTGGCGGTGCCATTGACGATGCTGATCAAAGTGGCTCTCGATAATAGCCGTGAGCTTCGCTGGCTGGGTGTAGCGATTAGTCAGGGGAAAAATCAGTCTCCAGAGCTTGAGCGGCAGATCATTAAGGAGTCTACCCAAGCGCAGAAACAGAAGGAAAAGGCCCAGCAGGTTGCAGACGCAACAATGGAAGAGGGCGGGGAGGCTATTTCAGCCACAGGTGAGTAAGCTAGGCCAATTAGAGAGGCTAATCAAGTAACGGCTATTTGTTCAAGGGAGGCTTCTAGGTGCTTTAGGCATTGGTCTGCAAAGCCTTTGACGTCGACTGGTTTTCCACATTCATTTTCGACGCTGGTCATGACGACTTGGTCTATTCCGCATGGAGTAATGGAGGAGAAACCTCGCAGACTCTCTTGAGTAATGTTGATGGCGAAGCCATGCATGCTAATCCATTTTTTTACACCGACACCAATGGACGCCAGCTTTTTGCCATTTGTCCAAACACCTGTGAGGCCTTCTTGTCGTTTGGCTTTAATGCCGTATTCAAGGCAGGTCTGAATGAGTGCTTCCTCAAGTGCTCTTATGTATGCGTGTAAATCTTTGCCGAGTAGTCTTAAGTCAACAATGAGGTAACCGGTCAGCTGTCCTGGTCCGTGATAGGTGGCTTGCCCACCACGGTTGGTTTCTATGACATCATAGGGCAGATGTTCAGTGCTCTCCCCCAGTGAGCTGGTGTCACGTGTCCTGCCGATGGTATAGATGGGCGCGTGTTCGAGAGAGAGGAAATGATTCTGCTGATCTCCTTTGAGAAGATTCTCGACGAGGCGGTGCTGGGTCTCCAGTCCTTGATGATAATCAATTTTCGTACCTAGCCATTGGTGCCTCAAGTGCATACTGATTGGGTAGTTGCTGTCAGTGCATGAGACAAGCCTTGAATAAGGCTCATGCGGAATCAATGCAGGGTAGTAATGCCGCTTTTTAGTTTGATATTCTTAAATAACTAATGCACTATATATAGCGCGAATATGTCGCAATCATACCATATATGCCATTAAGGTGCTATTTAACTTGGAGAGGTCGAGTTCGCAGTTATATTGATTTCCTTGCAGTTAGCGTCATTTTGCCGGCTCTCTGCATGCTTTCTACCTTACTGATTCTTAACCCTAAAATCCTCACTGATTACACCTGTCACCACTATGTATCTCAAATCACTAGATCTTCACGGTTTTAAGTCCTTTGCTGACAAAACAAAATTCGAGTTCCATCCCAAGGGCGTCACGGGAATTGTTGGTCCAAACGGCTGCGGTAAATCCAATGTGGTGGATGCCATTCGTTGGGTTTTGGGTGAAACCTCCGCTAAGGCTTTGCGGGGAGGGGAAATGGCTGACGTTATTTTCAACGGCACTGATAAGAGTGGCACAAGTAAGGCTCGTGCGGCACTCAGTATGGCTGAGGTAACCATGACTCTGGCGGATTGTGAGGAAACGCTGAAGGTGGACTACAATGAGGTGGCGATCACTAGGCGTGTCTTTCGTGACGGTAAGTCTGAGTATCGCATCAATGGTAGCTTGTGCAGGCTGCGTGATATTCATGAGTTATTTATGGATACGGGTATTGGCCGCACCTCCTACTCGATCATGGAACAGGGTAAAATTGATATGTTGCTCAGTTCTAAGCCCGAGGATAGGCGCACTGTATTTGAGGAAGCGGCTGGGATCACCAAGTTCAAAAAAGAAAAGAAGGAGGCTCTGCGCAAGTTAGAATACACCGAGGCAAACTTGCTGCGTGTTTCTGATGTACTTGCTGAGCAAGAGCGTAGGATGAATTCGCTGAAGCGGCAGGTCGCCAAAGCTCGTCGGTATCAAGAGTTGGCAACAGATGTAAGAATTTTGGATTCTCACTTAAGTCACCGCAAGTATACAGAGTATAATGCGGAACTCAGCGAGTTAGAGAACTCGATACACTCGCTGGAGGTGAGAGAAAATGAGTTGGAAGTGGGGCTCCCAGAAAAGGAGCAGGCAGTCGTGGAGTCTCGTGATGCAGCGCAGAGTTTGGAGGCAGAGCTTTCCGAGGTGAGGCAGCAACTTAATCACCACACTAATGCCGCCAGTGCTGCCGAAAGTCGTATCGCCTTCAATAAAGAGCGTCAGGCTGAATTAGAGGCTCGGGTCAATCAGAACAAGGATGATATTCTTGAAGCGCAGAAGAAGCTGGATCAGCAGTTGCTTGATTTTGAAGAAGCAGAACAAAGCTTGAATTCTTTGACGAAAAGAATCGAGTCCCAACAAGAGATGCTTGCTGAGCATGAGTCACACGCAAAGAAGCAGCGTGGTGAGAGAGAGGAAAAGGAGGCTGTAGTCCGAGGTCTTCGTAGTGAGGCAAACTCAACGCAGTCAGTGATTGCTGCCAGCCAGGCAAAAATCGAAAGTGTTCATAGTCAAATGGAGACGAGCCAAGAGCGCTCTCGTAAATTAGCCGAAGAGAATGAGCGTCTGGAGGGTGAACATGAGCAGGCCGTCATGGAGCTCGACGGTATCACTACCGATTTAGAAAGCCGTGGAGCAAAGCTTGAGGCACTTGAGGAAGAAGTAGCCGGTGCAGATCGCACGTTTCAGCATACGCGTGGTGATCTTGACGCAGCTCGTGAGAAGGCATCACTGAGTCACAAGGAGCTTGCAAATGTGTCCTCCCGAATGGATGTGCTACGTCAGCTAGTTGATAGCGGTGAGGGTCTCGAGAAAGGCACTCAATCAGTGATCAAGGGGCTGGATGAACCAGAGTTTTTCAACAATGGCGTGCGCGGAGTGCTCGCTGGTTTGATAGAAGTGGAAAAAGATTACACGACTGCGGTCGAAGCGGCTTTAGGCTCAAACCTGCAGGCCGTGCTGGTAACTGATTCCAACTATGCTCAAGCGATTATTGACCGCCTAACCGAGAAGAAACTCGGTGAGGCTGCTATTATCCCCGAGGACTTTGTCGCAGCCAGTGCTAGCGGCCAGATGATGACGGTGCCTGATGGGGCTGAAGCTTGGGCTATGGATCGCGTAAAGGCTGACACCAAGGTGGCAGCGGTTGTTGAAAGCTTGTTATCCAAAGTGCTGATCGTCAGTGATCTGTCCACGGCGATGAGTATGCGCAGTGAGCTTAAGGACATTACTTTGGTGACGTTGCGAGGTGAGGTGTTCAAGCCTGAGGGGTTGATCACAGGTGGAGCAAGTTCAGGAGATCAGAGCTCTGTGCTCGATCGCCAAAATGAGGTGCGTGATCTTGAGCTTCAAGTGGCCGAGTTAGAGGGTGTTGACGAGGAAGCTCGTGAGCATTTGGCTCAGCTGGAGAAGCTTGTGACTGAACAGCGTGAGGCCTTGGAGCTTGCACGTGAACGTCTGCAGAAAGCTCGTGTGGAAGAGTCAACACTACAGGGGCAGCTCACATTGGCGAGCCGTGAAGTCGAGTCCCTAGATAGTAAGATTGCTGGGGTAGTATGGGAATTAAATGATATCAAAGAGCGGGAGCAAAATGCTGTAACTGGTCGTGACAAGCTTGAAGAAGATTTGTCTGCCGCTAGAGCGCGCCAAGAACAGCTTGAGGAAGATCAATTGAAGATGGTAGGTGAAGTAGAAGAGGCAAGTCGTCGTGAAAACGAGGCTGTTGCTCAACTTCAGGAGTTTCGTACGAGTCTGGCGGTCGAGAAACAGGCTCTTGAGGCTGCTCAGCGTCAGCGCTCACCGATGGAGGCCCGCCTCGAAGAGTTGAGGCAGTTAAGCAGTAGGCGCGATACTGAAATTGCAAGTTTCACAGAACGTATGGAAGCCGCGGTAGCTGAGAATGCCGAACTTGAGGAGACGATAGTTACCCATCGTGGTGAAGCCAGTGAACTTGAGGTGCAACTTGACTCGAAGGCGTCCAGTCGTGGCGAGCTGCACAAAGCGATTGAAGTCAGTGAGAAGGCCCTTGCTGATCTGCGTCATGAATGTGCGAAGATTACCGAGCAGAAAGGGCGTGAGGAAATTTCAGCCACCAAGATTGGCTTACGACTTGAGAATCTCAACGAAAGTGTGATGGAGCGCCATCAGCTTGAGCTTGAGCACTTCCGTCCCGATTCGCATGCTTTGCTCAGCTGCATGCAAGAGCGGGCCAAGCAATATGAACGACAAGAACAACGTCGTGCGCTCAATGAGGAAGGCAATGAGTCTCCTGTATCCCAGGTGGTAGCAAATGATGCTGCCGCTGAAGCGGTAGAACTCCCGGGCGATACTGGACCTGATTGGGGCTTGATTGAGAAGATCGTTACGGACTTGAAACGCAAAGTTGATTCTATGGGGCCAGTGAATGTCGATGCCATTCAAGAATTCGATGAGCTTGAGGAGCACAATACCAACTTGCGCAATCAGCACGATGATTTGGTGAATTCGAAAACCGAGCTGATCAGTGTGATCGAGCGTATTAATGTGGAGACCAAGAAGCGCTTTACCGAGACTTTCACGGAGGTTGCAAAGAACTTCAAGTCGATGTTTAAGGTGCTCTTTGGAGAGAAGGCGATCGCCAATCTCGTGCTTGTGGATGAGGATGATCCTTTAGAGAGTGGTATTGACATTATTGCCAAGCCTCCGGGCAAGAAGCTGCAGTCGATCAGTCTGCTCTCTGGTGGTGAACGTTCGATGACGGCTGTTGCCTTGCTATTCTCAATCTACCAGATTAAGCCAAGCCCATTCTGTGTGTTGGATGAACTTGATGCGCCACTTGATGAAGCTAATATTGGCCGCTTCCTGCGTGTGCTCGATAAATTCATCGATAACAGTCAGTTTATTATTGTGACTCACAGTAAGCGCACGATGGCTCGAGCTGATGTCATGTATGGAGTAACCATGGAGGACTTTGGTGTTTCTAAGCCAGTGGGTATGCGCCTTACCGCCGCAGATGAGGCTCACAAAGGAGATGCGAAAACCGCGGCGCAAAAGGCAGCTCTGGAGCTTGATTCCTAAGAAGGGCTGTCAGCCGGCATGATAGTCCCGAAGTATTGGCTCAGCTATTTGTAGCTGCTACTTGTCTGTTATCAGTTGTTTGTAGCTCGCATAGGCATCCAGTGCAGCTTGCCGGCCGTCCTCGTGGCTGATAACGGGGTGAGGGTAGTCTTTTCCAAGAGTAATGCCTGCGCTAGCAAGCTCTATGGGTGTGGCCTCCCATGGGGTATGGATTTGTTCCTTGCCTAATTGTGAAAGCTCGGGCACCCATTTTTTTACATACTCACCTGTGGGGTCGAATTTTTTGCCTTGAATGATGGGGTTGAAAATTCGGAAGTAAGGCGATGCATCGGCTCCGCTGCCTGCTACCCACTGCCAGCCCATGGAGTTATTGGCAAGGTCCGCATCTACGAGCGTATCCCAGAACCAGCGGGCACCTTCCTGCCATGGCAGGAGTAGATGTTTCACAAGTAAGGATCCAGCAATCATGCGAACACGGTTATGCATCCATCCTGTTTGCCAGAGCTGGCGCATGCCTGCGTCGACAATTGGAAACCCTGTCTGACCTAGTTGCCATGCGCGTAGGTATTGCTCGTTGAAATTCCATGGGAAGCGATCGTATTCCGGTTTGAGCGCGAGGTCTTGGCTATGTGGGAAATGATAGAGTAGGTGGGCGGAAAATTCACGCCAGTAGAGCTGGCGCAGAATACCTGTATCGGCTTTTTCACGGTTTGGGCAATGCTCACGCACGGTATAAAAGAATTCCTGCGGGCTGATTTGGCCGAAGTGTAGGTAGGGGGAGAGCCGGCTCGTGCCATCTGTGCTTGGGATGTCGCGCAGAGTTTCATAGCTTTTGCTTTTGAGGATAGCCTCTTTGAGTAATTTGAGAGCTCCCTTGCGGCTAGGATCCCAGAAGGAATTCATGGTCTTATCCCAAGGAATATTTGGTAGTAGCTCGATTGAATCTAGCGAGTCGGTAGCCACATCAGGTGAGAAATTGTTTCCTGCTAGAGTTTCTGGTTGGTCAGGCGCGAAATCTTTGCAATGTTTCCAGAAGGGGGTAAAAACCTGGAAGGGCTTGCCGGACTTGTTTCTGATGCTAAGTGGATCGAGTAGTAGCGAGCCATTGGTACTTTGAGTTTCAACTCCTAGGTCCTGCAGCGCTTTCTTAGCTATGGTGTCGTGTTTTACCTGACTGGGTTCATAACAACGGTTCCAGCTAATGGATTGGACATTGTGAGCTCTGACAATTTCTGTGAGTGTTTCGAGCGGGTTGTTACTGGCGCGAATGATGAGACGACCGCCCTGTTGTTGTAGTTGGCTATCAAGGTCCTCGAGTGCATGGTGTAGCCACCAGTTTGAGGCACCGCCTCGTTGCCAGGCACCTTCTTGTTGCGGTGCATGAATGTACACGGGGATGATGGGGGAGCCTTGTTTGATGGCCCAGTTCCATGCGGGGTTGTCATGAAGTCTGAGGTCGCGCCTGAACCAGACGATAGTAGGTTTAGTATCCATGGCTTTTTGATTGTTTTTTATCAATCAGTGAGAGAATTCGTAGTCGGGTATATCGAAGGTTAATGATACAAGGAGCATTCGAGAATATGGCGTAAATGAGGATGATGAAATGCCATGGATGTGGTGTCCAGATGATAAAAAGACTGATGGCGAGCATCTGTAACCAGTGGGAAAATTCACCACGGCGTGTCTCAGTAACAAAAGACCGGAGGTAATTAATCTTGGTGGAGCTCAGCGAACCCTTAGCAAATCCGTTAAACCATGGGGCGGCATCAGGTAGTAGCGACTTCCAATAGCGAACAAGAAAGAGCCTTTGGTAAATACGAATAGCGGTGTGGCTGTTGCCCGTATGGTGTTTTTTAACAAACAGGCTGGCAGGAAGGCGCGTGCACAACCATGCGATGCCAAGGTGACATGCGGGGATGCCGATGGCGTTGATCAGTGCGATCCATGTATTTGCTAGCTCAATCCACATCTCAACTTATTTCACGTCCTTTCCAGTTGGTTGTTTTGCCTCTCTTTCTGTCGATCAAGGAGCTGAAAAATAATACTTGATAGAAAAGTAGGCTGACTGGGAACAGGATGGCGTTGAAGAGTGAGAATTGTCCGGCAAGCTTGAAGACTATCAAGCACTGTAAGGCGTGAATAAGGTAGACTGCTGTAGTCATGCTAGCAAACAGTGGTGAACATTGCATGCTGAGTATTAATACAAGGCAAACAATGGTGAGCATCATGCTTGTGATCCAGAGGGACGAGAGTAGTAGTGCGTTGCCGCTGGTATGAGCCGCTGCGCCCGAGAATCCCTTTTTCCAGCTTTGCCATAGTTGGTGGAGGCCGCTAGGGAACATACGCATGTTGATTGACTCTTTGCCTAAATAGCAACTACATGGGATTTTGAGACGGTGTAGTTCTTTGGCGAGGTGGAAGTTTTCGAGAGTTTTGTCCTTTACGGTGAAGTGGCCATTAACCTGCTGATAATGCTCATCGGAAATCAACATACATTGGCCAAATAATGCAGATTGATCTGTTGTGGCCTTGCGGCTACCGAAGGCGTTTACTCCGGCTAACATGAGTACGTTAAAAAAGGCTGATAGTTGCTCGTAAAGTTGTTTGGTTTGATGGTAGGGGCATACGGAATGAACTCCGCGGTTCGTATTAGCGAGTAGTTGCAGAGAAGCGAGTGCCTCGGGTTCTAGGGTCAGGTCGGCATCTATAAAGAGAAGCCAGTTACCGGAACGGGCAGATTTAGCTCCTTGTTGGCATGCCCATGGTTTGCCCATCCACCCGCTGGGCAGTGTCTCAGAGCTGAGAACGCGGGCGCCTAGGCTCGTAGCAATACTTGCGGTGTCATCTGAGGAGTGGTCATCGACTACGATCACTTCAGCTGGAAGAAGTGATTGTTGGTTGATCGATTTTAGTAAATTGGCAATATTGTATTGCTCATTCCTCGCAGGAATTATGATGCTTATTGAACTGATGGGCTTCTCGCTTTGTTCTTTACCCTGATTGTCAACAGGGGGCATGACCTCCCCAATAGGTAATATACGAGGGCGCCCCAGGATGAGCCAAATGGCAGGAGCCAGTAGTATGGCTAATCCGGGAAGGATAAGCATCATCGCCATCATTAGCGTATCGGATGTCGTTTCATGACGCGGTCAGCGCATTTTTGACCCGAGAGGATAACCATGGGCATACCACCACCGGGGTTGGTGCTGCCTCCTGTGAAGTAGAGGTTCTTGTATCGACTACTCGTCTTAGGTGCTTTGAAGCCGTAGTTCATTTTCCAGTCGGTGACGACACCGTAAATAGATCCTTGATTGGATCGATACATCCGTTCGATATCTACGGGTGTGAGTAGGTCTTCAACGACGATGCTTTCACGAAGTCCAGTAAGCCCACAGCGTTCCATTTTATCAATGCATCGGTCCTTGAGGGCAACGTAATCCTCATGCGTGATACCAGATCCTTCTTGAAGAGGTGGGATGTGTGGTAGAATTTTAATGTTGTCGCAGCCGTCTGGGGCCTTGCTCGGGTCGGTGCGGGTTGGTGCGACGACGTAGAGAGTCGGGTCTTGGGGGAGCTGTTTCTTATGAAAGACCGTCTCGAAGTGTTTGTGCTGATCCTCTGAGTAGAAGAAGTTATGATGTGCAAGCTGAGGGAATGGCTTGTTAGTGCCTATGTGAAGCACAATACCTGAGCACGCTGGGGCAAATTTCTCCAGCTTACGTGTGAATGACTCAGGCTCACCAAGGAGTTTCTTGTAAGCAGGAATGACCTCCATGTTGCTAACGATGATGTCGCTTGGGTGCACTGTTCCATCTGCTAGACGCACACCAGTGACATATTTTCCTGACTTATCGATCGCTTCGACATCGGCATTGAGGTGAATGGTGATTTCCATCTCTTCCATCAGCTTGCCGAGACCTTTGGCCAGGTTATACATGCCGCCCTTGACATACCAGAGCCCGTAATCGAACTGGATCATCGGCATGAGATTCATGTAGCCAGGGGAGTCCAAAGCGGACGAGCCAACATACTTGATGAAGTATTCAAAAATCAATCTGAGCTGAGGGTCAGAGAAACGCTCGTGAATAGACTCTGACATCGTATTACGGTAGTCGATTTTGCCACCCAACAACTTGGTTTTGTAGTAGCTGATAAATTCCCAAAGATTGTCGAGGCCCTTGTCGAAGTAGCCATCGTTCACAATATCATATTGCTCTCTACCGTAGTTGAGGAAGGCTTTGAATTCACGCCAATGGGTTTCTGGGTCTCCTGGAAGTTTGTCCAGCTCTGCACGCATCAAGTCATGTTCTTGGTAAAGATCGATGGTGGGCTTGTCTTCGAATAAATTGCGCCAGTGGGGGGTGACAGCTTCGAGTTCGACGTAGTCGGCCATCGTTTTGCCAGCACGTTTGAATAGATCCTCGAAGAATTGGGGTAGGGTGAAAATAGAGGGGCCGAGATCGAAGGTGAAACCCTCTTTCTCCATAACGTTGAGCTTACCTCCTATTTGAGGGTTTTTCTCAAAAATTTGAACATCATAACCAGCTGCTTTGAGTGAAATGGCTGCGGAGATGCCTCCGAGGCCTGCGCCTATGACGGATACACTTGGAGTGGACATGAGGGGATCATTCCATGGAATAACCTCTTGTCAACTGCTCGCACGGCTTTAGTGTCAGCATTATAGATTGATGATAGATGATGCCAGTAAAACTGGGGATTTGACGTCCCTGCTAAAGGAGCAAAGAGCCTATTTTGCCTCCGGCGCTACACGCGATATTCGGTTTAGGATGGAGGCGCTAGATCGTCTCGAGAAAGTCTTGATAAGTCACAGGGACGCATTGCTTGAGGCATTGGCTCAAGATCTTGGCAAACCTGAGGTGGAGGCATACTTGGCTGAGTATTATTTCCTGCTTCAAGAGCTGCGCCTGATTCGTAAGTCAAGCTCAAGGTGGTTGAAGACAAAGGCTGTTAAAAGCCCAGTTTATTTTCTGCCATGTAAGTCACAACTGAGGAGGGACCCTTTTGGTATGGTGCTCATTGTCGCGCCATGGAATTACCCAATGCAGCTATCGCTTAGTCCGTTGATCGCGGCTGTAGCGGCAGGTAATACGGTTGTGCTGAAACCATCTGAAATGGCGCCAGCCTGCGAGCAGTTGCTTGCTAAGATGATTTCCGAAGCGTTTTCACCTGAGCACGTGGCTGTTGTCATTGGAGACTCTCAAGTGGCGAACAATTTGACTGATCAAGTATTTGATTTTGTGTTTTTCACAGGCAGCACCCATATAGGTAAAATTGTTGCAGCTAAAGCGGCACAAAATCTGACACCCAACATCATGGAGTTGGGGGGTAAATGTCCCTGTATTGTGGATGCCAGCGCCAAGGTCGATATTGCTGCGCAGCGAATTCTTAATGGTAAGTTTTTTAATGGGGGGCAGACTTGCTTTGCTCCTGATTATGTAGTGGTGGCAGAGGAGGTGAAAGACGCCCTAGTTGAAGCGATGAAGGTGAAGTTGTCGACTATTCCGTGGGGTGAGGAAATGGCGCATGTCATTAATGAGAGGCACTATGACCGTTTAGAACAGCTCATTCCAGATGATGCGCTGAAATTTGGTGAAGATAATCGTGCTGAATTGCGCCTAGCACCGAGGCTTCTGCCTGAGGTGGATTGGAATTCTCAGGTGATGCAAGAAGAGATTTTTGGTCCCTTGCTGCCTATATTGAGCTATTCAGACTATGCAGACTTGCTTGATCACCTCGCTAAATACGATTCACCGCTTGCTCTGTATATCTTTAGTGAAGATGCGGGGATGAAAAAGTGTTTGATGAACGATGTTCGCTCTGGCGGTGTCTGTATCAACGATACCATGAAACAAGGCTCAAGCTTAGAAATGCCCTTCGGCGGAGTAGGGGCAAGTGGCTATGGTCGCTACCGCGGTAAGGCTGGTGTGCGCGCGTTTACCTATGAAAGGGCAGTGGTTACCAAGCCAACTTGGGGGCCTGATTGGTTTGAGCTCATGCCCCCTTATGGAGACAAGGTCAACTTGTTGAAGCGTTTCCTGCGCTAAAGTATTGCTCACATAGGCGCTTGCGTTCATCGAAAATGTGGCGGAGCTTATTCTTAACAAATAATGCATGGACGATAACCCCTATGATGCCAAAAGGCATGACGTAGGTGATGTCATCGGTCATCAGAACTCCATCCTCTAGCTCTTTGAAGCGGTGCGTATGATGCCATATTTTGTAAGGGCCGATACGCTGGTCATCGATAAAAGATTCCTTTTCGTTAACCTTGGTGATCTCGGTAAGCCAGGTGACCCAAGTGAGTGGAGCGACCTTTACTTTGTAGGCAATCATTTGGCCTTCGTGAGCAGTATCTGAGTCACACTGCGTGATTTTGAATCCAACCGACTCCGGTGTCAGCTTGTCCAAGTTTCTCGGTGTAGAGAAGAATGCCCATGCTTCATCAAGGCTGCAGTTGATGTGTTGTTCTCTTTTAAGTTGGTATATCATGGATTGGTGAGTTTGCCGTATTTGGATGTGGGCGCAATTTCGTGGCAAAGATTTTTGGCCTTGTTTGCATGAGGGTGTTTTTCGTCCTTAAAGGTGAGCCATGCATAATACAGGATCACTTGTCGCTCATTGTCGCTTAGGTTTGATGGCCCGTCTGTAACAATGGGAATAAGCTTTTCAAAATCGGCAACGGCAATTTTTCTACGACCAAAATTTTTAGGCACTTTGTAGGAGCCAATAGCTCGGATTAATCGAACTCTTGGCTGTTTTGGTGCTTTTTCAACAGCCTCATCCATTAGCTTTTGCCCTCTTTTAAGGTACTTAAGCTTGGTCAGAACCCAGAAGCTTGCTTTGGCGCGTAGCGCACAAGCGCTGCCCATATACACCCGAGCTAGCTGGTCGTTGGGATTGATTTTTAGTCTCGCTTGATAGCGGCTGATTTGAGCGTCAATCTGGTCTGCCTCTCCATTCAGGCAAATGTTATGCCACTGGTGATAGAGTTTGTTGTTAGCTTTAGCCTCAATTTGTTGATCATTGCTATGGCCGTTTCCTATAAGGACAAATGTTAGCAAGGCTGTTGCAATAGAACGTCTCATTACGAGTATTCAATAATTATACGCCAGCGCTAAGTAGGTCAGTTGCGTAATCGATGCGCTGACGGTCTTTGCCGTATGATTCGCAAATGAGGTTTGCTGAAATTCGTGCGCTCTCGTAGATTGTTGGCAATCCGCTGCCAGGGTGGGTTCCACCGCCGACAAGATAAATGTTCTCAAACCCCTTGAGTTTGTTTTGGGGGCGTAGGTAAAGCATCTGATCCATCGTGTGAGCTAGATTGAATGTAGCACCGATAAAGATATTTCCGTCTTCCCAGCCTTTCGGAGTGATGCAACGTTCCTCAACGATGTGATCTTTGAGGTCCTTCATACCGGTATTTTCGATGATTCGATCGATGATTTTGTCGCGGTAAATTTGTTGAGTTTCTTCCCATGACTCCCCGTTCCGAGTGTTGATTGTGGGGACAAGTATATATATCTGAGAATGTCCCGGAGGCGCTACTGTAGGATCAGTAACGCTGGAGTTCCTGATATAGATGGACATGTCTTCTGAGATGATCTTTTCATCTTGGATATCGCGCAAGTTTTGATGGTAGTCATTTGCGAAGAGGACATGGTGGTGAGGTTCATCTTCATAAATCTTGTCGAGTCCCAGGTAGAGCATGAAGGTAGAACATGAATATTTCTTTTTAAGGAGGGATTCTCTGCTTTCGTTTTTCTCGCCGAAGATGGTTGATCGTGCGTGAGCGTAGTCAGCATTGACGATGAGTTTATCACAGCTGAGAGTTTGACCATCCGAAAGTGTTACGCCAGAGGCATCCTTGCCATCGTATTGGATTTCTTTTACTTCAGTGTTTAGTTCGAGTTTGCCGCCTTCTTCTTCAAAAACTTTAGCCATGCCCGCAGAGATGTTGGATAGTCCACCTTGGACGTGGTAGATGCCGTGGGCATATTCAATGTATGAGAGAATGCTAAATAATGCGGGGCAATTCCATGGCGACATCCCCAAGTATTTGGCCTGGAAAGTGAAAGCTAGCTTGAGGCGTTCATCTGTGAAGTATTCGCTTAGCACGTCCATAACAGATTTGCGCGTAGCGACATAGGGAAGAGCCTTGAGCATGTGGGGCTGGAAGTAGCTCTTGATTTGGTGATAGGAATTCTGCAGACAGGGGAAAATGGTGCGCAGCTTGTCAGCATGGTCTGCCATGAAGCGTTTGTAGTTAGCTGATTCGCCGGGAAATGCGGCCTCGATATTGCGTATCATCGTCTCTGGATTGAAGCTGGTCTCCATGGAAACGTCACCCCAGGTGAGTGTTGTCATGGGGTCGAGCTTGACGAAATCCATGTAATCCTCGGGCTTGCGTCCAGTCTCTCCGAATACTTCGTCGAGAGTGAATTTCTGATGCAAGAAGGTTGGACCCGTGTCGAACGTGTAATCACCTGCTTGAATGGGAGCATTTCTGCCTCCAATTGTTGCTGCTTTTTCAAGAATAGTGACATCGTAGCCACGGTGGGCTAGCATCATGCCGCTGGTGAGCCCCCCAGGGCCGGCTCCAATGATAATAACTTTTTTTTGCATCTTTTTGAGAGATTTGCTGCGGGGTTTTAACAATAGTGAGTTGAACGCGACGCAATATGACATATACCTTGGAAGGCACAACTTGAAAGATTGGCATATATTCTATGCAGAATTTTCTACAATGTGAGCGTTGCCGTTACGGAAATTGGTTTGCCAATCTTTCATGATTCATATATTTATTAGTGCAGTATATATGACTGTTATTTCATGAGTCATCTCACCCCTACTAATTATCTTACTATGTTTCCCGCTAGTTTACTCAGAATACTATTGCTGTTCTCTCTTGGAGTTCTCTGCTCCTGCACGACCAATCTAAGTGAGTCGGTCGCCGTGGTCAAAACTCGAACATTGGCATTAGTGGGTAAGAGTTCTTCGACTCCAAGTAACTTTTTACCAGAGCCAGCATCTGAGAGAACGATCAACAATGCGAGTGGGATGCCAAAAGATAAGCATGGTATGCCCACCTATTCTAGTCACTCGAACAGGACAAGATATGTTCGCACTACATCCTACTCACATATGGAAAATGAGCCCGGAGCATACGGCATGATCAATGCAAGTGGCAGTAGGCTCAAGTATGGCAGCGTTCGAAGTGCTGCAGCTGATTGGTCAGTCTACCCGTTGGGTACCAAGTTTCGAGTCAAAGGCCAACCTCACATTTATGTAGTAGATGATTATGGCTCTGCGCTTGCTGGAACCAATACGATTGATGTTTATAAGCCCTCACTAAGTTATATGAAAAAATGGGGCACTCGACATACTGAGATCACAGTCATTCAGTGGGGTTCTTACGAGCGAAGTGCTCGTATTTTAAAAGGTCGTGTCAGTCATGACCACTGCCGGCACATGTATTATGGCTGCAAGAGAAAACTCAATAGCCGTTTGGTGAGTAGCGACATCAAGAGAAACGGGGCTCTCTAGGGGGCTCTGTCAGTAGCTAAGTTTATATTGAGCGCGAGGAGAAGATGTTGTGACTAAGCAAGAGCGCGCTGATTATGTCGCTGTGCGTCTTGAGGAGCTCTATCCAAAAACTCCAATTCCACTCGATCACAGCGACCCTTTCACGTTATTGGTCGCAGTGTTGCTGTCTGCTCAATGTACAGACATTAGGGTTAACCAGGTGACTCCTGCCCTCTTCAAATTGGCCGGTAATCCTGTGGATATGGCGAAGGTTCCAGTAGAAGAGATCAGGGCGATTATCCGCCCTTGTGGTCTATCGCCAAGGAAGTCGAAGGCGATCTCAGTGCTCTCTCGTATTTTGATCGATCAGCATGGCGGTGAAGTGCCAGCTGATTTTGAGGCCTTGGAGGCACTGCCCGGTGTCGGTCACAAAACTGCTTCTGTCGTCATGGCGCAGGCTTTCGGAGTGCCTGCCTTCCCAGTAGATACGCATATTCATCGTCTGGCGAAGCGTTGGCGGCTGGCACCCGGGAAGAATGTGGTGGAAACTGAACGCTATCTTAAGCGCCTGTTTCCCAAAGAGAAGTGGAACAAGCTACACCTCCAGATTATCTTTTACGGCAGGGAATACTGCAGCGCTCGTGGCTGTGACGGCACAAGCTGTGAGATCTGCCATACGGTAAATCAGCGGTGAATGCTCGCTGATTATTTTGCCGTGTAGGCCTTGGTGAAGGCAGCGATGGTTTTGTGCAGACCTTGAGCATTTGCTGGATCGGTGGTCTGCTTGCATTTCATGGCGTGCACGATGATCTGATGAGCAAGCGTGAGCTTTGCCAAATAAACCTCCTTGTCAGTGTCGGCTTCGGTAAGCTTGAGGCGCTGGGCGAGGAAATACTGGGCCATGGTATTCTGGATCAGGGTGGCGTGCTCTTCCTTGTTGCTGACCCAGCGCGCTATTTGATTGGCATTCTTGCCGGCATCCTTGGAGAGCTCGTTGATTTGCTCCATCGCCTTGGCGATGGTTTTCTGGTGGGTATGCAGATCAATAAGAACGGTATCATCCGAGTAGATGCCGCAGGGGACCTGACAATGGGCGCTCAGTTGGGATGAGGTGCAGAGAGAGAAGACAGTGGCAGCAGTGAGAAGCAAAATGGATTTAATCATGCCAGAAAATAGGCACAAATCCTCGGCTGTGCATCTGAAAAATCAGAGAGATTTTTGCCAGCGTGCCACCTCAGCTTGAACATTCGCTACACTAGGAGCACCTGGATTGGTGCGCGCGGCGAGAGCGGTCTGCAGGTCAAAGACATCTTTGGCGTCGGCACCGTAGTGTTCCGAGACCTGGGTGAGGTCTAGTTCATCGAGTGGGGTATTGTTTTGCACGCTGAGTGCCACGGCTTTGCCAACCAACTCGTGAGCATCCCGGAAGGGGACTCCATTTTTGACCAGGTAGTCAGCTAAATCTGTGGCCAAGAGTAGCGGGTCTGAGGCGGCTGCTGCACATGTGTCTACGTTGATAGACATGTCAGATATCATCTCCGCATTCACCTTCAGGGCGAGGGTGAGCGTGTCGATGGAGTCAAACAGTGGTTCCTTGTCCTCCTGAAGATCCCGGTTGTAGGTCAGTGGGAGGCCTTTTGCTGCAGTGAGCAGGGCAATAAGGTTGCCGTAAAGTCGCCCGGTTTTCCCCCGAGTTAGTTCGCAAACATCTGGATTTTTTTTCTGTGGCATTAATGACGAGCCGGTGGTGTGTGCATCAGACAGGGTGGCGAAACCAAACTCAGAGCTGCACCAGAGGATCAGATCCTCTGAGAGACGAGAGAGGTGAGTGCCACAAAGAGCCATGGCAAATAGGAACTCGGCCATGTAGTCACGATCTGAGATAGCATCCATCGAGTTAGTAGTAACACTGTCAAAGCCAAGCTCATCGGCAATTTGTTGCCGGTCGAGGTTGATGGTGGAGCCAGCAAGTGCACCTGATCCAAGTGGGCAAATATTAACCCGCTTGCGGCAATCAGACAGACGAGACTTATCGCGGTCGAGCATCTCTACGTAGGCAAGTAGATGATGGCCAACGGTTACCGGTTGGCCACGCTGAAGATGTGTGTAGCCAGGAATGAGGGCGGCCGCATATTGCTCAGCTTGTTTGAGGAGAGCTTGCTGCAGCTCAGTGAGGAGCGTGGTGATATTATCAATTTCCTCTCGGCAATAGAGTCGAGTATCTGTGGCAACTTGGTCATTTCGTGAGCGGGCAGTGTGGAGTTTCGCTCCTGCTTCGCCAATGCGTGAAGTCAGTGCAGACTCGATATTCATGTGGATATCCTCCAGCTCGATGGAGAAATCAAATTTGCCGTCCTCAATGATTTGCTTGATCTCGGCTAGTCCAGTTTCAATGGCGCCGAATTCGTCCTCGGTAAGTAAGCCTGCGGTTAGCTGAGCTCGGGCGTGGGCGGTAGATCCTGCTATATCATGTTTGTATAAGCGCCAGTCATAGGAGATGGATTCTCCATACTGTTGCACGAGATCTGCAGTTGCTTTGGCAAAACGTCCTTTCCACATGCCGGAGTTCTAGCGCCTTTGTGGCGATTTGCAAACCACGGAATGCAACGAATGTATCGGCATTGGAACTATCGCAGTGCAGATGAACTACTGATGAGGATGTTCCTTGAGGAGTTCCTCGGGGCTGTAAAAGCCCTCTTTGTCTTTAGTGGCGGCACGCACTTTGGCTACCTCCTCAGGGGTTACGACGGAGGATTTGTTATCAAAGGTATTTCGCACGAAGGTTAGCACAGCTGCGGTTTCTTTGTCGTCGAGCACATCTTTAAACGCTGTCATGGGAACGTGACCCGGATATTGCTTGCCCTTTACGGTGATTGGGCCATGCAGCCCATGCAGGGTGAGTTTAATCAAGCGCTCTTTGCTCCCGGTGACCCATTTACTTTTATCGAGCGGAGGGAAACCTGAGTGGGGGAGCCCTTTGCCATCCTGTTGGTGGCATGTGGCGCAGTGGCCTTCTCGATTATATATTTCAGCACCTTGTCCGAAAATCCTTTTGTCATCTCCTTTGAGCTTTGTTTTGAGTAGGAAATAGGGTTCGTCATGAAGTGTTTTGTTTTGGAGTTTAGCTTTTGCATAGCGAAGTGAGCCTTTCATCAAGCTTTCGAGTGGTTTTTTCTCGGCGTTCGCTAAGATCGGCAGGCCTACTTCTTGCGGTAGCCATGAGGCCGCTGTGATGGCCTCGAGCCGGACTCTGCCGTGTTCGTCATTGGCAGCAGCCATCAGGAGTGACGGGTAATCCGGGAGCTGGTCAACATTGAAACGTAATACGCGTACGGCGGCAGCGCGGATTCGGTGGTCGGGTGAGCGAAGTAGTTGCTTGAGTAGGTCTGTATCGACTTGATTGAGTCCCCAGGAGACCCAGAGGGCCTCGAGTTTGTGATGGTCGTTTGTTTGCTCAGCTGCCCACGTCTTGAGGGTAGGTAGGATATCGGTGGCATTGCGACCACGGAGCTCGCGGCGGGTGCGGTAGCGGGTGCGTGCTTCGGGGAGCTTTAAGTTCTCGAGTAATTCGGTGATGCTCGCTCCGTGAACATTGGCTGGTTCTACTAGAGGGCGATCGGGGTAGGTGATGCGATAAATTCGGCCATGTACGTGGTCTCGGTTTGGGTCACGCTGGTTGTGCTGCGCATGCCCGATGAGAGCATTATGCCAGTCGGCAACGTAAAGCGAGCCGTCGGGAGCGAACTCCAGATCGACAGGCCGGAAGTTCGTGTCTGCTGAGCGGAACAGATCCTGACGCCATTTGGCCCTGAAACCAGCACCCTTTTCGCTGATGCGGTGTTGCTTGGCACCAAGAAAACCGATGTTATTGCAAATAAGTAAATCACCCTGAACTTCATCTGGAAAATGTCTGCTCGATATAAACTCAAGCCCAGAGGTGGGGCGCACCTTATGATCCTGCAAGATAGCGGTTGCATACATACCCACCCCGTACGTGGACTTCACCGTGCCCGGCATCATCCATGAAGCATCCGGCCCTGAGGTATGGAGGAAGAAATCCTGACCGTAATCATCATAGGCTATTCCCCAAGGGTTGGGGATGTGCATCTGAGCGTAACGAATGAGTTTTTTGCGTTGTGGCGAGTAGCGAAAGAATCCGCCATTTGTTCCCCGAACTGGTCCATAGGCGGTCTCCACATTGGAATGGAGGAATACGCCCTCGCCCATAATGATTGCTCCTGATGGATCCGCGCAGAAGGCTCCAATCGCGTGGTGGGTATCGTGATCATCGAACCCGCTCAAGATAACCTCGCGAACATCGTATTGGTCGTCCCCGTCGGTGTCTTTGAGAAGCACTAAGTGACCGGACTGGGCAACATAGACACCTTCCGAGGTGATCTCAAAGCCCATCGGGATATGTAGGTCGCCAGCGAAGGTGGTTTGCTTGTCCGCCTTGCCATCGTTGTCGGTGTCTTCGAGGATGATGAGCTTATCGGTGGGCTTGGGGTCGCCAATGCGGTAGTGCGGGTAGCTCGGCATCGTGGCTACCCAGAGACGGCCTTTGTTGTCGAAAGCCACCTGAACTGGGTTTGCGAGATCCTTAAACTCTTTTTCCGAGGCGAAGAGTTCTATTTTGTAACCTTTGGCGGTGGTGATTTTAGTCTGTGATAATTCACCTGTATGATACTCAAGTTTACCGTTTTTACCACTGGGCTTGTAGTTGGTTTTGACGGGGGAAAGCTCGAAGGTCTGGGCATCTGCAGCAGCGAGATCCATTTCTTTTCCATCGAGGGCCTGCCATATGGCTTGGTCACGCAGGGCGGTCATCTCACGGGTCTTCTGATATTCATCGCGGTAGTTCTGGGGTGGGGCGTTTTTACCACCTCCGCGCCGTCCGTATATTTGCACACCATTAGGCATTTTGTAATCGTTGAGCCAGCACCAGTTCTTCTCATTTACTGCAGCATGGACTAATTTCCGGTGATCTTGATTTTTGATGGCAGATTTGCCGTAGATGCCATCCACAAGTTGGTGGGCTAGCCACTGATAGCCTTTGTCGTTGAGTAGGGCGCCGTCCTTTGTGAACGACTCCTTGTTTGCATTGAATACTGCTCCTGAAGGAGAAAAGACATCAATGAAAAGCACTCCATGCTTGGAGCAGACTTCTTTCATGGCCTCGGTGTAAATACTGAGGTTGGCATTGGTGAGTGCCGCGTCAGGTGCATTGTAAATATGGGAAACATCTTCAAAGGCGGTGGGGGAGACGATGGCTAGCTTGGGAGCGGACTTGCCGTTGTATTTTTGTGTCAGGGTGTGCTCGATGAACCCGCTAAGTTCGCCTTTGAAGTTTTCTAGGCCCGCAGGACCATTGAAAGAGGAATTAAAACCAAAGAACGCGATAATAGTATCAGCTTTGAGGTGACTGAGCCATTGGTCAGGTGTCATGTAGATGCCGCCGCTGCCGCTTTTTTTTGCAAGTTCAGTCTGGAATTTTTCTGCACCGGGAAATGCCCACGGAGAGTTGCGGCCGGGGTGGGGGCGGAATCCTGGGGTGTTGCCCTCGTCGCACATGTTGCGGATGACGATGTTTTTGGCAGGATTGCAGAGCTGGAGCTCCGTTTCGAAATAACCAAAGTGGCTCGTGCGCGAGCCTAGGCCGCTGCCAATCAAAACAATGCACTCATCTTTGTCCGTACTGAGGGGCGTTGCTCGAGCCTGCTGAACAGGCAGCAATGAGAGTAGGAACAAAATACCAAGCAGTATGAGGCGATTTCTCTCGTTATTTGTATGGAACATCAAATGCATCTAATATCCAACGGTTACAGTTGAGCATAACTTGCAAAAAAATTGAGATATTTTTGATGATGTTTGGTTATCTCCTTTTCGGAAGACGTTTGCCTTGAAGTCGAGCTTCGATCAAGTTTTCACAGCGTCCGTGCAATCTCAGTTTCTCGCAGCAGGCCTCGATTTTGAGAGTTTGGCGCTCAGGGCGGAAACCGAGGCGCCGTGCGGCACAGTCGTTCATTAGTTGAATGTGTGAATCCTCAAATTCGATGACTTTGCCACAGTCGATACAGACTAAGTGGTTGTGAGCAGGGCTGTCCACGAAGTTGGGGTCATAGGTTTTTTGATCGTCGCCTAAGTCGATTTCATGAAGCAGCCCAGCCTCCACGAGGAGGGAAATAGTGCGATAGACGGTGGCTCGTGAGGATTGGGAGTTGAGAGACTGGGTTTTTCGGATGCGCTCCCAGAGTTCATCGGTGGTGAAATGATCATCCGACGAGAAGATGGCCTCTACAATAGCATTGCGTTGTGGGGTGTTACGCAAGCCTTTGCTTTGTATGAACTGTTGTAGGCGCTTCTCAATACTCTCATCCATAAGGGTAAGACTAGCTAAAAAAGAACCGCTGGCGAATTGGAAATTTCAACATTGGCATTTTTTTTGACTGGTCTTAAATATCATTAATGAAGCTCGAGTTCAGCTATGCTAAAAATCTTCTAGTTGTATCTGCCGTTGTTGGTGTGTGTTTGCTATTCACTTCCTGTGCATCAAAGGACCTCATGCAGGTAAAGCAATATCACCTTCGATCGATAGATGTGGTGAATATGAAGCAGGCTCCGATGGTGCGAGGGGAACAAATGTATCGAATGCGCGGTGCTGTATCACGTGAGGAACGTAGTCAGCGCTTGGGGCAATATTATTCCGTTCGTTGGAGAAAGGACAGTAACGCAGAAGCTGCTGTTGAAGTCGTAATGGACTACCAACAGGCAGCAACGGGCTCGAAGGTTTTGAGCATGAGTCAGGAGTTGCCAGCTGCGGAGACAAGCGGGTTGACTGAATTTAGCGTTTCTGGTGAGTCTTATCGCACTGGAGGTCGAGTATTGGCCTGGAGAATCAGGATGATCAGCGGTGATACTGTGCTTTCTGAAAAGCGCTCTTATATGTGGAAATAGAGGATCTCATCACTATTTCATGATTGGCAAGTGAGTTAAATCATGGAACGTATGTGCATGGCACGATTTGAAAATAAGGTTGCAGTTGTTACCGGCGCTGGTCGAGGTATTGGGTTAGAGATCGCTAGAGCATTTGCGGCAGAGGGGGGCAAGGTTGCCGTGGTTAGCAGGAGCCCTGGCAGCTGTGGCTCAGCGGCAGAAGCGATTAACGCGGAATTTCCTGATTCTGCCAAATCCTATGCGGTTGATGTGGCTGACCATGAGGCGGTGCAGACCCTAGCAAAAGAAATTGTAGCTGACTTTGGCTCGATCAATATTCTTGTCAACAATGCTGGCGTCACTCGTGATGGTCTCCTCATGCGAATGAAGGATGAGGACTGGGACACTGTTTTGGATACAAATCTTAAGGGGGCTTTCAATACGGTTAAAGCGTTTCAGCGCAGTATGATGAAGGCGGATGATCCACGCATTATTAACATCAGTTCTGTGATAGGTTTGATGGGGAATGCAGGCCAGGTAAACTATGCTGCAAGCAAGGCGGGATTGATTGGTTTTACAAAGTCAGTCGCTAAGGAATTGGCTGGTCGTAAGGTAACCTGCAATGCCATTGCTCCAGGCTTTATTGTCACGGATATGACGGACGAGCTTAATGATGATCAGAAAGAAGCGATCGTAGGTAATATCCCACTCAAGGAAATGGGGCTACCGCAAGATATCGCCTCACTCACTTTGTTTCTGGCCAGTGCTGAGGCTCGCTACATTACAGGGCAGGTGATTGCTAGTGATGGTGGAATGACCATGTAGTACGCTGAATTTTATCGCCACCAAATCATGGAGCTTCTATTGATACGTCATGCGAAAGCTGCAAATATTGCTGCCTCTGATGCTCAGCGTGCGCTGACTAATGCTGGGCAAATGCAGGCGGCCAAGGTGGGCCAATTCTTGCAACGTAATGAGCTCGTGCCTGATGTTATCTTGGCCAGTCCATTAGTACGTGCCAAGCAGACAGCTGAAATTGTCTCTGACAATGCAGTTGCACCAAGTCCTATCATTGAGTCATGGCTTGCCTGCGGGATGTCTCCTGCTGTGGCGCTTAAAGAGCTTTGTGCTTATGAGCAATTTGAGCGTGTGGCTCTCGTTGGTCACAATCCTGATTTTGAATATCTTGCGGCATGGCTGCTTGGTAGTCAGTGCGGTTCGGTTCATGTGCGTAAAGCATCGGTTCTCCATTTTTCGCATTTTTCGCCACCTTCGCAAGGAGCCCACTTAGAATTAATGTTGCCCGTTAACGTGGAGTAAGTACGAGGTAGTTTCGCACTACTTTGTTTAGAAATGAGCGGTGTGTTTTGTTGCCGTTAGACACTAGTGGCCCAGCCCAGAGGTCTGAGGAGCGCCCTCCATCAAGATTGAGTGCGATGGCAGGTTTGAATTTGAGGGATGGACTGTTTGCCAGTGCTTGTGCCGCGCCAGATAGTGTCGCTGTTGTGATATGACCTATCATCCAGTGATGATGGCCATCCCATGCGAGAAAGCTACGTGGGCGATTACGCAGAGCTGAGAGGCCGTAGGAGGGTAGCCCATTTTCAATGAGTATAGGGCCTGCTTGTAATAAGTGAGTGGCGCTGTTGATGAACTCAGATGTCCGGCTGTTGTCGCGCCGCGTGATGGTGGAGCCGCTCGCAGTTGTACAGTAGAGGCCGGTGCCGAGTGAGGATTGGTTGAGATGACCACGTTTGATTCCAGACTCAACAACAAGCCCAAGAGGCTTTCCTTCTGGAGTGAAAAAACCAGCGTTAATGGCGGCGACGGCATTACGCGATAAGCCGGCGGATTTTGCATCTAGCCATAAACTACCGCATCCCTTGGGTTGGTCAGCCACTTGCAATTGGAATTCGCGATCGTCATAATAAACTACCGAAATAGTGAGACCTTGAGAAGATATTGCATGATAACTTAATGGGATATTTTTCTGCGATGTTTGATGGGTAGGTATTTGATTTTGCGCAGAAATGGGACCAGCAGATGAGGTGGGGGGAACCGTAATGCTACTAAGGTTTTTAGTTGTATTTTTCGGGAGGGCATTTGTTGAATTGGAGGTTTTGGATGGAGGTTCAACCATTGCCTTAGGGGCAGGCATAGGAGAGCTGCAGCCTGCACTTACGATAAAAATAAAGGCTAATATGTGCCTGTTCATACGCGGTAAAGTCGTTACTTAGATGCTACGGCAAGCAGCGTCTGGAAGTAAGGGGCCTCACTTTCCTTGTCTACGATCGTGGTTTCAATCTTTTGAAAGCCTGCTTTGCTCATCATTTTAAATAACTCTACCTCTGAAAACCCAAGCCAAGTGTCGGCATAAAGTTCGCGTGCTTGATCAAAGCTGTGCTGAAGTAGGTCTAGGATGACGAGCTTGCCGCCAGGTGCGAGAAGCTTGAATGCAGCATCTAATGCTGTTTGTGGATGATCTGCGTGATGCAGGGCTTGAGAGAAAATAGCAAGGTCTACAGAGTTGTCGTCGATAGGCGGGGATTCGATATCACCCAGTCGATATTCGAGATTGTCCAATCCGTGTTTGGAGGCCAGTTTTTTACCAAATTCAACCATGTTGGGGGCACTATCTACCGCGATGACTTGTTTGGCGTTGGGAGCAAGTAATTGGGCGAGTGTTCCTTCTCCGGCTCCCAGGTCTGCTACGACGTCATAATTGAGTATCTTGAGCATTGCTTCAGCCAAGGATTTCCATGAGCGCCCTGGTACGTAGCTTTTGCCGAATTTACCGGCTAACTCATCAAAATATGCCCGAGTCTTGTCGCGACGCTTACGAATAATGTGGGCAAGAGTTTCGGAATCAGCCTTCACCTCAGCAATTTCCGTGGATGCTTGGCGTGCAACTTCCATAATAGCATCGGGTGCAGATATTGCATAAACATTGTTTTTGCCTGATCGAGCACTGGTTACGAGTTCCTCTTGCCGTAGTTGTGAGAGCTGTGTGGAGATCCTGCTTTGGCCCATGCCGAGTATTTCCTGAAGCTCAGCCACATTGAGAGGCTCCCGGGATAATAAGAGTAAAATGCGGATCCGGGTAGGATCGGACAAAAGTTTTAGTGATTTAAGAATTGACGACATAGGATTACAGGTTTAATAACGCATCAACGTATCGAGATTTAACGATACAACAAATTCTACATATGAGCAAGCCATTCATTTTTTCTTCTGAGTCAGTTACTGAGGGTCACCCCGACAAAGTATGTGATACCGTATCCGATGCCGTTCTCGACGCTTGTCTTGAACAAGATATCAACAGTAGGGTAGCCTGCGAAACTTTTGTTAAAGATAATGTCGTCGGGTTGGCTGGTGAGATTACCACTAACGCGAAGTTTGACTACGGTACCTTGGTGAAGAATACACTCAAGGAAATAGGTTATGATGAGGATTATGCCAAGGGGACTGACTACTCATACACCTGCAAGTTCGAAAAAGGTGCGTTTCTAATGAATATGCTTGGTCAGCAGTCACCTGACATTGCGCAAGGAGTTGATGCTGCAGCTGCAGCTGATAAAGATACGGAAGAACAGGGTGCTGGAGATCAGGGTATTATGTTTGGATATGCTACCAATGATACCGAGGCGCTGATGCCCGCAGCCATTCACTACTCTCACCGCCTTGGCGAGGCTCTCACGCAATTACGTAAAGATCGCACACACACATGGTTACGCCCAGACTCCAAGACTCAGGTTAGTATCGAATATATTGATAACAAACCAAACCGTTTCACTTCGGTGGTCATCTCGACGATGCACGCGAAAGAAATAAGCACTCAGGAAATCCGTGAGGTTCTCACACGAGACCTTATCGAGAAAAACCTTCCGGGCAATTTGCTCACTCCTGAGACTGAAATACTTATTAACCCAACGGGTTTGTTTGTCGTCGGAGGTCCCGAGGGAGATGCGGGTCTTACAGGGCGTAAAATCATTGTCGACACCTACGGTGGTATGGGTCGCCATGGCGGAGGAGCTTTTTCTGGCAAGGACCCGTCCAAGGTGGATCGTTCAGCTGCCTACATGTGCCGCTGGGTTGCCAAGAATATTGTGGCAGCGGGTCTGGCTCGGGAGTGCGAACTCCAACTTGCTTATGCCATTGGTCATCCTCATCCCGTGAGTGTCAATGTGAATACCTTCGGCTCCAACGAGATAGATGAATCACAAATTGAAAAAGCCGTCAGTGAGGTCTTTTCATTCAAGCCCGCCGACATTGTATCTCAGCTCGATCTCTTACGTCCCATCTATAGCAAAACAACCAACTACGGTCACTTTGGCCGTGAAGATGCTGGCTTGCCGTGGGAGGAAACGAACAAAGTTGAGGCACTTAAAGCCTCCGTCTAACTCAATCTCTAATCAATAAACCAACAACACTATTATGTCTAATACAGCAGCAGCTACATTAACACCTGTCTTCGATGACTACAAAGTCGCAGACATCACACTTGCCGATTTCGGTCGCAAGGAAATTGACATCGCCGAACATGAAATGCCTGGTCTGATGGCAACTCGCGCCAAGTATGGCCCTGAAAAGCCACTCGAAGGCGTTCGTGTCATGGGCTCCTTGCACATGACTATCCAAACAGCCGTGCTCATCGAGACTCTTGTTGATCTCGGTGCCGATGTGCGTTGGGTGTCATGTAACATTTTCTCAACTCAAGATCACGCAGCGGCAGCAATGGCTGATGCTAACGTGCCCGTCTTTGCCTGGAAGGGTGAAACGCTAGAAGAATACTGGTGGTGCACATGGAAGGCTCTCCAGTTCCCTGGTGACCTTGGTCCACAGCTCATCGTAGACGACGGTGGAGATGCTACACTTCTCATCCACAAAGGATATGAGATGGAAAACGGATCAGACTGGATCAATGAGCCAGCTGGGTCTGAGGAAGAGCAGGTAATCAAGAACCTGCTCAAGAAGATCGGTGCTGAGCAGCCCGGAGTATTCGCCAACATCGTTAAGGACTGGAAGGGTGTTTCTGAAGAGACAACAACAGGCGTTCACCGTCTCTACCAAATGGCAAATGAGGGATCACTCCTCATTCCTGCCATCAACGTCAATGACTCTGTAACCAAGTCCAAGTTTGATAACCTTTACGGTTGTCGTGAGTCACTGGTTGACGGTATCAAGCGCGCTACCGACGTGATGATATCAGGTAAGGTAGCCGTTGTTTGCGGCTATGGTGATGTCGGCAAGGGCTGTGCCCAGGCACTACGCGGTCAAGGCGCCCAGGTTGTAGTGACTGAGATCGATCCTATTTGTGCCCTACAGGCAGCCATGGAAGGCTATCGTGTGTTGACCATCGAAGACACGCTCGGATGGGGGGATATCTATGTTACCACCACCGGTAACTACGACATCATCCGCCTTGAGCACATGGAGAAGATGAAGGACCAGGCGATCGTATGCAATATCGGCCACTTTGATAATGAGATTCAGATGGACGCACTCAGCAAGGCTGAGGGTGTTGATCACCTCAACATTAAACCTCAGGTAGACAAGTATACATTCCCAACGGGTAACAGCCTCTACATGCTGGCTGAAGGCCGCTTGGTGAATCTCGGTTGTGCCACGGGCCACCCAAGTTTTGTGATGTCCAACAGCTTTGCTAACCAGACTCTTGCTCAGATTGATCTATGGCAAAACAAGGACAACTACAAGGCGGGAGAAGTGAAGGTATTGCCCAAGCATCTCGACGAGGAGGTCGCCAGGCTTCACCTTGAGAAGATTGGCTGTAAGCTCACCGTGCTCAGCCAAGAACAAGCTGACTACATTGGTGTTCCTGTAGAAGGCCCTTACAAGCCCGAACCATATCGTTACTAAGTTTAGGTAATCTGATATATTTACAAAGCCTCCACTGTGCAAGCAGTGGAGGCTTTTTCTATGCAGGGTGCTAGTTTTGCTTGTAAGTTACTGGAGGATATCCAGACAGTATATATTTCTCGACGACTTATGATGAGTAGTTTAGCTTACTAGATATGAAATTTTCTTTAGTTTTAGCTATCTCATTAACATCGCTGATGGGTGCGGTTTTGGCTGAAATGAAAATCCCTCGTTCGATTCACGGAATGGACGAATTGGACGAAGCGATCGCCAAAGCCACTAAAAAAGAAAAGCCGCTGGTTATTGTTTATACTGATCCTGGGACAAGCTGAGGCCCTTGTGTGGCCGTCAGTTTGGAGGCCTTTAAATCATTTAAAACCGTTGGAGTTGTTGTCTTTGCTGACACCAAGAAAGACAAGGCATCCTTGCCCAAAGGTGTGGCGGATGTGCGGGCTAAAGGTGGTAACACGATTCCCATGGTTTTTGTTACTACGGCTGACGGGGAGAAGGGGATTGATGCTCTGCCTTATTCCGTCCTTAAGGCTGACATGCGAGAAGCTGTAAGAGAGCTTCGCAAGTCTCTTGAGGATGTAGATGTGCTCGGCAATGCTACACCAGAGGAGGGTGATGATGAGGAGGAAGATCAGACGGAATTTGAATTCAAGCAGTGGGAGAACTCTGCGGGTAAAAAGATTAAGGCCGCTGTCCGAGAGGTTGAGGGTAACCGGGTGCTCTTTTTGTTACGCAGTGGTAAGAGCGTATGGTATGACATATCTAAGCTGTCTGAATCTAGTCAACTTAGGCTCAAGGACGCGAAGTAGTGGAGGCACTCCTTGCTGTAATGCCAATCAATGCAGGCGACTGATAGCGGTTAACGGTGGCAGTAGCTTAACGCTCCAGTGAGTTGATGATGTAGGGAGCGGGCTTGAAGTCTTGGATGAGGACTTCGGTGCGGCTGTCATCGCCTTTACCCCATTTCATCCGGACTTCTTTGAGGTTGAAGTTGGGTGTTTTGTGAGGCGCGAAGAGAATGTCGTCGTGGGAGGAGTTGACGTGCTCTTTGAACATGTCTGGAACGATATCCCCACCGAGATGGTCGTCACGGCCAGTGGCTAAATGACATGTGCCTAGCACCTTCTCATCTTGGATGTCTTGGTAGGATACAGGGAGAACCTGAGTGCCAAAGCCTAGCTCGCCAAGTGTGCCTGTCATGGGGTCGTCAGCAAGCAATGCATTATGGGCATCAATGGTCGCTTGGTTGCCCTCAATAATGCTGGAGGACTTCACGTCGCGATCTTCTACTTCTAGGATGCCTAGGGTGCCGTCCTCATACTTCATGGGGAATTGACCGCGTGCATCAACTGGGACGAAGTAAACTTCACCCGCTGGTAAGTTGGCAATGTCGGGATTGGTGCCCTGGCATAGGCCGTGAGACTTTTGTGCTTCTTGTCCGCCTAAGCCCAGCCAAGCGGTAAGTATGCGACCGTCTTCGAGTTCAAAATCAATTTCTACCTCGTCAGCGCGGTCGAGTGCTTTGCGGATTTTTTCTGCATCATCTGAGACTTCTTCATAGTCTACTGCAAGGCCGGATCTTAAGATGACCTCATTCATGCCGTGCATGGTAGCTCCGCGGAAGCCAAATACCTTACAGCGCTCGGTGAGTGGTGCGGTTGCGGAGAAAGTGGAGATGCAAAGGATGATGTCGTAGTGAGGGTAGATGTCTTTGTTGAGGGAGAGTTCTATGCCCTCGCTGTCCCAGACTTCATCTGATAAGTCGAGGTTTGATCCGTGCGTGCAGCGGTAGGCAAACATCTCGCCGCCAGTCATACCCAGCTCATCCATGACACCGTCCCGCAGGCTCTCGTAAAAATAGTGGTGCGCATTTTTTTGAACTTCAAAATCATCACTCTCGAGGAAGGAAAAGTCTTTCATCCAGCGTTCGGGTTCATCGAAGTCTGTCAGAATGCACACACGGCAACCTTGGGTAGGCTTGAATACGGTGTGAAGAAGTCTCGTAACGCTGAAGTCGGGGAAGACTCGCTGTTCGGGTTTGAGTAAAATCTCTTTTCTTAAGTAGTCGGGCAGATTTGTAGTAGCACTCATATATGAATAAAAATATGGAGTTTTGTTGGTGTCGCAAGTAAAGTTTTCGATTATGCCACAACCAAATCGATTTTAGTGATCTATGGCTAGGTTTTTAGTTATGCTTTTTTCTCAGATGAGATGGTAGAATGCCAAGTTGATCCCTGTATTTAGCGATAGTTCGACGAGCCACTTTGATGCCCTTGGCTTTGAGTTGTTTTTCGATAGCTGCATCGGATAGAGGTTTGGTGGTGTCTTCGTTGCTGACAAGTTGATGGATAGCTTCGCGGACCCCTGTGTTAGAAATCTCTGTGCCTTGTTTAGTTGTGTAGCCTGAGGAGAAAAATCGCCTCAACTCCATCAGGCCGTGAGGGGTGAGGATGTATTTCCCTGACACGGCCCGTGAGATAGTGGCTGCGTGGACCCCGACGGCCTCAGCAATATCCTGCATCGTCATTGGACGTAGTTTAGTAAGGCCGTGGATGATGAAGTCGGGTTGGCGTTTGACGAGTTCGGTTCCTATTTTTAACAAGGTTTCCTGTCGTTGGCCTAGCGCGCTGATGATTTGTCTGCCTTCATGTATGTTTTCTTTGATGAATTTACGCGCCTTGGGGTCTGAGCTTAGTTTTGCCAGTAAGTCTTTGTAGTGATTGCTGATTTGTAGCCTTGGAAGGTGGTCACCAGTCAGGTGAGCGTAATACTCTCCCTCAGTATTTTTGCGAAGCTCCAGGTCAGCGCTAACATGAGGATTAGAGGTTGGGTCGAATGCAGCTCCTGGATCTGGATTTAAGGTGGCGATGTATTCAGCGGCATCATTGACGGCTTCTTGAGTGACTCCTAGTGCTCGAGCAATATCGCCAAAACGGTGACGCGCTAAATCATCAAGGTGCTGGTCAACGATGCGACTCTCTAAGGACCCCCCCATGCCTTGAATTTGAAGTTGGAGAAGTAATGACTCTGTGAGGTTCTCAGTGGCAACGCCAGGAGGGTCAAATCTTTGAAGTAGACTCAGTGCCGTGAGGAGTTTGTTCAGTGGGTAGCTGGAGTTTGCTGCGATGTCTTCGATCGAATCATCGAGAAAACCTGTATCGTTAATAGAGCCGATAATCAGCTCGGCAGCCATGTAGGTGTCGTCATCTAGGGCCGCGTGATTGAGTTGATCAACGAGGTGCTGCTGGAGCGTTTGCGGTGCGACAATTGAATTGTAGAGAAACTCACGCCGCTCCTCATCGTCAGATGTGTGGCTGCGAGTGCCGTGCATGAGGATCTGATCCTCACGCCAATAATCATCAAATTCAGATAGGTTTTCGTAATCAGTTTCGGCATCAGTAATTTGATTTTCCTCCAATTGCTCACGATCTTCTGTAATTTCTAGTGTCGGATTGAGCTCAGCAACCTGGCTCAGTAGTTGTCCGAGCTCCATCGTATTTGCCTGAAGAATCTCAAGACTCTGGCGCATCTGAGGCGAAAGAGTCTGTTGCTGAGATAAATTTTGATGGAGGCCGGTTGATGCCATGGCGAAATTCACATTGAGTGTGCTCAAGCACACTAAAAACTGGTAAGGGATATGCCACCGATGACATTGGCTGCTGGCCGCTAGATCAAGGGTTGCGCCAGAGAATAGTAAGATAAAAAACGTATTACAACTATATTGTAGCAAATTCTATGCCACAAACAATAAAAGTGGGCAGCGGAGGTTTATACGATACGATTTGGTAGTTGGTATTTTGTCCGATGGAGCTAAGACCATGTCGTGTTCTCTGTTGGAAGAAAGCTAGGTAAGGGCGGCAGCTACTGGATCGCTATCGGCTTTTTCCTTCTCACGGCGGCGCCTGGCATGTGGTATCCAGCATTGCCCAACATTTTGAAGGCTCAAGGTATTGAGTGGGTTTTGCCCTATGCTTTTGCTGTGGGGCCTGTGGTATCTTTGTTTTCCCCACTTATTTTTGGTTCAATGGCCGATTATCGATTTTCGGCCCAAAAGTTAGTCGGAACCTTGTCGTTATTGGGTGCTGGTTTTTTGGCAATGGCTTTTTATTCGCTCTACATGGGCTGGGGTGCATGGTGGTATCTGGGCTTCCAAGTGCTTAATGCTTTGTTGGGAGCGCCGATGTGGTCGCTGGTATCTACTGTGACGCTTGCTAATGTTGATAATGCACAGAAAAAGTTCCCCCTATTCCGTGTGTGGGGATCGATAGGCTGGGTCGCTGCTGGTATTTCGGTAAGTTGGATGGATTGGGATAGCTCTCCTATGGTTGGTATGGCTGCTGCGGGCATTAGGGTGGTCTTTGGGCTATCGTGCTACATGATGCCCGATACACCACCTCAGGGAAAACTTGAGCAGGGTAAACCTAATTGGAGAAAGAACCTCGGCTTGGATGCTCTTGTCCTATTTAAGGATCGAAATATGCGTGTATTTTTAATGACCACATTATTTTTCACCATTCCCTTAGGTGCTTTTTATATGTATGCGCCCATGCATCTCATGGAGCTTGGAGATACGCATCCTGCAGCCTCGATGACCCTGGGGCAGATAACGGAAATTGTCGCGATGCTGGGGCTGGGTTGGCTGCTGGCTAAAGGGAAGTTGCGCTGGCTACTGATCATGGCCTTATTGATGGGCCTCGCTCGCTACGCATTATTTGCATTTTCAGGCTGGGGTGGGGAGTTGATCTGGATTTGGATTGGTATCGCACTCCATGGGCCGTGTTATACGTTTTTTTATATCACTGGGCAGATACTGGTTGATCGTCGTGTGGATGCGTCGATGCGTGGCCAAGCTCAGGCCTTGTTGGGCACCCTTGTGGGTGGTGTCGGTGGCTTGGCGGGAAGTTTACTGTGTGGCTGGGTTTATGCAGGCACGATGGGGATTCCAAACAGCTGGGTGTTTTTCTGGGGAATCTTGGCGGTCGCGGTGTTGGGGTGCATGCTCTACTTTGTCACAGGCTTTGACAAGAGTATGCGAAAAGGCACTCATTAGATGCGAATGGCCCAAGACCATCACTCTTCAGGTTCCCATGCGCGAGTTTCAAAGCGCATAATTTCCTTGATGAAGCTGAGTGGAACGTCGCCAGTAGGACCGTTTCTGTTTTTGGCGATTACAAGCTCAGCTTTGCCGTCTTCCTCGTCACGATCATCTTTATTATCTGCATAATACGCCGAGCGGTAAAGTAGACCAACCATGTCGGCGTCCTGCTCAATGGAGCCAGATTCACGAAGATCAGACATACGAGGCTTGCCTCCGCCACCGCTGGTTCCGACACGGGATTCTGGACCACGGTTTAACTGAGCTAATACGATGATGGGGATGTCGAGCTCTTTAGCCAGCCCCTTGAGTCCTGCTGAGATTTCTGCGACTTCCCGTTCGCGAGAGTTCTGGGCTTGTTTCGAGTTGGACCGCATCAGCTGGAGGTAATCAATCGCTATTACTTTGATGTCCTCTTCTTTCTTTTTTCGTCGGGCTTTGGCTCGAAGTTCGTTGATGCTGATGCCTGGGGTATCATCAATGAAGAGTTTGCAGTCTTTAATTTCCTCAGAGGCGCGTTTGATGCCGAGGAAGTCGGCTTTGTTGGGCTCGAAGCCTTTCATGACTTTGGATTTGTCGAACCTGGCACGTGCATAGAGTAATCTCTCTACGAGCTGAAAGGCTCCCATTTCTAACGAGAAGACCATTGCTGGGAGTTTGAGGTCGAGACAGAAATGCTCAACGAGGTTCATGGCAAAAGATGTTTTACCCATCGATGGTCGTGCAGCGATAATGAACATTTCTCCAGGCTTGAGGCCGTTAGACATTTTATCGATCTCTTTGTAGCCGGTGAGAAGGCCGCGGCTGTCTTCGTCACGGTGGATAAAGGCCTCAAAGTTCGCGATCACCGTTTTCATATGGTCGGCGATGGTTTCCTCTTTGTTGCGTTCAGCGCCTTCTCGTATGGCTAGCACTTGAGATTCCACATTATCAAGTAGTTGCTCGACTTCCTCTTGATCATCATAGGCGCGGGTGATGGCTTCGGTGCAGTGCTGAATGACAGAGCGTAGGACATACTTGTCTTTAACAATATCAAGGTGGTGCTCGTAGTGCGCGTGGGTGGGCGAGTAGGTGTAGATTTCAGTAACAGCAGCAGGGCCTCCGACGGATGCCATCAGGTTGCGATCCATCAGTGTCTGAGATAAGGAGACCAGCTCAATGGGCTCATTTTTCTCGAATAGCTCAAGTAGCACGGTGTAAAGCGCGCCGTGGGCAGGTTGGTAGAAATGGTCTGCGGTCAATTTGTTTTCAACAGCAAGTCCTATGAACTGTTGAGGATCTTGAAACATCGATGACAGTACGCTTTTCTCAGGGCCAATGGCGTGGGGAAGGGCGCGCTCGGCAGACTGCAGATCCGTGTTTGGGCCTTGTTGAAGTGCGGGTCCCTCGTTCTTCCTGAATGATCCTGATTGAGATGTTGGAGGTGAGTCGGTTGCCATATGTAGTGAGTTTTAGAAGGTTTCGACAGAAGGTCAATCTGAGTAAGCTGGAAATTGTGTGAATAACTTTTTAGCAGAAACGAGAACAACTGAGATAACGCGATGGATATAGTTTGTCGCTGCAAATGTTAATAACTTCTTAGTAAACAGTGAATAAGTTATTTCTTACGAAGCTATATAACTCTTCTTGAGTTTTTGAGAGGTATATTTACTAAACCAGTAATTTGTGAATAAGCAGTGCATAACATGTTAATAATGTGTGTATAAATATAGATGTGTGGGCACAACAATACAGCAAGACGATAATGAAAAGATGGCAGACTGTCTGTCAGCCGAATTAGCAAGCGCCAACAATGGCAGGTATTTCATCCAGAGAGTAGATGAAATGGTCTGACTCAGATTGAACTCTCTCACGAGCCGCATAACGGCCGAAACCGATGAAGACATCAGCAACACTTTTTGCCTCAAGATCTGAGATGCCATCGCCGACCATGACGATCTGCTCTGGTTCGAGCTCTGTTTTCAGCTGCTCGATAATCTCAGGCTTGCCGCCGTTGCGAGTAGGCGGAGCTGATGTGTCGTAACCCGCGTAGCTACCATCCTCGGAAAATTTAAGGGGCACGGCTTCGATGCGATCAACTCCCAAGTAAGCAGCGAGGGGTTCAATCACTTGAGTGAAGCCGCCGGACACAATGACGATTTCCCAGCCTTCGGCACGAAGATGGTCCAGCGTTGTAATGGCGGTGGGCTCAATGTGTTCGATGTAGAGTTGTCCGATCTTTTGGCAGGTATTAAGGCTTGGCTGGATGATCTCTAGGCGTTGAGCGAAGATGTTATCAATCGGCACTTCGCCATTCATTGCGGCGTTGGTGAGTGCTTCAATTTGGCGGAAAGTATCCGGTCCGTTCACTCTAGCAAGCTCATCAATGCCTTCGATGGCGGAGAGTGTGGAGTCGCAGTCAAAAACGATTAGTTTCATATCTAAAATTTAAAAATTGAATAATTCGCTGTGCGTTATTTTTTGCCGTAAATACTATCAGGGTTGAAAGTGAGATCAGCTTTGGTGAATTTCAGCGCAGCTGGGTCTCTGCCGTTGTCAAGATCGACAGATCGATAGAAACAGCTGTTGCGGCCTGTATGGCAGGCTCCAGCGCCTATTTGCTCTACATAGAGAATTAGCGCGTCTTGATCGCAGTCTGTGCGGATTTCGACAACTTTCTGTATGTGGCCAGAGGTGGCTCCCTTGTGCCAAATTTCTTGCCTGCTTCTTGAATAATAAACGGCCTCATTGAGATCAAGAGTCATCAATAATGATTCTTTGTTCATGTACGCTAGCATCAGTGGCTCTTTGGTAATAGCATCCATAGCTACAGCTGGAATTAAACCGTCTGCGTCAAATTTGGGGGTGAATACGGGCTGTTCTTCGAGCTCTTTCTTGTCGGTAGCGACACCGAGGGTAATGCGGCATTGTTCGTTGTCCATGCGAGGGGCATATCATGTCGGTCAATTCTGTCCAGCTTCGGGCTTGGCATCTTTGTTGAGAGTCCATCAAAGCTTAGCCATTAATCGTTGTTGTGACATAGAATTAAAGGGAAAGGGATAGACAAAAAAGGAGATTGGGGCGAGAATATGAATGATTTCACGCTTGATGGCGAAATCTATCTATCTAAGTCATTTTAATGAAGAAACATATCTTACGCAACATACTCGCACTTGCTCTAGTGCTAGCAACATCATCTGCCTCTAATTTAGCGGCCAAGACCAACTTTAACGTAGTGGGTAAGCAAATGATTATCATGCTGCGCAACAGTCATTACGAACGTCTTGATTTTGATGCTACTTTAGGAGCTCGTTTTTTTGACACCTACCTGAAGTCCCTTGATGGAAATAAGCAGTATTTCTTGGCATCCGATGTTGCCATGTTTCGTGAGAAGTATGGAGACAATCTGCACGATCTTTTGATGCAAGAGGAATGCATGTTACCCGCCGTAGAGATCTACAATGTATACAGGCAGCGAGCGAATGAACGCATCAAGTATGCTCAACAGCTACTCACGGACGATAGCGATTTTAGCTTTGATACTGATCGCGAAGTGATTTTAGACAGAGAGAAGGCCGAATGGCCTAAGTCTGAAGAAGAAGCCAAGCAAATTTGGAAGGATCAGGTGGAGCAAGCCTTGTTGAGTGAGGTTCTCAGGCGTGAGAGTGTTGCGGATTTAGCAGCCAAGCAGGGAAAAGATGACCCATTGAAAGACAAAAAACTTCCGGGCGAAATGATTTCACTGCGTTATGAGCGAGTGCTCAAGAGTATCAATTCAGCAGATGAGGAGGATATTGCTGACAGGTTTTTTAGTGCGATCGCGAAAAGTTATGATCCGCACACTGATTATTTCAGTATGTCCGAGATGGAGCGTTTCATGTCAGGAATGAAAAACTCACTCGTTGGTATTGGTGCTTTGCTTCAAGCTGAAGATGATGGGTCAACGAAGATTACGGGCATTGTGGTTGGAGGGCCGGCAGATAAGGAAGGGTCATTGAAACTTAACGACAGAATTGTGGGCGTTGATCACACCAATGCAGCGACCGAAGAGGCCATGGTCGACATTATGTTCGAAAAGTTGGATCGCGTGGTCGATATGATTCGCGGTAAAGAGGGCATTGATGTGAGGTTGAAAGTCGAACCCGCAGATGGAGCTCCAGGTGAAGTCAAATATATCGTCATCAAAAGAGGCAAGGTGGAGCTCAAAGATGAATTAGCGAAAGCCGAGGTGATAGAAATGGCGCGCCCCAATGGTGATAAGCAAAGGCTCGGTTTCATCAGATTGCCGGCTTTTTATGCTGATTTTCAGAATTGGGAAACCCGATGCTCGACCGATATAGAGAAACTGGTCAGTCGGCTCAAAAAAGAAAAAGTGCAGGGCATTATTCTAGATCTGAGAGGTAATGGCGGCGGGTCCCTTGAAGAAGTGCGGCGTATGACGGGTTTCTTCACGGGCAGGGGTCCAGTTGTTCAGGTCAAAAACTTTCGCAATCAAGTGGAGGTGAAGGATTCATCTCATGCCAATCCTATTTTTGATGGCCCAATGGTAGTGTTGATAGACAAGACAAGTGCTTCTGCCAGTGAAATTCTGGCAGGTGCTCTACAGGACTACAATCGCGCGGTGGTGGTTGGTGATAGTTCCAGCTTTGGTAAAGGCACAGTGCAGCAACCCATGCAAATAAAGAAGATGATGCCGTTTATGGCTGATGCAAGTAGGGCAGGTGTGCTCAAGCCGACTATTCAAAAATTTTATCGAATTGCTGGTAGTACGACTCAACTCAAGGGAGTGGAGTCTGATATTGTATTACCCTCCATGCTGGATGCTTATGAGGTTGGCGAAGCACATCTAGACCATGCACTACCGCACGATGTGATCCCGCAAGCTCCTGGATATCGTCAGCTTGATCGCAGTAATTTATTTGTGGCGGATATTAAAAAGCATAGTCTTGCACGCGTTGAGAAGTCGATGGATTTCAAATATGTCCAGGAAGATGCTGAGAGACTTATCAAGCGGCGCGAGGAGAATATGTTATCTCTGAATAAGGCTGTGCGCAAAAAGGAGCTGGCTGATAATGAGGAGCGCAGAGAGCTTCGTAATGCAGAGCGTAGGGAGCGTTTTGCCAAAGTTGCTGATGAAGACGCGGAGATTTTCCGTTTTTTCCGGTTGAGTTTGGAAGACCTTGATCTCGACGAGCTTGTTGAGATCGATCGTGAGAAAGACAAAGAAAGTTACATGCGCAAGGCAAAGGATGGCGTTGCCGACTTGGATGACACTCCTGAGTGGCCAAGCTCTCTTGATCCAGTCAAGCGTGAGGGCATTCATATTCTCTCAGACCTAGTTGAGGCATCCAACGAAGGTCGAGTGGCAGGCAATCCACAAAACAACAACGGTTAGTTGCAAGGTTTTTGATAGGGTATCATTCTGTTTCAATAGCTTCATGAGCACTGATATTGCTGACAACCTAGCTGGTATCAAACAACGTGTCGCTGACGCTGCATGCCGATCCGGTAGATCAGCTGACGCCGCTCAGCTTCTCGTTGTTTCGAAAACATGGCCTGTGGAGAAAGTTTCTGAAGTGGTAGTTTCGGGTCATTTTGCTTTCGGAGAAAATCGTGTCCAAGAGGGGGAGGAAAAAATCCCGCAGCTACCCAAAGATCTCCAGTGGCATTTGATTGGTCACTTGCAGCGCAATAAAGTACGTAAGGCCCTGCCTCTTTTTCAGACGATTCACAGCATAGACTCGCTCAAATTGGCTCGCTACACTTCGAATATTGCCGGTGAGATTGGTAAGAAGCCAGATGTATATCTGCAAGTTGATTTGGCGGGTGAAGAGACTAAAAATGGATATCATCCGAATAAGATCAAGAGTGAGCTTGATGATTTGTTGGCACTGGAGAATTTATCGATACTGGGATTGATGTGTATTCCTCCCATGGCTTCGACACCTGAAGAAGCTAGGCCGTGGTTTGTGAAGCTCAGAGAGCTTAGAGATGAGCTCGAGCACAGTGCCGGTCAATCACTCCCTGGACTTAGCATGGGGATGAGTGGTGACTTTGAGGTTGCCATTGAGGAAGGCTCTACCATCGTGCGTGTCGGTTCCGCTATCTTTGGCTCCAGAACCTATCATTAAGATTTGGAAGATTATGTCAGTTGTTGCCCTCTTACAGAATGTTGTCATCGGTGATGAACTTGCGCTCGCTTGGGGCGATGGCAAGGAAGACTACATAAATCTGAGGAAATTACGTGAGGCCTGCCCTTGCGCGGTTTGTCAGGGAGAGCCTGACGCAATGG
>CBFHPA010000010.1:0-51515 GCA_965657565.1 Oceaniferula sp.
GCTAGTTGTGCTGGGGGTGCTGGTGCCGCTGGGGGTTCTGGTGCCGCTGGAGGTTCTGGTGCCGCTGGAGGTTCTGGTGCCGCTGGCTGTGGCGGCTTGCTCGTTGCAGGAGTGAGAAGCGTAGGAGAACTTGAGGGTGCTGTTGGGGGGGCAAGTGAGGCGGCAGGGGCAGCTGTTGCAGGAGTTATGGGTGCGGCAGGAACTGAAGGCTTAACAGCAGCTGGCTTTGCGACGGGTGGAGTCGGCACGCTTGGATTTTGCTCCTTAGTCGGAGGGCTAGCTGCGTCCAATGGCTTAGGGGCTGCCAAAGGTTTTGGTGGTGCTAGTGGTTTGGGCGGTGTTAATGGTTTTGGTTGTGTGAGTGGCTTGGGCTGGGCCACAGGCTTGGCCGAGACTGTAGGGGGCCCAGATGGCAGGGCTTGTCCCGTGCTGCCTCCTGTAGCCTTTGAAGTGCTTGGCTGTGCAGCGCCTAATTCTGTGTCGACGATGACATCCTTGGGGTTCACACGATCCATTGGTATGGTCACCGCTGGTGGTGGTGTTGACTGCACGTTGAGTTGTGATGCTTGCGAATACATGGTGTTAACCACTGCTTCTGCGGTAACTTCTGCTAAATTTGGTATTTTGATCGGTGTTGTGTGCCCTTGCATTGCCATTTTGAGCGACTCTGCTTCTTTTGCGTCACGCTTCATCCACGGTAGCTCTGCAAGGTTGGGCTTATCTTTTTCGAAATTACCCCAAATCTTCTCTTTGTCGTCCACCCACAACAGGAAGTGTTCCAGGTCTGCATTGACGAGGCTAGGGTCATCAGCAAAGGCAGCGCCATAAAAGCGTGCGGCTTGCATGACCATGCCGTAATGCATGAGGGCGTTGGCAATCGCTAAATTTTGCACTGCTTTCCCTTTGTTAAGATCTTGAATACTAGTTAGCAAACGAATGGCTTTGCTGGGCGCCCCTTTGCCGAGGACTTTAACAGCGAAGCCGAGTTCAAGATCAATCGAGGGGATTTCAGGTGCGTCCCATACGATGTTAGCGGCGTCTTTGGTCTTACCTTCGTTGTAGAGAATTTGGGCTAATTTTTTCCTGCTGTCCCAATCTTCAGGACTTTTCTCTATGAGTTCTCGGAGATAGGATTCAGCTAATTCTTGAGCGTCGGCGTGGTCTGACATAATAAAGGTTTTTCGCGATGGGAGGTTATTCTAATCGTGTTTTGCGTCCAAGGTCTAGAACCTTTCATGCAAAAATTGCACGCAGTAATGCCAATCTGAATTGGTAGTGGTCGGTGCGATCAACCCACACCTCTGGGGCGACACAACCGATGGATCCTATTTTTTAACCTCTGCAGGCACAAATTTCAGGATCGTGCCGTTAATGCAGTAGCGCTTGTTGGTTGGGGTGGGAAACCCCTCTCCACTGAATACATGGCCCAGATGAGCATCGCAAACCGCACAGCGAACTTCGATGCGTGAGCCATCTGGATCTATAATGGACTTAACGTTTTTTGCCTTGGAGGGATCATAAAACGACGGCCACCCACAGTGAGAATCAAATTTTTCTTGTGATGAAAAAAGCTCTGCATCACAGCCTACACAATAATACGTCCCTGCTCCCTGTTTCTTGAAGGTTTGATATACTTCTCCGTTAGGTCTCTCCGTGCCAGATTTGCGAGCGATGTGGTATTGCTCGGGGGTAAGTTGCTTACGCCATTCAGCATCGGTTTTAGTGACAGGTTTGTGCGGTTGTTCGGGTGCTTTCTCTGCAGTTGCCATGGGTTGTTGTGTTTGAGCTTGGATTAGGTAGGTAGCGCTAGCAATACCTGCAAGTGCGAGTAGTAAAATGCGGAGTGGGCTTTTCATATGTAGGTAAGATGGACTTGCTGACAAAGTATTCCCTTTCAGACAACATTTGTCAAATTTCGTGAGGTTATCGTGCTAGCTGCCAATGCCCAGGGGCAAAAAGATGTTCATTAGCATGGTGAGGAAAAAATTGGTAATAAGAATCGCCAGAGAGGAGTAGACCATCGCGCGCGTGGTTCCTTTGCCAACACCGACGGCACCTTGCTTGGCTTTGAGGCCTTGGTGGCAGGAGATTACGACAATTAAAATTCCGAAGACCATGCCTTTGATCAAGGCAATATAAATATCGCCAAGCTCAGTGTGCATCATGGTGTGGTAGCTCCACCATGCTTCTGATACGCCAAATGCTTGAGTGCCTACTATCCAGGCGGCACCGATACCGAGCGCGGCAGCCTCAGTGATCAGAAGCGGAACAGATATGAGCATGGCCAAAAAACGCGGTGTGACCAAATAGTCAATCGGGTTCACGCTCATGGATCTGAGAGCATCGATTTGCTCGGTAACTTTCATGGTGCCTATTTCCGCCGCCATAGATGCGCCAACGCGACCAGAGAGCATGATGCCAGTGAGGACGGGGCCAAGCTCTCTGAGCATGCCAACACTGACAAGGGCCCCCCCCATTGACTCCATTTGCAGTCCACTAAGCTGGAATAAACCTTGGGCAGCAAGTACGGCGCCGACAAAAGCACCAGTAATCAACACCACCGGCTGGGAATTAAAGCCTATTTCAACAATTTGATCGAAAAATCGGCGCCACCTCGGCTTACCCCGAACGAGCGACTCAATAATATCATAGACGAGCCCGATGAGTTGACCGAGATAGTCGTTGAGCCATAACGCAGGGCGCCCCATGAGTTGCAGTAGCATAGACCTATTCTAAAGATGAATTTGCTCCAACGAAACATCAAAATTTATCAGCTAGCTAGAGTTCTTCAATACATTGAACGTGTTGATGCCAGAGCAAAAAAATGCCCGTGTCACGTTGGTGACACGGGCTAGATTGTTTGAATTAGTGGCAGAATAAATCTGCTACACCAAATCAGGTTAATACTTACAGGGAACCTTTAAGGCTAGAAGAACACTTGAAGCCAACAGTCTTGGAGGCTTTGATTTGCATTGCTTCACCAGTCTTTGGGTTGCGACCCTGACGGGCTGCACGCTTTTTGACTGCAAATGTACCAAATCCAATGAGTTGGACTTTTCCATCTTTCTTTACACCAGTAGCGATGCTGTCAAGGACAGCTGCAAGTGCATCTTCTGCGCAACGTTTAGTTGCATCATTCCCGAGGGATTTTTGAACGGCTTCGACGAGTTCGGATTTATTCATAACGTCCTTCTTATGGACTTCTCATTTGATTCTGTAAAGTTAAATAATTGCGAATTTTCCCTAGGGATTACTTGACTTGAGGGGCCGTTGGGGTTGATCAGTAAGCGGAGGTTAAATTCAAAAAACCCTATTTAATGGGCTTGCTGGGCTGTTAGATTCTGTTAGGCAAGATGTGATGGGCGATGTTTCATTGACGGAGCTCTTGTATCGTGCGAATACATCTAGAGTGAAAAATGATCTTGGTAGTGCTGATATTGCCATACAACGCGCGGCGTTGTCTGTTAGTGCGGTAGCTGAGGCGATGCCCATGCGGAGCCAGATGCAGCAGGAGATGGCCGATGCTGTCGCGGCTCAGAAAAGGGGGTATTTTTTGCCTGACGAGGATGAGCGGCTGCGCGACGTTTACGTGCGATACTTGTCCTTGCGCCACACGCTCATCGAAGTCATTGGAGAAATTCAAGGGGTCATTGATGCCTTGGATAGAATGGGGGAGGATCAGCAGGATCAGAAAACGTGGCAGATTAGATTGCGCGCGTTTGTTGTAGGCTTCTTGGCAGCGGCAATGCTCATGCGGGCAGCCACATTTATAGTCGATTTGGTTGCTCATAGGTCCGTGGTCAGGAAAAAGTTGGATGAGCCTGAGCCTCGTTACGGCATTCCGGCAAAAAGTTTCGCGACCATCTACAAGAGCCTAGGTTCCCACCGGAGTATGTGGCGTTTCATGTCGGCTCTCCGATTTTACAAGCTGAATGGTCGAGATATTGCAGCATTGGCTGAAAATCCTCTAATGGAGGATTTAATTGATCTGTTAGTTAAAGAGGTAAAATACATGCAATGTAGCAAGCGGGGTCACCTTAGCCGCAAATTATTATACCGCATTTACTCTCTGAAGCGCCGTCACGTCTCTGGATATAAGAAGGTGATGTTCCAATTATTGAAGTTAAGTGGGCGAGTGGTTTCAGAGATGAAGCAGCCATTTGTAAAGTCTGCAGGCGAAGGTAAGCGAGTTGATGCCACTGTTCTGGCCGAACTGAAGCCTTTGTTGCGTGCAGGAGATGTTTTGATCACGCGCCACGAAGACGCGATGAGTAATTTATTTTTGCCCGGCTATTGGCCGCACGCAGCACTATATATAGGGGATGCTCAAGAACGCGATCAAATGGGCTTGCGACTACCCAAGCCCTTAAATGAGGGAATGGGAGGACTCCATTTTCTGGAAGCTAAAAAAGACGGAGTGTTATTGAGGCCGATTGAAGAAACATTGCATGTCGATGCGTTCATGGTGCTTCGCCCACAATTGAGGAGGGAATTACTTATTGAAGCTTTGTCACGCGGGCTCACCCATGAAGGAAAGATGTATGATTTCATGTTTGATTTCCGTCAGGCTAATCGCTTGGCATGTACAGAAGTCATTTATCGCACCTATCACGGTATAGGAGAGGATGCTGATCGAGTTTGTTTCGAATTGAAGCGACATTCCGGGAGGCCCTGTATCTCAGCAGAAGACCTGATTAAGCAGGCGCTGGAGTCAGGCTCTTTTATTAAGCTCGCTGACTTTGGTGTGGAAGCTGACGCGCTCAGAATTTTCTTCTAAACAGGCGTATTCTATATACTTGCGATGCAGTCACTTGCGCGCCTTTTCTCGTAGATTGTGAAAAATTTCACAAATAGTCTTGCAGAGCAATGGCCAGCAAGTTATGTCCGCCCCCGCCCGGTTAAAAAAAAACACCTTTTTCTACCATTTCCATGGCTCAGCTATCTTCAGTGCGCATCTTCATCCCAGTTCTTCTCCTGTTACTGTCGGGTTCGGCTTTTGCAGCCGGTGGTCACCAATTGCCGCTGTATCCAGAGTCTCCATTCTCTGACGGGTCTGGTTTTGCTTGGATTTCGAACTCCATGATTATGGTGTGGCTCGCAGCTGCTATCATCATTGTATTTTGCCGTGCGGCTACCAAGAAGATGGCACTCATTCCAAGCGGAGTGCAAAACTTCGCTGAGTGGCTCGTGGAGAGCTTGTATGATTTCTTCGGTAACATTCTTGGTGAGCATCTTGTCAAGCGGACCTTCTGGTTCTTTGGTGCCACGTTTTTACTGATCCTTGTTGTTAATTACCTTGGACTGTTTCCCGGAGTGGGCACCATGGGAACGACTGATGCGCACGGTCACTATAAGGGTCTTCTTCGTGGAGGTAATGCCGACTTGAACATGACCGCGGCAATGGCGATCACCTTCTTTTTGCTCTGGCTTTACTGGTCATTCACCGAGATCGGCGTCAAAAATTTCTTCGCTCACATTTTTGCCCCGCAAGGAACATTCACTGGCTTCATGAAGGTGGGCATGATTGTCATGTTCTTCCTCGTTGGTATTCTTGAGGTTGTATCCATCTTCATACGTCCGGTCGCTCTGAGCTTCCGTCTCTTCGGTAACATTTATGGTGGTGAGCAAACTCTCGAGGGCTTGATGGCACTGGTGCCTGAGAAGCTCGCTTTCCTCCCAGCCCTTCCTTTCTATTTCATGGAGCTGCTCGTCGGCCTAGTTCAAGCACTGGTCTTTACGCTGCTTTGTGCCGTCTTCCTCAAGCTCATGTGCGACCACGGAGACGAACATTAACACTTTTGGAAGCCTGACCATGGGCAAACCGTGGGGGCTTTTGGAAAACAACACTAAACAAACCAAACAATACAATGGCAACATTATCACTTAAAGCAATTGCAGTCGGACTCGCCGCTCTCGGAGGTGGCATCGGAATCGGAATTCTCGGATCTAAGTCTGCTGAAGCCACAGGTCGTAACCCAGGCGCAGCTACTCCAATTCTCGTTATCTCCATTATTCTTGCAGCTCTTATTGAGGGTCTCTTCATCCTCGCAGCATTCGCTGTTCAGTACTAATTAGTATCAAGCAGTAATAGCGGATCTAATCCAAATTTTTATCAGGTGTCGTTTGGCGCAATTCAATAGCTAGCGGCACCTGATATTCACTTTCAATCAACTTTTTCTTACAATGATCTCCATCCTCGCAGCAGCCGGAACAGAAGCAGCCTCAGGTGGCTTCCTTGAGACCTTTGGCGTAAACTGGCCGTTTTTCATCGCTCAGCTCCTGAATTTCGTCATCGTGCTCTTTGTATTGAAAAAGTTTGCCTTCGGTCCTATCCAAGAAATGCTCGAGCAGCGTCGCAAGCGCATTGCCGAGGGTGAGGATAAGCTGAAGCGTATCGAGCAGCAGCTCGCAGACTCCGAGCAGCGCACTCAGGAGGCAATCGACAAAGCGAACGCCGACGCAGCTCGCCTGATCAACGAAGCGAAAGAAAGCGCCGCATCACTCTCAGAGAAGAAAGCCCAAGAAGCCGTAGCGTCTGCCCAGCAGATTTTGGCAAAAGCTGAAGAAGCTGCCACCGCCGAGCGCAAGACGATGACAGCAGAACTCAAGAAGGAGTTTGGTCGCCTTGTCACCGCAACGACTGCTAATGTAACCGGCAAGGTTCTCAACGATGATGACCAGAAGCGCATCAACGAGGAAGCTCTTACAAGTGTAGAGAGCTAAATAACTTCCCTCGCAGCCAATTATTTTAACCGACAACTGATATCGTGAAAGTCTCTAAGGATGCAGCCAGTGCCGCTCGTCGGATTTATCGTCTATGCGCAATTGAAGGTCGTATTGATGAGGCTAAGATCCGTGCAGCTTTCAAAAAAATCGCTGAGAGTAAGCCTCGTGACTACCGGGCAATCATGCACTCGCTTTTGAACCTAGTCCGCCTTGATGAAAAAAGCCGGCAAGCAACGATCGAGAGCGCGACTGAGCTTGATGCTGACAGCCGCAAGCGTATTGAGGACAATCTCAATGACCAGTATGGCGGTGGCTTGTCTTTCGCATACAACACGAATGCCGACCTTCTTGGAGGCATCAAAATTCGCGTCGGCAACGATGTATGGGATGGCAGTGTCCAATCCCGCCTTGAGCGTCTGGCTGACGCGTTTTAATCAATCTTCATACCCAATACTTTTAACTTCAAACTAACACAGCTATGAGCAGTATCCTCCAGGAACTTGAAAAAGAAATCGCCAACGTATCATCGTCGGTGCAAAAAAGCAATGTCGGCACAGTCCGCACAATTGGTGACGGCGTCGCCAAGGTCGAAGGCCTCAGTGACGTGGCACTCAACGAGATGATCGAATTCCCCGGCGGCCTCGTCGGACTGGCTCTTAACCTCGAAGAGGCTGAAGTCGGAGTTGTTCTTCTCGGAGATTCACTTCACATTAAAGAAGGTGACGAGTGCAAGACAACGGGTAAGCTACTTTCTGTTCCTGTCGGTGAGAACATGCTCGGCCGCGTTGTAGACAACCTTGGTCGCCCACTGGATGGCAAAGGTGACATCGAAGCTGCAGACCAGTATCCTGTAGAAAAAATCGCACCCGGCATCATTAAACGTAAGTCTGTTTCTGTTCCTGTCCAAACTGGCATCATGTCGGTTGATGCCATGATTCCAATCGGTCGTGGTCAGCGTGAGCTCATCATTGGTGACCGCTCGACGGGTAAAACAACCATCGCAGTTGATACCATCATCGCGCAAGCCCAACAAAACAAAGCTGCTGCTGAGGGCCGCCTTGAGGGGCACAAGCCGCTCTACTGTATTTATGTTGCTGTTGGGCAGAAGCGTTCCAACATCGCTCGAACCGTTCAAACTCTCGAGGCTGCTGGAGCCATGGAGAACACCTGTATTGTCGCGGCTTCTGCCTCGGACTCTGCAGCTAATCAATACCTCGCACCTTACACAGGTTGTGCCATTGGTGAGTATCTTATGGATCAAGGCAAGGATGTGCTCATCGTCTTTGATGACCTCTCCAAGCACGCTGTTGCGTATCGTCAGGTATCGCTGATTCTTGGTCGCCCATCAGGTCGTGAAGCTTTCCCCGGTGATGTTTTCTATCTGCACTCAAGACTTCTTGAGCGTTCTGCACGTCTTTCTGAAGAGGCAGGCGGCGGATCAATGACAGCTCTGCCTATCATTGAAACTCAAGCCGGTGACGTGTCTGCTTATATTCCTACCAACGTTATTTCGATTACGGATGGTCAGATCTTCCTTGAGACTGATCTGTTCTACCAAGGTATTCGCCCTGCGATTTCTGTGGGTCTCTCAGTTTCACGTGTGGGTTCTGCAGCTCAGACCAAGGCGATCAAGAAAGTATCAGGTACCACGAAGCTTGATCTTGCTCAGTTCCGCGAATTGCAGGCATTCGCCGCATTTGGATCTGATCTTGATGAGGCAACTCAAGGCAAAATTGACCGAGGCCAGCGTATTGTTGAGCTCTTCAAACAGAATCAGTATAGCCCCAAGTCTCTGGAGATTGAGGTGGCCGTGCTCTGGTCAATGCAGAATGGTTATTTTGACGATGTAGCCGTTGATCGCGTTAAAGAATGCCAAGACTCCCTCGAAGAATATCTCGATAGTCGTAAGGCAGACCTCTTACAGCTGATTGCTAAAGAGAAAGCTCTTACCGATGATGTGACCGAAGGGCTTACCCAGGCGCTCACGGACTTCAAAGCTTCCTGGAAGTAATTCATTCATTTCAATTCGCACCATCTGATTTTTGACATTCGTCTCCTGAACCATGGCTAACCTTCGCGACATCCGCCGACGCATCAAGTCGGTCAAAAGCACATCTCAAATCACCAAGGCGATGCAACTTGTTGCTGCAGCCAAGATGAAAAAAGCGCAGGACCAAGCACTTGCTGGCCGTGATTACGCGGATGAGCTCAATAAGGTATTAGCTAACCTCAAGGAGAACGTTGATGATGATGCTCATCCTTTGCTGCAAAAGCGCGAAGGAGGTAAAAAGCTGATGCTCGTTATCAGCACCAATAAAGGTCTTTGTGGTGGACTTAACACCAACCTGCTCAAGAAAGTTCGTGAAGAGGCTGACGAAAATACTGATTTTGTCACAGTTGGGCGCAAGTTGCGCACTGCGCTCGCTAAGAGCGGTGAGACCCTCATTGCTGATTTTGAAATTGATGACCCGCTCCCATTTTCGGATGCTCGTCCGATCGGCAAGTTCCTCACAGAAAAATTCCTCAGTGGTGAATACAGCAGTGTGCACGTAGCATTCACAAACTTTGTCAGCACGCTGCGTCAAGATCCATGGGTGACACAACTGCTCACGATTGAAGCCGATACGCTAGCTGAAAAACGTGCCTATGAAGGTGTAGGCAAAGACGTTATCCAAGAAACCGACAAGGAGGCAGCACTTGCCAATGATTATATTTTCGAGCCAAGTCCGGAAGCAGTGTTGGATACGCTCTTGCCACTCTATGTAAATTTCCAGATCTACCAAATGCTGGTTGAGTCTCTCGCTTCCGAGCACTCTTCACGTATGGTAGCGATGAAGTCAGCCACCGACAATGCTGAGCAAATGGTCAAAGACTTGACGCTCGAGTATAACAAGGCTCGTCAAGCAGCTATTACCTCAGAGCTCCTTGAAATTACTACCGCTCAAAAAGCAATGGAATAGTCGCAGGTCGATTATCACAGACTTAATTAAACATTCAAAACTTCTAACTGAAAACCAAACACCATGTCCAATAAAGGAACCATCGTTCAAGTCATCGGCGCCGTTATCGACGCTGATTTCTCCAAGGCAGAGAATCTGCCCGCCATCTATAACGCCCTCGAAGTTAGCTACAATCTCTACGGAGAGGAAACTAAGCTCGTTCTCGAAGTTCAGCAGCACCTCGGTGACGGCTGGGTTCGTGCAGTTGCTATGAGCACCTCAGATGGTCTCAAGCGTGGTGTAGAAATCACCGATACAGGCGCACCTATTTCAGTTCCTGTAGGAGCTGGTATTCTTGGTCGTATTTTCAACGTTACCGGCGATGCCGTTGACGAGCGCGGCGACGTGCCACACGAGAAAAAGTATCCTATCCACCGTCCTGCTCCTGATCTTGTTGATCAAGCCACATCTGCTGAGATCCTTGAAACAGGTATCAAAGTGATCGACCTCATTTGCCCATTCACCAAAGGTGGTAAAGTGGGTGCATTTGGTGGTGCTGGTGTTGGTAAGACAGTGGTTATCATGGAGCTCATCAATAACATTGCCAAAGGGCACGGTGGTTATTCTGTGTTTGCTGGTGTCGGTGAGCGGACTCGTGAGGGTAATGACCTTTATGAGGAGATGTCAGAAGCTGGCGTTATCAACCAAGATGATTTATCCAAATCAAAGGTGGCCCTCGTATACGGTCAGATGAATGAGCCTCCGGGTGCACGTCTCCGCGTGGCACTCTCAGCTCTCGCTATGGCCGAGTATTTTCGTGACGAGGAAAACCAAGACGTTCTGCTCTTTGTTGACAACGTGTTCCGTTTCTCACAAGCCGGTGCTGAGGTATCCGCCCTTCTCGGCCGGACGCCATCTGCTGTGGGTTACCAGCCAACTCTCTCCGAGGAAATGGCAAACCTTCAGGAGCGTATTACCTCCACCAAAAAGGGGTCTATTACTTCCTTCCAGGCCGTTTATGTTCCTGCGGATGACTTGACTGACCCAGCTCCTGCTAACACCTTCGCCCACCTCGACTCAACCGTCGTGCTTGAGCGTTCTCTTGCTGAGCTTGGTATTTACCCTGCTGTGGATCCACTTTCATCTGTATCTAATGCTCTCGCTCCTGAGATCGTTGGTGAAGAGCACTACCGCGTTGCTCGTGGTGTCCAGAACGTGCTTCAGCGTTATAAAGACCTTCAGGATATCATTGCTATTCTCGGAATGGATGAGCTTTCCGATGAAGACAAGCTGATCGTGTTCCGTGCTCGTAAAATTCAACGCTTCCTTTCCCAGCCATTCCACGTTGCCGAGATTTTCACCGGCACCAAAGGTGAATATGTTTCTATCGAAGATACCGTTAAGGGCTTTGACGAAATTCTTGAAGGTAAACACGATAATGTTGCTGAGTCCAACTTCTACATGAAGGGTGGGCTTGACACCGTTGACCTCGGCTAGAGAGCTGCTCGATCACTGCATACCACTGAATTAACATGTCGCTTCACCTCGAAATTGTCACACCTGAGAAGAAGGTTTTCTCTGACACTGTAGAAGATGTTTATCTTCCCGGTGAAGATGGCGAGATGGGTGTGCTTGAGATGCACGCAGCGCTGGTAACATCACTCAAAGCAGGCGAACTGCGCTACCGCAAGGATGGTGAAGTTCATGAGCTCGCTGTTGGCAGTGGCTTTGCTGAGGTGACTCAGGAGAAGGTGAGTGTTCTTACAGATACGGCCCTCGGTGAAGAAGAAATCGATGAGGCAGCGGTTGAAGCTGCCATCAAGAGTGCAGAAGACGCACTGCACGGCCTGAAGCATGACGAGAATGCGGAGGAAATTGCGCATCTGCAAGCTATGATCGCTCAATCCATGGCGAAGCTTAAGCTCAAGCGTAAGCGCCGTAATATCTAAGGAATTAATCAATCAGTTCAAAAACCCCAAGGAGCCTCACAGCCCTTGGGGTTTTTCGTTGAGTGGATAACAATAAGTGGGGATGCAGTTCTGGAAGTCGGTGCCGGTGCAATAATCACCTATCATGGGTAACTTGTTTATAGTATTATAACGAACTGTGTTTAGGGTAAATACACTAAAATATTAGTTATTCTTAATTAATAAAATCAACAATAATCTGGTCTATCATCAATCCATTGATAGCTTGCTCCACAATTACTTATAACGATGAGACCTAATCTGTTTATCGCCTCAGTATCTTTTGCTGCAATCATAGCTCTTACATTCAACAGTTATACAATTTATGTATCTCAAAATAAGTTGTCCCCTGATCTAAACCGACAAGGGCGAGTAGTCACAGTAGATATTGATGCTGTATTCGATAGTCATAATGGAAGGCTCAAGCTACAGCAAGAAGTTGATATCAAGGCTAAGGCGTTTACGGATGAGATCGAAGAGCTCAAGAAAAAATCGATAGAAACGGCGGCGTCATTGGAAAAGAAGAGGTTGGCAATCGGGCAAATAGAGGATCTCGAAGCTCGTCAAAAAGAGCAGGCCGGTCTGGTTGATGAGGTCAGAAAGCTTCGCAAATTTGAGCTGGAAGTTGCCGAAAAAGCGAGGGGCTACCAGGATCAGGTCGCCAAAGCTAGCGCAGTAGCAGCAGCCAGTATCTTGGAGGAAATATACCAACTAGTAGAACGCAAGTCGAAATCATTAGGCTACACTCAGGTTATTAATTCTAAAGCCCTCGACAAGAATGGAGTGCCTATTGTTCTGTATGATCATGATGTCATTGATTTTACATCTGTGATTATCGATGAGGTAAATAAGAGCAAATAGATGCGATTCTACTGCCCTTCATTTTAAATTACATCACCCACAATTTTTTGATCTATGAATTACCTTAGCAGCAAAGTCGCAGGATTACTATTACTTGGTTCGCTAGGTGGAGGAGTTGCCGCACCAGTACCTTCGCAATTAAAAAATGCTTCGATTATTGAAGAACACAGCGCGCGCGAGAGGCTAAAAGAAGTGCAAAAACACAAGCCCAATGCACAAGTAGCAGCAAGCGATAAGCTCAAAGAGGCAATTGTGCAGTACAATGCGCCTGAGGCGCGTTTTGAAGCAATTAGATTCAAGCTTGATGATATAGTCTTCAGTCCACAATCTCAGTTGATCAGTGAATCGCGCCTCAAGGAGATCTCTTCGAAATACCTCTCTAAAGATATTTCTTTCAACGATGTTCAGCGGCTGAGGGTAGACATTATCAATGAGTATCAGCAATTAGGGTACACCCTCTCAACGGTGAATATCCCAGCGCAAAAAATTGTTAATAACAAGCTTACTGTAGAGCTGATCGAATCTAAAATTAAGCGAATCAAAATTGAAGGTAATAATTACCTTCCAGACAACTACTTCGATGCTCATGTAGGGAAGTTTCGTGAGAATTATTTTAACGTAAAAGATTTAGAGACTGCCCTTCTTCGTTTCAATAAAACTAGTAAAACAAACATGGTCGCCAAGTCAGAGGCATCGGATGCTTACGGTTATTCAGATCTTATATTCAATGTATACGAGCCGAGCAAATGGACCACTAATATCTCACTAGATAATTATGGGACAAGGCGCACGGGTGAGCAGAGATTTAATGCTAGTGTAGGAGTTTTTGATGTATCAAATGGATTGGATGATAACTTTGTGCTGGGAACGACACAATCCGAGGGTAGTGACTCATGGTATGGTTTGTATGAGCGTCCATTGAATAACTTGGGAACCAGAGCTAGCATTAGTTTTACATCCGGAAAGACGAACGTAGCTGCAGGGCCTGACAATAGCCTAGATGTCGATGGAAACTCTGAGTCAGTCACACTAAAGATTGAGCATTTACTCTATTTTTCTAGACATACTTCTCTGTATGCCAGCATTGGATATCGCTACTCTAACAGCGAATCTTTTTTCGTGGGTAGCTTTCTCGATGACACACGCTCGAATACTGGATTTATTGAGCTTTCTTGTGACTCAACAGATGATTATGGCTCCTGGTATGGGGAGGCTAGCTTATCAGCGGGGAGTGCTTCCCGCTTTGATGAGGCCGACCAGGGCTACACAACGCTCAACTTGTCTGCTGAGAGATTGCAGAAAATAGGAGAGCATTGGACCGCCAACCTTCGATTTGCGGGACAGTTGGGCGATGATACAAGGTTACCAAGTTCCGAGAGCTTCTTTATTGGAGGGCAGTCCACTGTTCGAGGTTACGAAGAGGGTGCGGCCATAGGTGTGCATGGGGTGAATGTTAATTTGGAATTGTCGACCATGCCATTTCGCCGTCTGCAGCTTGATGAGGATAATACTCTTAATAATATCAGACTCACTTTATTCACTGATCACGGCTCAGCTTACACGGATAAGGGTGGCGGAACAGGGCTCGATAGTGACTCCTTGTCTTCATACGGAGCAGCCCTGCTCTATCAGCCGATGGCAGATCTTATACTATCACTATCCTATGCTGATCCTATTGATATAGATCGTGATTTCTATGAGGAGAGAAACTGGAGCGCGAGCATTAAGTACAACCTAACATTTTAAACGCCATGAAATCAAAATCTTTCAGACATAAGTCAAAAGCATACGAATATGACCCCGCACGAGCGGCGAAGTCACTCACTATGCTAGGGGCATTTATTTTCGGTCACCTCCTGCCTGCGCAAGTGTACGCATCGCCATCAGTAGCGACCGACATTACAGCTCATAGCAGTAGTCGAGGAACTAACATACAGCGTAATGGTAATGTGTATGATGTGACGACTACCCAGATTCACAAGAATGCAGGGGTAAACCATTTCAATAAGTATAATGTTGGAGCGGGAGACTTCGTCAACATGCACATACCCACAGATAAAGGGGCTCTTGTTAACTTTATTCACGGGGGGCGCTCCGATATTAACGGGATCGTCAATGCCATGAAAAACGGTAAAATTGGAGGCGATATTTATTTTGCCAACAGGGATGGTATAGTTGTGGGGAAAGGTGGAGTGATCAATGCTGGGTCTATTCACTTATCAACACCATCTAAGCAATTCATGAATGATGCGCTCAATACTTCGGGTGCGAATATTGATCTTCTACTTAGCAACACATTTCCGATTTCATCAAGTGGCTTAATTCAGGTCGAGGGCGAATTGAACGCCACTGTAAAGGCATCCATTAAGGCTGGTAAGGTTATTCTCTCTGGTGCTGATATAGAAAGTGGTGCAGCAGCAAGAAATGATATTCAAATCAATTATGGCGATATCGTAAACGTTGAAAGCATGGAGTCCGCGCAGTCCATTGGTGTTAGTGAAGATGGCGTGATTGAGCTGTTTGGTGCAAATGGTGTGGAGGTTAAGTCGAATTCGAAAGTGGTTGCCGAGGGTAAGCAGAATGGCGGCACTGTAGCCATAGAATCTGGTGCTGACCTTGATCTTGAGAATTCAGCCATTGAGGTGAATGCTTCAGAATCTGGTAAAGCGGGTGATATTAATGTAGCGGCCAAAACCAACATACATCTGGAAGATGGGGCCATACTATCAGCTGCTGGAAGTGGTAATAACTCGGATGGTGGAGATATCGTCGTTTTTGCAGATGAGGAAACCCACTTTGAAGCGGGAGCGAAGATCATAGTTGATGCTGGTGCTAGCGGTGATGCTGGTTTTGGAGAGGTATCTGCTATTAAGTCTGTTTTTCTCAGTGGAGGCCAATTCTCAGGCCAGGCTGCCAATGGCCAAGCGGGGCAATTTTTAATCGACCCTGAAGATCTGCTCATCAATACGGACATGATTCAGACTGACGGGAGTAGTATTACACTGGAAGCTGACTCATCAGTCACCGTGCAGGATGCTCTCCTTTTTTCAGGCCGATTTCTCACTGGCAATAGTGACTCTATCAAAAATGACACGACTTACTCACTCGTTGCAGGATCAGGTAGCATTACGGTCACAGCTCCTGAAATAAACCTGCAGGATGCAACGCTTGTATCGGGTGGTGATATTACTTTGATGCGTCCTGATACGATTTTTACGGCTGTAGAGTCACTGATGACGATAGATAACTCGAACATTGTGGCTAATAACTTTAAGATCGAATCCATCATATCTAACATAAAAGATGGTGTATTTCTTTATGGTGATGCTGACATGAAGTCTGAATTTTTGCTCAGAAACTCAACCGTTAATGCGAAAGGAAATATTACAACTAACAGCAAAATAGAATATGATGACACGCAAGATTCAAATTTTGGCGCTACGGTGTGGGAGAGGATTTCTGAAATTGTGCCGGATGACTTTAGGTTTAATAATATTAACTTTGATGCCATAGCAGATGGTGATTATAGAACGTACGAAAATACAACTACGATCGTAGGATCCGATTTAATAGCGGGCGGCAAGGTAGATATAAAATCTGAGGTAGAATTAAAGGGTGAGGCAGGAGATCTCGGTGGTGACTTATTGCCAGTGGCACTTGGCTTTAAGCGAGATAAGATCATTAATGAGATCAGCATCATATCATCCGAGGCTGAGATGAACCAGGTCTCAGGTGAAAACATCGACATCAAAGCATCGACAGTATACGAGCAGAAGTTAGACACCGATGCTGTGCCACTGCTGAATGTCCCAATTATCGCTAACTTTGGATATTTAGAAAGCGATTTGACCACTGTGATCAATATCGACGCTGATATGAAGATCTTGGCAACGGATAAGCTTGCTATTAATGCAGTACTCGATGGCGAGCAAAGGATGAGGGTATACTCGAGTTCGGAGGCGAACGGAGGCTTCTTTTTCAACCTTGGCTGGAATGGAACAAAGAATGCGACGAAGGTAAACGTTCAAAATTATAAACAAACTGATGGTGAGCTGGTAGCAGACGGTTCAGCTCTCAATGCAAACTCTGGGCTCATTGGTGACTCAGTCGAAGTTACAGCAATTTCTAAATTAGATCAGATTTCCATCTCAAACCTCAGAAATGGCAATGAGGGCAGCACTATTACTAATTTGGCTAATCTGAATGCCAAAAAAATGCTGGCTAATAATTTAGTGTCCAAAGAAATAACCGATAAGTTCAATGTCATCAGCTCATTCAGTCTGCTTGGGGGTATTTCCCTAGTTGAGGCACAAAATGATGTAAAAACCATGATCGATGGCAACATCACAGCCCCAGACATCACTATTGAAGCTAAACTTGGGGTTGCGGATGCCGGGAATGATTTCCTCGACGATATTGTCATCGCAAATATTGTGACCAACGATGTTGAGGCCTTAATAGGCCCCAGTTCTTCCAACGCCTTTGGTAATGCCGGGCTTACAGCGTCGGGCAAGACTGTGATTTCTGCCGCGGTAGGCAACACCGTTCGTGTTGACGATGTTTCTGTTGATTTAGGTTCCTCGGCAAAGCTGGGGAATTCAAGTTCCAGCCAGACTACGCCATCTTCCATCACAATTAACAGCGAGATTAATAATGCAAATCGCCTTATTGATTTGGGGAGGTCTTTTGGCCGGGCGTTGGTCAGGCCAGTGGATACTAGTGATTTCCAAGACATCGTTTCATCGCAACTGGATATCATTGATACAGCGGCCAGCCTCCTCACGGCACCTAATTTTCTGGTCAGTAATGCCATAATCTTTAAGAGCGCGGCGGGGGGTGGGAATGTGAGCGCTGACAGCCTTAATGTTTTCAAGGCAAGTTACTCTGGTTATGACTACACTGCGACCGCCGAGGTTAATATTGCAAGTAGTGAACTGGCAGGTAATGAAAATCTAACGGTGAATGCACGTATTGATAATCCCGTTTACAATCTGATGCTGCCTGCTCCCACGTCCATAGGATCATACTTGATTGCGCTGGCAAAAGGGACCGCTTTATCGGCGGGCAAAGCCAGCGATTTCAAAGAGTTGGGAGGAGTGGTGAGTAATGAATTTTATGACTTATCAACCGCCGTCAATATTACTGGAGACACGAGCGCAAGCGGTTTCGAAAAAGTGGATCTTAATAGCTCTGTGGATAGTTTTTTGATTACGGCAGTTGTTAAAGGCGGCAGCGGATCAGGTGACGGAGTGAGCTTTAATGGCTCTGTAGCCCTGATGGATTATAATACTAATTTGCTAGATGCCAGTAGTTCCAATGATCAGACAAAGAGTAGAATCTTCATTAGTGAAGATGCTGACATCACACTCACCAAGCAGGACGCAGAACTTAATATCGTAAGTGATGATATACTCAATGCGTGGGTGGTTGCGGGCGGACTTAAAACAGGATCTGCGAGTGGTGCTGGTATAGGCTTCATTGATGTCGAGACAACCAGGCACTCAGTCAATGATATCAGGGGGAATATCTCATTACACAATGCCGATCAAAACATCGCGATAACATCCGAGCTCAATGGTGGCATGATTGGCGGAGCGGTCTCTATTGGTGTCGGCACCCCATCCGAGGGAAAGAAGGATGCTAGGATCGAAGGGCAAGGCAGTATTGTCCTGCTTGATATTAATGATCAGGTGAAGTCCCTATTCTCTGGTAATTTGCTCAACACCTCAAATAGTACCTATGATGTCGAAAGCGTCAAGGTGCTGGCGCAGTCAAATACTGGCTATGATACAGCGGCTGGTGCGCTCACTGTTAGCCTGGGAGCTAAGGGGGGCGCAGGCTTCGCTGGTTCTGTGAATATAGCAGACATTGATACCAAGATTGAAGCGAGCATAGACGGCTCTGACATTTCCTCTTCCTTGAACGGTGGCGATGTTTATGTCTACGGTGTGAATACCAGCAAGATCAACCAATATACTGTTGCGGCTACTGTTGCGGGCTCGGGCAGCTTTGCCGCTCTTTCTGGTTCATTTAACGTGCTTAATGATAACACGAGTGTAGTAAGTAGTGTTAAAAATAGTAATTTCAATAACGGCGGTTCTATTAATAATAGTGGCAGCCTTTATCTTCGTTCCTTAGATGTTGATGCTTTTGACTTTAATACGAACAAATTAGATAAAGAGGATTTAGTAATAAGAAGTAATCTGATGCTTGTTGGCGGTGTTGCCATTGGTGGCAAACTCGCCGTTGGGGCGAGCGTTAACACATACAATGCCAACAAGACCATTGAAGCTAATCTGGTCGACTCCAATCTGACCATTAGCGGTCAAGTCTTTGTTGATTCTGTTAAAAAAGAGGAAACAGAAGCGGTTGTGGTAGCAGGTGGAGTGGGCGGCAAAGTCGGAATCTCAGGTGCCGTTAGTATCTACAATGCTGGAAGCACATTGTCTTCAACAATACATGGGACGGATATCACAGCTGGCAGCCTGAAGCTGGAATCTACCAATGTTAGTAAAATTACGGTAACGAATGTCGCTGTGGCGGGAGGAGCCGCAGCAGGTATTGCCGGGTCAGTTGTTGTTAACAATCTGGGGGATACCACGAAGTCTAAGATGACTGGCACAGGAGACCTAGATATTACGGGGAATGTTGAGATAGAGGCATCACTAGACCAAACGACGGATTTTGATGTAGCTTCCGTTGGTGTTGGTGGTAAAGGTGGCGTGGCTGGTAGTGTGGTTATCAGCACTATTGATAACAATACCAGTGCTCAAGTCGGATCAGGTTATACTATCACTAGTGCATTCGATGTATCACTTGAGGCACTCTCCAAGTATACCCGTAAGGGCTTTACGGGTGCTGTTGCCGGCGGTTCTGTGGGCGTGGGTGCGGTGGTTACTATCGATGATATTCAGAATACGACGAATGCCATTTTTGCGGCGAGTGACGTCACGATTGCTGGCGCGCTGGATGTGCAGGCTAATTCTACCAACGATTTTGATTTGCTGGCGCTTAATATTTCAGGGGGTGGTGTCGCCATTGGCGTCACGGTGAATATTGTTAATTTTGGGGGGGACATATCTTCTACAACCGGCGATCTCGTGAGTGATGAGCAGGCTGACTTAGAGGAATATAATAAAGTTGTAGAAGAATTTGGGATCAGTGCTGATTCCGGTAAGACTTCTGCCGTAATCGAATCAAATGAGATCACTGCGGCTTCGATTAACTTGTTATCGAAGCAAGACAATGACATTGCTCTTGAATCAGGTGGCTTCGCCGTTGGCGGTGCAGCCATTGGTGTTGGTGTTGGTGTGGTAGACGTAAAGTCTGAAGTGGAGTCGCGTATCGGCAATATAGGCAACTATCAGTTATCGGGTAGTGATGGGCTAAGTGTGAACTCCCTTGTAGATACCGATGCTGAAGTTTTCTCCTACTCAGGCACAGTGGGCGCTAATGCTGCTATTAACGTCAGGGTTTCTGATTATTCATCGACAGCAAAAGCAACGACATCCATAGGCGAGGACACCTTGATTGACCTTCAGGGCCAAGGGGCAGCGGTTGTACAAGCTGAAGTGATAGAGAAGTCTAATGTAGAGAATATCTCGGTAGCTGCATCGCTTGGGCTGGCAGCGTCTGGCGCTTACGTTGCAACGACACATAATGCAAATAGCCTTGTTGAAATTAGCAATGGCGCCAAAATTATAAACTCGAGCACGACTGAGATAAAATCAAATGTTCTTTTTGATGACCTTAATGCCGAGGCCCTGGGCATATCTGCAGGTGTTGCAGCGGGTGGAATTTTGTTTTCTGAAGTAAATATTGAGGGTTCAAACGCGGAGATTAAGACTGGCAGTGGCAGCGAGATCTCTGGCGGATCAGTGACTGTGATTAGTGATTTAACCACCGAAGAGATTAGTTCAGACGTTCTGGCAGTTTCTGTTGGTCTAGGTGCTCTCAGCTTGAGTGACGCCTATGTCAAGGTTGGAGATGCCAGTGGAGCATCGATGACTTTGGGCGGTAACATCAGCGCTACGGGTAATCTAGTGATTAATTCTCTGTATTCAAACGACCTTAAGCTCGATGCATATGCGGAGGGAGCTAGCGGTGGAATTGTAGGTGTATCGGCTGGTCACGCTACGATCATCAACAACGGCTCATCCAATATTACTTTTGAGCAAGGTGCAAACATCAGCGCTGATAGCGCTGTCATTAATTCAAGTGCTGAACTAAAGCAGGAGGCAACTGCCAAGGTATTAGCTGGTGGCGCCGTTGGTATTGGAGGTGTTCTTTCTAAGATTGATTCGAACGGCCAGAGCCACATCACGCTTGCCGGAACAATAACTGGGAACAGTGTGGATATTGATTCATTTGTGTCTGATGTTTCTGTAATTGATAATAGCGCTGGAGCAGGCGGCGTAGGTGCTCTCACTGCAGGTGGTGTTTTTAATACCAACATCATGCAGGCAACTGTCACTGCCAATGATCAGCTGTTCGTTGATGCTCAATCATTTGACCTCACTGCTGAGACGAGTGCCGACTTTGATGCCCGCCTGGAGATGTCCAGCTACGGTTTGCTTGCAGGTGCTGCAGGTGCCGTTATAAACAACATCACGCAGAACAGCACCGTTGACCTCAGTGCTGGTGTGAAATATCTCAATGACAACGACATTGATACTAGTATTGCTAGTATTGAAGCACTCAATACGACCTTCAAACGCGAAGCGCAGGGGAACACTTACCAGAACACGCTCGCAGGTCTTGGTGGCTTCTCCCTGGGCAGCACATCAACAACACATACCAGTAATGCTGATATTATCATCGGAGCCTATGAGACGGCTGATCATGTCGACCTGACCATCAAGGCATTTAACGATACTGATATCGCAGATACAGTGAAGTTCGACTCTTACCTGCTGGCTGGTGGATCTCGCTCCCTATCTACGATCAACTCGACTAATAACACCGCGGTCGAATTCTTGTCAGGGGATAGTTATGTTAACACGCTCACGGTGGATGCTTATTCAGATGTCGATCTTACTTCGATTGTGAAAGCCGTGGTATCAGGCCTGATTGCTGTTGATGTAACATCGCTCAACACCGCCATTTCTATCGGCTCTGACAGCATCACCATGGCAACTGGAGCTAAGTTTCTTGCTGATGACATTGTCAGCTTGTCCGCGGGAACTGCAGGCGATGTCACTATATCGAATAAGTCATACTCTTATAATAAATCCGTTCTTCCAGTGATTCCAGATGCAGAGGTTTCTTCTACGGGATCGCGTAACGGTAGTATTACCATCGCCTCCGGTGCTGAAATCCGTGCGGGGGCTGATATTACCCTATCCGCCAGCCACAATGATCTCAACGTCAGTGGTTATGCACTGGGCCACAGTATCGCGTTGGATGTTTTAAACGATATTATTCAAGCCACGGCAGGTTGGCTACTTGACGCTCTAGGGCTACCCTCGTCCATTAAATATGAAGATGAAGTGAGGAGTGCCATCACCAATAGTAATTCTAGTATTACTATTGATGGCAAGGTTCAATCTGGGCTTTATAATTATTACGCCGTCGAATTTGGTGCAGATAGTGGAGATACTGAGGAATCTATTACTACCTCAGAGATACCAGATGGGGTGAATTCTGAGTATTTTCAGCAAATTGGCTATTCACTTCTGGAGGATAAGTATTCTACCTCAGGAAAGGCTGCTGAGAGCTTAGAGCAACTGAAACTCATTATCGGCGCATTTGAACTCCAGAGCCTTGGAACAAGATCAGGGGAACCTGGCACCTATCAAAGAACATTTGATGCGCTTCTGCAGCAGCAGATATTTTTGGAGCAAATAGTTGCCAATGGTCTGAGCGGTACAGAATTTGGCCAAATTCAAATTGCCGACCTCAACCTCACCAATGGGAATGTATACATCAACGCACCTGATGTAAGCGGTAATGGTAGTGTTGAGGTGCTCAAAGAGGCGCGGGTTGTGATCGATAATCGCTCTAAGCATCTGGTCAAAATTGGCAAGGTTATTACAGAGGATGATAGAGTCGTCGGAGTCGAAGGCATCGCTGTGCGGTTTAAAAATGGTGGTAATGTCGTGGTTAATGGTCTCACGGAGACAGAATCTTTCGGTGGCGTTAATATATTGAATCTTACGATGGCCAACACTCATACTGGTACACACAACCCTGGAATCAGCATTCTTGGAAACACTCAAATAAGTCAAAGCATCCCAGAGGCTCCTCCCATACTTCTAGATGGGCGTATATCATACCGAGGTGGAGATATTAATATAACGAATGAACGAGGCTCTGTGATTGGCACTAGTAACATGGCTTTGGAAGGTGCTAATGTTAGGCTTGCCGCGGGCAAGGACATCATTCTTGGCTTGGATAACCAAGCAGTGCTTGGCACTTACACTGTTGACCAAAGGCAGGCTGAAGCTATTTCGGATATCATTAATCTAGGTGAGTCGACTGTGGATGCTGGTATCTTTAGTAATACCCTAAATACGTCGAACATTGAAGAGCTGAGAGTAAAATATGAGGAGCTTCTTAATGAGTCAAATCTCGACACACTGGGATCGACCGAAGCAAATACAAGCAACGTGAAAAAGCTGCTTACTCTGCTGACCGATGAAAACTGGAAATTGACCATCAGTAATTATGCAAACTTTCTGGTAGAGGAGAAAAGTACTTTGTCAGACAAGCTGACTTTTATCGATGACAGTAAGATGGTTTTTGAAGATGTCGATGATGTGACTGTAACAAACGACATTGGGGCTGGCGACCAAGATGTTACGGAGTCTGATGTTTGGGAGACTGCAAAAAATCAGGCCATTCTAAGCATAACGAACCTATCGGAAACAGACGTGGACTCTGATGCTAAGGCGCAAGTCATAGAGGATATAGAAGAAGTTAATACTTTAGTTGAATTTAAGACATGGTTTGAGGCAACCGCGATTACGGACGATTTTGCTACAACTGACAATCAAGGTAATGCTAGCACTATCAATAAAACTATTGGCTACAGCTACAGTATCATTGAGGATAGCGATGCTATCAAAGCTAGCATTGAAAATGCTAAAGTTGGCCCTGAAGCGCTTTTAACACAAAATAGAGATAACAGTGATCAGCTGACGCAATACACCAGTGCTACCGAGAAATTTGAAGATGCAGTAGAAGAAGTCTTTGGAGCTGGAGAGGACACTCTGGTAGCAACCGGCTTCATCCAAAAAACGATTGAGGCAGCCAGCAATCTGACTGATAAGAGTGCTACTGTAGCAGGTGAGAATATCTTTATCTCAGCCTCTGCGGTCAACCTGAATGGCTATTTGCAGGCAGGCTTTGATGCCAGAGAGATTGAGATTACCGAGGACATTCTTGATCGTCTTAAAATTCAGGACCAAGCGGGCAACACCATTGGCTCTACCACTTATACAACTGGTATCACCGTAGATGCTGAAGCCAACAAGCTCGTCTATAATGAACTGGTTCCTAGGCAGCAAGATGGGGTGGTGAACAACGAGCTCTATTTCGTGGTAGACGGGGTCGACGTTAAGTGGAACGAAGACGAAAACAGAATTGAAGTAGATGCTGTGGAGATCAAGGGTGGCAATATCACTATCGCTGGCCAGCTCTTTAACACCGGTGAAGGTAACCTCAATGTGATGAGCGGATATGGAAAGGTAGCGATTAACAATCAAACTGATGCTGAAATTTACATAGGAGATATAACTAACGACTATGTCAGTGGGACGGTAACATTGATCGACACGAGCCAATCAATCGGCAGTGCTACTCAATTCAAGAAAACTGAGTATTACAGAGAGCTCAATCAAGACAATCAAGTGCAGCTGGTCAAGAACGTCTATACCAGATCAGGTGCTGTCGGTGATTTTGATAAGTTGGATGCCGAGTCTTTTGTTTATACAGATAATACAAGGCAAGGCATCTTCACTCCGCGTGAAAATCTCATCTATACATATAAGAATTTCAACCTGAGTGCTGAAGACAATAATCTTCTGCAGCAATATACTACTTTAAATATTGGTGGTGAGCAAATATCGGTGGTCTATGACTTTATTCCTGTGCTTTCGGTAAATGCTGATGTGTATGATAGTATAGGTGTGAATAGTGAGGAGGGTAAGTTCAATATCGGAGCGGAGAGCACTTACGGCAGTATCAATTTAACGTCGGGTAATGGAGACGAAAGCCCCAGAGTTCGACAAGTCGATAAAAAGGATTTCTATGAAATCGTTACCGAGCAGGAGCAGGTGGACACTTTCCTTTATACATCAGCGTGGTATGACACTAAAGTGTCAGGTCCTGTCCGCATCTCAGACAATCGCTCACGCGATATTGACATGACTATACCGATAGATGCCTTTGGTAACACTGCCACAAACTATGAAAAGTTGAGAGGCTTTATTGATGGATCAGAAAGCAAGACATTCGTCTTCAAAGATGCTATCTACAATGTGATAGGTGATGAAGTAACCACTTATAGTGCGGAGGACACAGGGCTTATATACGACTCGCGTGATAAGACCGTTCAATATTCTGAGACAACGATATATCAAGAGCTTCTATTCAGCCAAGCCTCGTTGAAATTCAGCCACGATGAGGCAGCTCTTCGTGCAAGCAATCCTGTCAATATTAACTTTATGGGTTCTGATCGTGGCGAGGTGACTATCAGCAGCGGTGGTAGTGTGAGTATCGGCAATATCACGAACCAAGTGGGAGATACCATTATCAGCAGCACTAACGGGGGTATTTCGCACAGGGAGAATAGCACAGTTCACTCTGATAATATTACCGCTACGGCAGCGGGTGGAAGCATCGGCTCAACTACAGACATGCTCAACCTTTACCAAGATAATAACGCCCTTCAGTTGCTTAATATCAGTGCGACAGAGAACGTATATGTTAAGTCGACTGATGGGGCGCTTGAGTTTGACTTAGTCAGCAATGGCGTTGACTCAGACCTAGTCCTCATCGCTGAGGATGATCTTCGGGTTAAAAACCATAACGAGGCCAGTAAGCTGGAGGCCCGAAATATTTACCTCGAATCGAAGTCGGGTGAGTTGTTTGGAAGCAATGACATCTTCATCGATACCAAGTCAGAAGATGGCGGAGTCATCCTGGCGAAGTCCGATGTTGGTGATATCAAGCTCACTGAGACCGCTGGTGACTTGGCTGTCGAAAAAATACAGGCAAGTGGCAATGTGGAAATCACCGTGCGTGACGGTGGACTTACCGATGCTCAGCCTCTAGAAGAGCGTGATGAGGATACAATTGCAGAACTACTGGCCTTATGGGATGACCTTGGCCTCGAGGCAGGAACTGAGGCAGCACAAAATCGTGTCGATGAACAATACGAGGAAATTCAGAAGCAAAGAAAGAGCGAGTATGAGGAGCACTGGGAGCAGCGTGAAGTTGTGACCACTACTTATGAGTCAAATCTTGGCGAAGATTTTCAATACGAACTTACTGACGGTGAGAAGGAATTCTTTGATAAATACCCTGATAGAACAGTGACAGTGAATGGCGAGGAGGTAACCATAGAGGAATATACACGCCTTGGGAAACAAGCCCAATATGATCTTGGATACTCCATTAAAGGGGACACTTATGATGCCGACTTTGTAGGAGCTACAGAGGCCGATACACGCGCTTACAAGTTCTACTGGAATCTTCCTGAAAACAAGTCGACTCAGATCGCCTATGTAGCCTACGATGAGAATTATGTTTATCAGCTATCGGCCGAAGAGGTTGCATACTACGATGGCGACACAGACGCGCAACAAGCTTACGTTGAGGAAAAAACTCAATACTATATAGATGGAGCAAGTCTGATTGTGGGTGATAAGTCCACTGCCAGCTACGATGCAAATTATGAGTTCGTAGATGAAGATCTCAGAGCTGATATTGAAGCCAAGATGACATGGAGCAAAGATGAGCTGACCGGCTTCGCTCTTAACTTTGCTTACAAGGAAACGACTGACACCGTTCTTGAGGTCGAGGAGTCAAATATCTTCGCTGGAGGTAATGTCACCATCAATGCGAACTTCGTCGGAATCAATAACGGTGAGACAGTGCTCGTGGAGACCGACGGGTCAGGCGAAGCCACAACTAATGAGTTGTTTAAAGAGGTGGTTGTTCAGGATGCGAATGGTGATGATGTCACCGTCAACCGAGCCACAGAGGTGGCAAAGCTTGCTCTCTTATCCGCTGAGCGAAATGATATCATCATCGATAATGGCCAGGATGGCAATAACGCCAAACTATCCGTTCTCCAGCGGGAAGACTTTGATATCGATGCACTCGGAGAAGTTTCTATTGATACAACAGGCAATACAGGCAATACGTCTGAGCACATCTATCTCGGCAGTGAGAAGGATGTTACGCTGAAACGAGTCGCTTCAGCGGGTGACGTCATTCTTAAGTCTGCCAACAATGTAATCGCCGCTACGAATCAAGCCGACAGCCACATTGTTTACGGTGATGTTTTGGTAATTGAGTCAGCCAACGGCTACATTGGCGGTGAAACACCAGCTAGTGGCGAATTCTTCAAAATAGAGACCAGTAGGGCCACATTCTCGGATGCGGACAAAATCGGTTTATCTGCTCGTGCGGACGGCTCGGTTCTTATTCAGAACACAGTAGCTGACCAGGATATCTGGATTCGTGATATTTACTCCAGGAATGGTATAGTGGCTATCGATGCCGATGGCTCGATTCTCGATCGAGATAATTTCGACTATGGCGGGGACAGCGACAGCATTAACATCGGAGCATCTCGCGTTGAGCTTACCTCACGCAATGGCAGCGTGGGTGATAGCTCAACCTACGGCCAGATTGAGCTCAATGGTGATACTGTGTTATTGGCACAAGCAGCTACGGGTGTGTTTGTCGATGGTGAGGATACACTATACTTGGAGGGCATCATCAATACGTTAAGCGGTGATATCACGCTAACCTCAACAGGTGATGTGGAGTTTAATAAGCTCATTACACCGAACGGAGACATCAACATAACGGCCCAAGTGATTAGCAGTTATGCCGTTGATCCATTTGATTCCAATATCACGCTAGATCCAGCGGTTATCACGACTTCAGATGAAAATAGAGTTAAGCTTTGGGCGCTTGGCGCTGGCTCGACAGGCATCAGTGTTGATCTAGATCTTGGCGCGCAGCGAGGTGACTTTGAGATTACTGGAATCGAGAAGGTGCTTATCAACTCAGCGAGCACAAATGCATTTAACATCAGTACGATCCTCTCCGAGACAGGTGCTGTCGATATCAGCCACGTCGGTAATCTTAATATAGGCACCGTGGGAACACCCACAGAGTTACTTATACAGACAGCCGCTGGAGATGTTGATATCGATACCGTTGGCGGAGATTTCTCATTGCCTCCAGGTCAGGTAAGCACCCCACAAAACATTCGTATTGCAGCTTTGGCAAATGGCTCCAGCATCAGTGTAGAGACTTTGAACCTAGCTGAAGAGCTAGATCTCCAAGCTGGATCTATCAACCTCGGTAGTGTCGATTCTAAAGATGGTAGTGTGATCTCAATGGATGTATCAGGCAATGATGGCGGTCGAGCTGATTATTTTGAGATCAGTGCGACAGAGAATACACCACTGTTATTTACTCAGCTCTTTGCGCAAAACTTCGCAATCACCACCGGTAATGACTTGATAACTATTCTCAATGGAGATCTTGGGAACATAGGAACCATAGCATCCACTCTATATGATATAGAGGTGTCTGCAGTCTTCCAACCCCTTGGGATTTACGATTATCAATTATACACTGCTACCAATAGCTTCGACCTCAACTTGAATGGAGCTAATCTCTATTCTGGTAATTATGCATCATACGTCGGCTATGACTACATTTTCAATGGCGCATACCGGACGAATGAATCAGCGCTTTCGTTAATGGAAATGCTTAACGCATTAAGTGAGATTAACTACTTCTACCAATTGGAGACTTTCAAGGAGGGAACTGATGAGAAGAAGAAAAAAGCGAACCAAAAAGATAAATTGTTTGAGCCTCATGTTGAGCCTAAAGAGCTATCAAAGCTGTAGGCTGTGAATTGGCACTAAGGTACTATTTATTGCCCCTTAGCGAAATATTTCAAAAACCCCAAGGAGCCTCACAGCCCTTGGGTTTTTTTCTAAACTCGCTGTTGTAGCTCACTCGTGGTGCCCACATCACTCCTTCACTTCGCCCTGATCTAGGCAAAAACATCTCCAGTTAATCGTCTTTTCTGTTTTGCTTAACGGTATTGGAAAAAAGACTGTAAAAAACCGTTATTCTATGGTCAAAACGCCCATGCGCAATCTATCTGTGTGCATCAATTATAAAGGGCAACCCTAATTCAATGAACGTCTCACTCAACTGGCTCAAAGACCATCTTAACCTTGATCACATGTCTATCCAGGATATGGATGACCTACTTACCTTTGCTGGAGTTGAGGTTGAGGGGATCTCACAAAAAGGAGTGCCGTCTGATAAAGTCGTTGTCGCTCAAATTAAATCTGCTGAGAAACATCCCGATGCCGATAAATTGAAGGTTTGCATGGTCGATGCTGGTGAGGAAGAGCTTCGCCAGATTGTTTGCGGTGCTCAAAACTACTCGGTAGGAGATAAGGTTCCTTGTGCGCTTCCCGGCGCAGACCTCGGTGGTGGTTTTGTCATTAAGGACGGCAAGCTTCGCGGTGTCGAGTCCAAGGGCATGCTTTGTGGTCCAGACGAAATCGGTTTGGCCTCAGCAGACGATGGCTTGATGATTCTCTCTGAGGATCTCGAAATTGGCAAACCACTGCAGGATTTATTCGAAACAGATACCATCATTGAAGTGGAGGTGACTCCCAACCGTCCTGACTTACTCTCTCACACTGGCATGGCTCGTGAGCTGGCTGCACTGGCAGGTATTGAGCGTAAAATACGAGATCTGCCTGAGCCAGCTACGGTGAGCGATGACTCTCTCATTAAGCTCTCCGCGCCAGACTCCTGCCCTCTCTACACCGCCGTAAAGATCTCAGGGGTGCAGGTCACAGATTCACCAGCATGGCTACAAACAAAGCTGGAGGCAATAGGCCTACGTCCAATTAACAACGTCGTCGATATTACGAATTATGCGCTGCATGAATTGGGTCATCCATTGCACGCTTTTGATGCTGCCAAAGTTGACGGAGCACTCGATGTGCGCATCGCTACCAATGGCGAAATTTTCAAAGCGCTTGATGAGGCTGACTACACGCTGACTGACGAGGATGTAGTGATCTCTGATGCATCTGGTAAAGCACTGGCTCTAGGTGGCATTATGGGGGGCTTGGACAGCGGAGTGAGTCATGCCACCACGGACGTCATTCTTGAGTCAGCCTACTTCACGCCGTCTAAAATCCGCCGCACCTCACGCCGTCTTATCCTTAGCTCAGATTCCTCATATCGATTTGAGCGTGGTAGTGATGCCCAAGCCGTACTCAAGGCTTCGGCTTTTGCTGCTGGCCTCATTGTTGAGGTCGCCGGAGGCAAGATCGAAGGATCTACGGCAGTAGCGGGCCAAGCTCCCCAGCTAACCGGGGAAGTCATGCTGGATCCATCTCAACTAGATCAGCTGATGGGGGGGTCGATCTCCTTGGGTGCTGCTGAGGATATACTCACGCGTCTTGGTCTACATAAGCATGAGGCCAGTATGTGGAGTATTCCGAGCTATCGACTGGATCTCCACCGACATATTGATTTGGTTGAGGAGATTGCCCGTGTGCATGGGCTGAGTAATGTGCCATCTCGCTTTGCCGGTAGCTTTGCTCAGGAGAGCGAGATAGATTCGGCTTACGATTATCAGATGTCACTTCGCGAGGAATTGTCCGCTATCGGATTTTACGAGACGCAGACGATCAAATTGATTGCTGATAGCTCTACAGATCTGACGGTTGCTCAGATGGATACAGCTTTGCCACTGCGTCCTCTTCAAGAAGGGGATCTGATTCGGGTTGCTCTCCCTTTGAGTGAGGATCATGCCGTGATGCGCCCATCATTGACACCTGGTTTGGTAGCGACGGCAGCGCGTAATATTCGCCAAGGTGCTAAGTCGTTACGATTTTTTGAGATTGGGCGTCAATTTCGCAATGCGGGAGGCGGAAAGGCTAGCGATCTTGAATCCGATTCTCTCGCTCTTTTATTGGGTGGGGAACGTCGCCCTGCAACTTGGTCGGTAAAAGCCGGATGTCAGGGTCGCATTGATGCGTTTGATGCTAAAGCCACGGTTGAGGCGTTGTTACCAAATAAGGATATTCAGTTTACTCAGCGTGAACGTGAAGGTTTTATCATTGCAGCTGATGTCCAGTGTGAAGGTAAGCCTGTGGGCGTGTTCGCGCAGCTCAGCCCTGCGAAGTGTAGGGATCTTGGGAGCGACACACCTATTTACCTCGTCGAGTTAGACCTCAAAAAATGCCAGCAACTAAGCAGCGGTATTAGGCAAGTAGATGAGTTGCCACAATTTCCTGGCTCTAGTCGCGATGCGGCGATGGAGGCACCAGCCAAGTTGGGCAATATTGAGATCGAGAAAGTTATCAAAAAGCACAACGAACAGCTCTTGGTGTCAGCCACCTGTTTTGATGTATTTCAAGATCCTTCTGGGGCTAAGCTTCCCGCCGACAAGAAATCGATAGCTTACAGTTTCCACTACCGCTCACCTGAGCGCACATTGAAGGCCAAAGAAGTAGATCTAGCTCATCAAAAGCTGCTTGATCAATTAGCAAAGGCTTTACCAGTTTCTTATCGCTAGGTCGTTTTTGGATACTCGCCCAGTATCGATGGGCAGATGCAGCTGTGCGCTCCAAAGCTCAAAAATCTGGCCTGATTCCATTATTTTACACCAAGCCTTTAAGGCGGTTGTGGGTCTGCTTAGCTATGCGCAGTGAATAGATTGGGCGTTACATTATTTGCCATAAAGGCCTGCATGTATGCAATTTTTCCATAAAAAAGAAGTTCTAAGCACCTAATAATCAATAATATTCAACATATACTAATAAAAAGTATAATAATGTATTGCATCTGAATATAAATTAAGCCATAGTATTGGCGTGCGAGGGATGAAATCACCGATTTTGAACTTCGCCACGCCAACATAGCATTAAGGAACCTCTCCTCACCGGTCTAAGCTGTCTTCTTGACAACCAAAACCCCCAAAGGTTGTGAGTATCCCTAGATGCCCCCAAACACTAAGGATACCAAGAGGACACAGTTGCAAGCTTTTCTCCTAAATCCCAGGAAACCCTAACCCCCAAAACCCCCGAAAAATCCCAAAAACCCCCAAATGCTTAGATGACACCCAACCGATTAGACAGGTGGAGTAATTCACCACCACAGTCGGCGTCTAAATGACAGCCCAAAAACCCCCCATCTAAGACAGAGAAGACCCTCACGCGTTCGGCCCACACAGGACGTGCTGAGGGTTTTTCTTGTCACAAAATACACAGCTGGCTACTGACGAAATCATAGCCCGCTTGTTATGCTCGATGAGTCGATATGCGTAATCGTGGTCAAGCAGTTACAGAACCGCGATCGTCAGATAGACCTGATTTCTCAAGATAGTAATCGTAGCCCCCTGCGTAACGTGTGAGTTGACCCGAATCAACATGCAGCGTGATTTCCGCCAAGTTGCGAATAAAGTGAACATCGTGTGAGATGAATACTAGGGTTCCTTCGTAATGTTTGAGTGCTTGCAGTAGTGCTTCGATAGATATGATGTCCAAGTGAGTTGTTGGCTCATCCATCAGCAACAGGTTGGGTGGATTTACTAAAAACTTAACGAGATTGAGCCGTGATTTTTCACCACCGGAGAGAACTCGAATTTTTTTATGCACATCAGCGCGCCGGAAAAGGAATGATCCCAGTATGGAGCGCGCTTCGTCCTCACGCATGTCCCCGCCGCTTGCCATGACTTCCTCAAGGACGGTATTTGACTCGTCCATGCTTTCTGTACGATGCTGAGAGTAGTAACCAAGCTTGGTATTGAATCCCGCCTTTCGCTCGCCACTTTGGAATTCGAGCTGTCCAGCAAGGATTTTGAGCAGGGTAGATTTACCAGCACCATTCGGACCAACAAGCACCATGCGATCACCTCTTTCTATCGTTAGGTCGAGTCTGTCATAGATGACTTTTTCGCCGTAAGCCATGTGCACTTTCTCAAGTTCAATGACTTTCTGGTTTGATCGTTTAGGCTGAGGAAAGTTAAATTTGAAGACCTTGCGCGGTGCGATTGGTTTTGGCAGGCGTTTGATTTTTTCAAGTTGTTTCACTCTACTTTGCACTTGCGCCGCTTTGGAGGTGACGGAGCGGAAGCGATCGATAAACTCCTGAACACGTTCAATTTCTTTGTTTTGGTTACGGTAGGCCTGCACTTTTTGCTGATAACGCTTAGTCCTTTGCTCAAGGTAGGCCGTGTAATTCCCCGTGTATGAAATGAGCTGCTCCTCATCAATTTCATAAACGGTCTCGATAAGCTCATCCATGAAGTCACGATCGTGAGAAATCATCAGCAAGGCACCTGGATAGTTTTTCAGATAACGCTGCAACCAGATGAGTGCCATTAGATCAAGATGGTTAGTCGGCTCGTCAAGCATCAGTAGATCAGGCTCCATGACCAAGAGCTTGGCTAGGTGCGCGCGCATGATCCAGCCACCAGAGAATTCACGAGCGGGTTTAGCGAAGGCGTCAGTTTCAAAGCCAAGGCCTGCGAGAATCTTCTTCGCCTTAGGCTCAAGCTGGTAGCCATTGGCTGCGTCAAAGCTATCTTGTGCGGCATGATACTCAGGGCTGTCGGTTTTGCCTGTTGCATCACCCTCACGCAGCGTACGTATCGCTTTGGCAAGCTCTGGTGTGATGCCGATGGCAATTTCTAGAATCGTTTCATCACCCGGGTCTCCCGCTTCCTGCGCCAGATAACCTGTAATGGCATAATCATCCACCTCGACACTTCCAGAGTCGGCATCTTCCTCTTTGAGGATCATTTTGAAGAGCGTCGACTTGCCCGCTCCATTAGGTCCGACCAAGGCGACTCGCTCGCCCCAGTTGATTGTCATGTCTGCGTCTTCAAAAAGCGTACGCCCTCCGACGGTCTTGGTAAGTTTTCTAATGATCAGCACGACGGCTGATTACCTTAAAATGGGCAATTGTCACCTCAAAACCATCAAAACCGCAGAAGAGAGGTCTGTCTAGGATCCGATAATCTTGCTGTTTTCACTCCGAATATGAGCGACCGAGTAATGTGGATCATCGGGGAGCACCTCGATATCGACTAGAGTTCCAGCCTTTTCAAGCATTTGGCGGCAATCGGGGGAGAGGTGCCGCACGTGCAGCGTCTTACCGGCATTGCGATATCGCTCTCCCAGAGCATTGATCGCCTCTAGGCCGGATAAATCACATACCCGGGCTTCTTCAAAGTCGATAATGATATTGGGCACATCCGACTTGGCTTGGAATTTATCAGAGAACTCACGGACTGATCCAAAGTAGAGCATTCCCTCGATACCATAGATACGCTCTTCATGCGTGTCTTTATGCATGGTGACGATGATGTGCTTGGAGCTTTCCCAAGCAAAGACCAAGGCGGAGAGAATGACTCCTACAAATACAGCAAGCGCCAGATCGTGCATGATAGCTGTCACCAAGGTAACAGTAAGGATGATGAGCATTTCGGAAGGGGCAATTTTTCCGAAGCTTTTGAAAGTGGACCATTCGAAGGTGCCGATGACAACCATGAACATGACGCCAACCAAGGCAGCAATAGGAATCTGGATGATAACCGGACCACCGACCATAATGAAGAGGGTGAGTGCCACGGCGGCAACAATGCCTGAAGTGCGGCCACGGCCACCGGATTTGATGTTGATGAGGGACTGACCGATCATGGCACAGCCACCCATACCGCCAAAGAGACCGGAAAGGAAGTTGGCTCCTCCCTGGGCGATACATTCGCGATTGCCTTGACCGCGGGTCTCGGTGATTTCATCAATAAGCTGGAGCGTCATTAAGGATTCGATAATGCCAACCATAGCTACGACGAAAGCAGTTTTGAGAATGAACTGCCAGTGCTCGCCCCAGGCAATATCACTTGGCCATGCAGGTAGTGGGAAGCTGCCACTCAGTGAGCCTTCTCCTCCTCCGTCCTTAAGAACATTTTCAATGGTTCTGGCATCCGGAAGGAAGTAGGCGATCAGGCCGACAACGATGATGGCGGCCAAGGTAGATGGGACTACCTTAGTAAGTTTCGGTAAAAAGTGAATGATCGCCATGGTAAGAACGATGAGTCCGATCAGTATGCCTAGCTCACTACCCTGCATCCACTGCATGACGCGACCACCGTCCTCATCGAGGTGAGAAAATTTCTTGAAAAAGCCGAATTGACCCATGCAGATGACAATGGCTAAGCCGTTGACGAAGCCGATCATAACAGGATGGGGGACAAGACGGATGAAACGCCCTAGCTTGAACAGACCAAAGATAATCTGAATTACCCCAGCCACCATGATAACGGCAAAGAGAAACTGGTAACCAAGGTCGGGAGCTATCTCATTGCCATACTCGACTGCCTTGCCAGCGACCACGGCAATGGCGCCAGTCGCACCAGAAATCATACCAGGGCGTCCACCACATGCCGCGGTGATAAAGCCCATGAAGACCGCAGCCCAGAGACCGACCAAGGGATCGACACCGGCAATAAAGGAAAAGGCGATGGCTTCCGGCACGAGCGCAAGTGCTACGGTTAAACCAGACAGCGAGTCATCCTTGAGGTTGCTGTTTTTTTGGGTAAATAAGTGAAACATGGTTTTTAGTCCTCTAGTGGGAGTCGTTCCGTAGAGCTAATCGCTTATAATAGCAACCCTCATTCGTTGCTTTATTGGAGGGCAACCTATGCCTGGAGAAGATAGTAGCACCGAGCTTTTTTACCGACTTAGAGCGTGCAAGATGGTTTAAACTGGTCCAAGTGAACGCTTGCGTAGTGTTTTTTCATATCTGATTGATAATTAGATAATTAATGAGTTTTATTGGTAAATGTGCTGCTTGCGGCCTGTTACAAGGATGGCTCTACTATAAATTTTTACTTCCTTCAACTAAGGGGATAAGTGCTTTTAGAGCGGTTGGAGCTCGTGTTGGTTTGTGCCCTGAGCTGATTTTTTTTAAAAACTGCACCTGCTGTAAAAAAGCCCCTAACAAGACATCTTTTTTTTTGCCCCCAGCGAAGTAGCACTCGTTGAGAGTGGCTCTGCTAGAATCTCTCTGTGAATGTCTATTTTTCAAGGGTTTGCGGCTTCACAAGAAAAAAGAGCGATTTCGCCCCAAAAAGAAAAACCACAACATGTTGTATTGTTAATAATTTGTGGATACTATATGAGCAAAATGTCATTGACCAAAACCCTCATTTATTGGCATTATGCACAGGCTGCACGGTAATAAAGTGTGGGTCTGAAAACTAGCTTCAAGGATTCGAAATAGGTCAAAATATGTCAAGTAACGCGACCAAAATCATGTTCAATCAAGCTAATTATTCATTCCCAATGACTTAAGGCGGTATACGAATCCAATCATATTCATTCACAACATCTTTTTCGAAACCTTTTTTACAACTCAACCCTTACTGAAATGGCAGATACAATAAGCATCAAACTTGGCGAGCGTACTTTTAACCTTGATCGTGAGAAAGCAGAGGAGGCTTATGCGGCAAAGAAAGTGATCAATGGAAGAAATTCGATGTTCTTCAACATTTTGCCTTTAAAATACACATGGGCTTATGCGCTCTACAAAGAGATGAAAAATTCTCATTGGGAGCCAGGTGAGACATCGGTGCAGACCGATATTGCCCAATGGGCTAATCTCGATGAACCAAGCCAAATGCTCTACAAAGTGGCTCTGGGTGCTTTTGCCAAGTCTCAGGAAATCGCCCAATCTGGCGGTATTTATACAATTCGCGACCTGTTAACAGCTCCGGAGCTTAAGCTTGTCTTCGGTCGTTTTGTTCATGAGGAAAACACTCGTAGTGATATCCTTGTTTACTTACATGGCTCTCTTTCAATCAACCCAATGGAATGCTCGTCACTTGCCAATACGCCGGCAATGGCTGCTAAGCAGCAATTCATGACGGATCATCTGAGCTCGATTGATCGTGACACAGACACAACGATCCTTGAAAATAAGCAGGGTATCGTTCGTAACATTTTCTTAATGAGCCAATGCATGGAGGGAACGCAATATTTTGCTCTCTGGGCCTCTATTTTCTCGCTAGCGGCACAAAATAAGCTTCCCGGATCTGGTGAAATATTTAGCAAGTTGCTACAAGATGTTTCTTTTCGTATTAGCTTATTCGATAAGTTAATTAATGAGCTAGCCGAAGAAAACTCTGAAGCATGGACGAGCTCGTTCCAGCAGGAGCTTGTTGATTACATGCTCAAGGCAGTTAAAATGGAGCAGGATCTTATTACTACTCTGCCGGTAGCCGCAGCAGGTCTAGATCCTGAAGCGCTCAGCAAATACATCGAATATCTGGCTGACAACCGGCTTGCAGCCTGTGGCCTTCAGCGTCAATTCCACCACGCTACAAGTCCATTCCCATGGCTCGACGAACAGATTCACCTTACATCATCAGAGCCATTGCATGCTAGCAGCGCATCGCTCGCCACAAGCTTTGAAGACGACGATCTCTAAGATAATTGCAAGAGTGGCACTCATGATGCTGCTAATAGCTAGATGAGATCATCATAACGAAATCTAGAATACGACCCCAAAACAAGAACCAATTTCCCTCCGCCAACAACCATATAACTAACTACGAACACCCTAAAACAAATGAATGCTACACTTGATGATTTAACAATTCCACTAGAAGAAGCAAAAGCGCAAAAGAACTTAGAGTCCAAACGTGTTATCGGAGGAGATAAGATCAGCGGTTTTGGCCTGCTGCCGCTTAAATACCCATGGGCGTGGGACATCTATTCAGATATGCGCGCCAATCACTGGGAGCCAGAGGATATTCCAATGCAGAAGGACGTTGAGCAGTGGCGTTCTGATGAGATTTCTGATGTTGAGCGCTGGATTATTAAAATGGGGATTGGCTATTTTTCTGCGGCAGAGGGCATTGTTGGCGACAACATGATTCATGTTATTCGTGACCAAGTCACAGCGCCCGAGCTAGAGCTTGTTTTCCGTCGTCATGCGCATGAGGAGAATATTCATGCTGATTCATTAGTATATATGGTCTCTTCATTGGGCCTCAACCCTCACGAGTGCGAAGCTATTTTTGAAGGTGTTCAAACCGTCCAGGAAAAAACGAATTTTGTGGTGTCCAACAGTCGCTCACTGAGACGCGACATGGATATGTCACTTGTCGAGAACAAGCAGGCACTTGCCCGTAACATTTTCATCTTTGGCCAGTGCATGGAAGGAACCCAATTTTATGGTCTATTTGGCATGATTCTTAGCCTCTATCGCCAGAACAAATTCCCAGGGATTGGTCAGATGTTCCGTTACACCTTGCGTGACGAATCCAATCATATCGAACTTTTGCGCAACTTGCTCATGGATCTTATTAACGAGAACCCTGAAATTTGGACCGACGAGTTCAAAAATGAGTTGCGTGATACGATGGCAGAAGCTCTCAAGCTTGAGAAAAATTTCATTCGTGATTGCCTGCCTGTTTCATCCGTAGGCCTTAACCTGGAGGACTTCGAACAGTATATTGACTTTATTGCTGATCGTCGCCTAGAGACTTGTGGTCTTGATCCATTGAAAGGGAATATCGAAAACCCATTCCCATGGCTTGCCGAAATGATGGACATCAAGAAAGAGCAAAACTTTTTTGAAGGTCGCGTCACCGAGTATCAAAAGTCGACAGCACTCGGTAGTATCGACGACGACGAGCTTTAATTCACCCACTTTTTTCGTCTCGGGTCGGGATGTCCGGCTCGAGATGAATGCCCTTTTGATTTCTCAATCATTTTTATAACTTAAACAAAAACACCATAGAATAACTTGCGCCCATGTATCGCTCCATCTCTCTAGAAGAAGATCTCGCTCTTAAAAAAGTCATCACAGACCGTGCTGCATCAACTGAAAATGCTGATCGTTTCGATTGGCGTGCCGTGCTCGGCGAGCAAACGGCTGATCGTGTCCCCCAAATTCTCGTCACTCGAGGAAAAGAGGAAGAAGAATTGTCACTTGCTAAAGTAGCAGACACCATCGGTGTTGCTCTTACTGATCTTTTAATTTCACGACAGGAGCAGGAAGAGAAGATTTTCAATGAAGAAAACCGCAACTTCGTATCGAATGTTGCCAATAGTGTTGCCAGGTCTCTCACCGAACAAGTTCATGAAGGTGGCCAGCTTCGCCTCTCTCGTAATGATCTCTATTTGTTGATCGAGAAGGCCCTTATTGAGAATGATGCACACGATGTGGCTAAGTCATTGGTGTTTTCCCGTTCTTTGGAAAAAAATGGTGAGGTGATTGTTTCCGAAGAGCCACAGACCATGCCGGTTCGACTAATTCGCCGTAATGGTAATGTCGTTCCATGGAGTCAGACTAAGATTGAGATCGCGGTCAGGAAGGCATTTCTTTCCATTAAAGAGGATCCAGAAGCAGCGGTGCGGGTTGCTCACGGTGTCACCGAGAGCATACGAGGTGGAGACTCTGCTTTTGCACACATTGAAAATGTGCAGGACCTCGTTCAAGAGGAGCTGATGCGCCAAGGCTATTTCAAAGCGGCTGAAGCTTACATCCTCTATCGCGCAAAGCGTGCGCAGATGCGCATTGATGAAGAGCCTGCTGAGGATCCTAATCAGGAGTCCATGGTGGTGATTACCGATCAAGATGGTGGCACCGAATTCTGGGATGGTACCGAACTTAAAAAGCGTATTTCGTTTGCCTCCATCGGTCTGAGTTTATGCCTCAGCGACCAGGAGATTGAGCAAGAGCTACGCCGCTCTATTGGAGCTGAGATTTCACGCGAAGCACTGAAGTCGACGGTTATTCTTAACGCGAAGTCGCTGATCGAGCGCGATGCAGATTTTGCCAAGTTTGCTGGCCGTATCCTGCTCAGCTATATCTACGAGGAAGTGCTCGACTGGAACATCCTTAACGATGGTATTCGTGCCCTCAAGGTGGCTCACCGCGAGCACTTCAGCAAATATCTCAAACACGGCATTAAGATTAAGCGCATCTCTCCAGATGTCGTAGCTCAATACGACGTTGATAAATTGGCGGATGCACTCGATCCAACGGCTGACCTTGATTTTGATTATCTGGGTATTCAAACGCTGTATGATCGCTATCTCATTGTCGATAAGACTGGTGATAAGCAACGTCGTCTTGAGACCCCTCAGTTTTTCTGGATGCGTGTTGCCATGGGCCTTTTCCGTGCAGAGAAAGAAGACCGTGAAGACTGGGTGATCCGTCTCTACTCACTTTACAAAGGGCGTCGATTCTGTTCGAGCACACCGACATTGTTTAACTCTGGCACACTGCACTCACAGCTTTCATCATGTTACCTCTACAAAGTGGATGATTCGATCGAGTCCATCATGCAGCGAGGTATTGCAGATAATGCATACTTGAGCAAATGGGCTGGTGGTCTCGGAGGTTCTTGGACGGCTGTTCGTGGCACGGGTGGTTACATCCAAGGCACTAATGGCGAGTCACAAGGCATCATCCCTTTCCTTAAATTGCACAATGATCAGCTCGTTGCTGTCAACCAGGGTGGAAAGCGCCGTGGCTCTGGATGTGCCTACCTTGAGTCTTGGCACAATGACATTGAGGACTTCCTCGAGCTTCGTAAGAACACAGGAGACGAGCGTCGCCGCTGCCACGATATGAATACGGCAAACTGGATTCCAGACTTATTCATGAAGCGTATGGAGGCTCGCCAAGATTGGTCTTTGTTCCGCACCAATGAGACACCAGATCTTCATGACCTCTACGGCAAGGCATTTGAGCTCCGCTATGAGGAATATGAGAAAATGGCCGACGAGGGTAAGATCTGGACGCGCAAAGTTCCAGCAATCGAACTGTGGAAGGGAATGCTTAAGATGATCTTCGAAACAGGTCACCCATGGATCACCTTCAAGGATCCCTGTAACCTTCGAAGCCCACAAGATCATTGCGGAGTGATTCACTCCAGTAACCTTTGCACCGAGATCACGCTGAATACCTCTGACGAAGAGACTGCCGTGTGTAACCTAGGATCGGTTGTTCTTGATACGCACATCACAGCTGATGGTTCATTGGACCATGAGATGCTCAAAGAGACCATCACCGTTGCTATACGCGCACTTGATAATGTTATTGATATTAACTTCTATCCGACCGAGGCGGCGAAGACGGCGAACAGTCGACACCGTCCAATCGGGATGGGCGTGATGGGGCTACAAAACGCACTCTACAAGAAAGGCATCGCCTTTGCATCTGATGCAGCGGTTGACTTTATCGACGAGTTCATGGAGGCCATCGCTTACTACGCTTACAATGCTTCTTCCGATCTTGCTGCTGAGTCTGGAACCTATTCCAGCTACAAGGGATCAAAGTGGGATCGTGGGATTCTTCCACAAGATACCGTTGACCTTCTTGAGGACGAGCGTGGTGTTGACGTTGACGTGCCTCGCGGTGCTAAGATGGACTGGACGCACCTACGCGAGAAGATCGCCAAACACGGCATGCGTAACTCTAATGTGTTGGCTATCGCGCCTACAGCTACGATCTCCAATATCATGGGCACAACTCCATGTATTGAGCCCAACTACAAAAACCTCTATGTGAAGTCGAATCTCTCGGGTGACTTCATCGTGCTCAACCGTGAGCTCGTGAATGATCTCAAGAAAGAGGGGCTCTGGAATCAAGATATGCTGGATCAGCTAAAATACTTTGATGGTGAACTAAGCGATATTGAGGACATTCCTGAAGGTTTGAAGGAGAAGCATCAAACGGTCTTCAGCGTTGGTTACAAGGCGATCATTGATGCCGCTGCCCGCAGACAGAAATGGATTGATCAGTCACAGAGTGTGAATTTGTTCTTGGCCGAGCCGGATATGAAAACTCTTTCTCACATGTATCGCCATGCGTGGCATACGGGATTAAAAACTACTTATTACCTCCGCACCCTGCAGGCATCTAATATCGAGAAATCAACGATTTCTGTGAAGAAGGAAGTCCGTGGCGTAGCCGGAGAGCCAGCAGAGCAGAAAAAAGAATACACAGCTGCTGAGAAGCAGGCATGCAGTATCGATGCCATGATCAACGGCGGCGAGTGCGAAGCTTGCCAGTAAACATTGTCATTTGTTCATAGTAGAAGCCCTTCAGCGCTGATGAGTGTTGAGGGGCTTTTTATCTCGTCCATACCGTCCTACAGGAACGACTTTGGCAGCCACACTGAGGGATAGTGGTAACTCCCCTAACTAGCATCTCCGAAGATTTCACTCAAATAGCGAATTTCACGCTGTGGCAGTTAGTTTGGTGAGAGCAATGTTGCCTGATAAAGAAAAAGTTGTTTCTTGCTGTCGTTGAGATCATTACTTGCGGGAAAATTTCTACTACCCGAAATGTCCTCCCCTAGCCTCCCAACCCAAAGCCGCATCCATTTCATTGATGCCGCGCGGGCGGTGGCCATCCTTCTCATGCTGGAAGGGCATTTCATTCACCTTACCCTTCAGCCCGAATACCGCGACCTCACTCATCCCGTATATGCTACCTGGCATTTCATCCGAGGATTAACCGCCCCGCTCTTCTTTTCGGTCACCGGAGTCATCTTTGTATTTCTCCTTTCCCGTAGTCAAGATCCTCCTCGTTTCTGGGGCAATCGACGCGTCAAAAGAGGCTTTAAACGTGCCTTTGAACTTCTTTTCTGGGGGTACCTCCTCCAAGCCAATGTCCTCCACTTCAACGAATACCTCAACGGCACCTTTAGCAATTGGAACTTCGCCTTCCACGTCCTGCAATGCATAGGCGTGGGCATTATGTTGCTTTTGCTTCTCTATGGCTTATTCATCCTTTTCAAAAATGGGCCACTCTTCCTCTACTACATGCTAGCCGGCGTGGTCGTTTTCGCCCTCTATCCTAGCTTTAAAACCCTGCCACCGGACCAATATTTCCCCCCTCATTGCCCTGAATTGATCCAAAACCTGTTTCATGGTCCCTACTCTGTTTTTCCGCTCATTCCCTGGACCGGATTTATCCTATTGGGAGGCGCAGTCGGAGCCCTGATTTGGGACTACCGTGCATACGTCCGTGATCGCCGCTTTCGGCTCTTTATGATCCTGAGTGGTGTATGCGTATGCTTTCTGACCCATTGTGCATTGTATGGGGTCGATTTTGTTTTTGCGGGAAACAAAGAATGGTTTGTGAAAAGTTCCGGGCTGATCGGACGTTTTGGGCAGGTTTTGATCGTATTGGGTCTGCTCATGGGAACGGAAAAATACTTCAAGCGCTCCGACGGCCTTTTCCTGAAATTCGGCCAAAAAACTCTGCCTATTTACGTGATCCACGTTATGATCCTATACAGCGGATTCATTGGAGTGGGATTGAACAAAGTATGGATGGAAAGCCTGGGGCCCTGGGAAGCCACATTTGGGGCCACTCTCTTCATCGCCTTCTTCGTCGTCCTTATCCATTATTTTCACCACTTAGAAAATGCGTGGGTTCAGGTCAAAAAAGTCCTTCGCGTCTCTTTCAGCCGGAAATAGTCCGCACCAGCTAGGATATTTCTGGGACCACATGCTGGTCACTAGCGTATCACACCACGTTCACTACTGTGAATGAATTCAATCAATCTGGCGACATTGAAGTCCTCGGCAAGCTCAGATTGCGCCAACTCATCGGTGAGTTGGGTAAGGTTTGCTTTCTTGCCTAGGAAAAGTTTTTTGTATGCCTGCTTGAGTGCCCGACGTGTTGCGTCATCAAATCCGCGTCTTTGCAAACCAACTAAATTGAGCCCTCTGACAGCTGCAGGGCTCCCATCGACAATGGTAAAGGGCGGAACGTCTTGAACAATTTTTGTGCATCCTCCTACTAACGAATGTTCGCCAATTCGACAAAACTGATGAGCTCCTGATAGTCCGGAGATGATCGCATGGTCTCCAACTTGGCAATGTCCGCCAAGAGTACCATTGTTGGATAAAATACAATGGCTTCCTACCTGGCAATCGTGAGCAACATGTGAGTAGGAGAGGAACAGGTTGTGGTCACCAATGCGTGTGGGGACCTCCTCCGTTGTGCCGCGATGAATCGTGGTATTCTCACGGAAGGTGTTGTTGTCGCCGATGATCAATGCTGTAGGTTCGCCGACATACTTCAGGTCTTGCGTGATTTGGCCGATAGCAGAGAAGGGGAAGAAGGTATTGTTTTCACCAATGGTGGTATATCCCTCGATAACCACATGTGACTTCAGCACACTGCCTGCTCCGATATTCACATTGGCACCAATCACCGAATAAGGGCCAATAGTGACTCCGTCAGCAATCTCGGCTGACGGGTCAATGACCGCAGTAGGGTGAATCAGGGAATCTGACATCGAGGCGTAATTTTCTGAGCGTAAGCTTAGTTATCGAGAAGCGCGAATTTTAGCTCGCCTGAGGATGCGACCTCGCCATTAACAATGCATCGACATACCGCTGAGCCAATATTGCGGCGAACTTTGAGGATCTCAGCCTCAATAAATAAAGTATCTCCAGGTAGCACAGGACGGCGCCACTTGACCTTGTCGACACTCATGAAGTAGCCGATTTTACCTTGATTTTCTGGTTTGCGCAGCAAAAGAATGGAGGCAACCTGTGCCATTGCTTCGACTTGAAGTACGCCGGGCATGACGGGGTGCCCTGGGAAGTGTCCTTGGAAGAAGGGCTCATTGATGGTTACGTTTTTGACGCCAGTGCACTTGCTGTCTCCCTCGAAATCGACGACACGATCCAGCATCAAGAACGGATAGCGGTGAGGTAAGATTTGCATAACCTCGTTGATGTCGAGCACACCCTCTCCTTCAGGAATTTTAAGAGGGGGTACCATGGTGCGCATGCGGAGATACTCTTCCTTCAGAGTAGCCGCCATTTGAGTATTTGGTCCATGGCCTGGTCTAACGCAGATCACGTGACCCATGATGCGTTTACCGCTGAGCATCAGATCCCCAATGACATCGAGGGCTTTGTGGCGGGCGAATTCATTGTCAAAGCGCATCGGCTCTTTGCTCATGACTTCGTCTCCACGAACAACGACTGCATTTTCCAAACTACCGCCTTTGATGAGCCCTTTGTCGAGAAGTGGCTTTACGTCCTCGTAGTATACGAAGGTACGCGCGGGAGCTATTTCTGCTTCGTAGAGCTCAGGGGTAACTTCGCTGGAGAAATACTGAGTAAAGCGTCCTTCTGGACCGATATTCGTGCAGGATACTCTAAATTTTTTGTCAGGAACGATAGTGATCAATGACCCGCCTTTCGTCTCCATGTGAATCGGCTCACGGATTTCATAGACTTTTCGATGTTTGTCCTGAGCTTCAATGCCTGCTTGCTTGATGAGCTCGACGTAGGGCTTGGACGAGCCATCACCAATGGGGGGCTCGTTGGCATCCATTTCGATAATAGCATTATCAACACCCATGCCGCACAGGGCTGATAGAATGTGCTCAACGGTATGAACTTTCACGGATCCCTCAGCAAGAGTGGTTGCGCGTTCGACAGTTTGTACCTTGGCGACATCTGCATCGATGAAGGGTTGATCATCGAGGTCGATACGACGAAATTTAAAACCGTGCCCTGCGGGAGCAGGTTTTAAGGTCAGGCTTACTTTTTCCCCAGTGTGGAGAGAGGTGCCCTCAAGCGTAGCACTCGAGGCGACTGTATGTTCCATCTCAGCAGACATTCATTGGCAATAGAATATATCAACCACATTGACAAGCATTTGCGCTGTTATATCAGCCGTGAGTTTTGTGCTGTGATGAGCGTCATCTTAATACGATAGTATCAATATTCACTGGCATCAGCATAATTTTATCATAAAAGGAGGCATATGAACCATATCAGCTTCCTTGACGCCTCCACAGTTGGAGAGATTGACCTAAGCCCAATCGCCCATCATGGAGAGCTCAAGGTCTTTCCAACGACATCCCCGGAGCAGCTTGTGAGTCGGCTACAGCAGGCAAGCATAGCCATTACCAATAAAGTGGTGATTGATGCCGAGTCCCTTCAACAGGCACCAGATCTGAGACTTATTTGCATCGCTGCGACTGGTACCAACTGTGTTGATCTGGTTGCAGCCAAGGCGGCAGGGGTGGTCGTATGTAACGTCGCTGGTTATTCTACCGCAAGTGTAACCCAGCATACTTTAGGGCTCTTGATTAATCTCGCCACTGGCATGAATCGCTATGCCAGTGAATCCGCCCAGTGGGCACAGTCTCCTATTTTTACGCGTTTGGATTACCCAATGCTCGATTTAGCAGGTAAAACTCTGGGCGTTATCGGCCTGGGAACGATCGGCAAGTCGGTTGCAAAGGCAGCACAAGGGTTTGGCATGAATGTGATCGCCTTGGCTCGAGATGGTGCGCAGCAAGGTGAAATCGAGCGCTTACCAAAGGATGCTTTTTTTGCCAGAGCTGATGCCGTTACGCTTCACTGTCCGCTGACTGATGACACGGAGAAAATGATCAATCATGAGACACTTGGGATGATGAAGACGAGCGCCTTCTTGATCAATACCGGCCGCGGTCAATTGATTGACGAAGATGACTTAGCGACAGCTTTGAAAGAGGGGAGTATAGCAGGTGCTGGTCTAGATGTTTTGACGGTCGAGCCGCCACAAGTAGATCACGTACTACTCGATCCATCGCTGCCAAATCTTGTAATCACACCACATACTGCATGGGCTTCCATTGAATCACGCACCAAGCTTCTTGAAGGAGTAGCTGGTAATATCGAAGCGTTTCTGGCAGGTGCGCCAGAAAATGTAGTGAACGCATAGCGAGGCGAAGGCCTACACGGTCATCAGCTCGGTTTCCTTTGCAGCGAGATGCTCGTCGATTTCCTTGATGAACTTGTTGGTTAGTTCTTGGATATCTTGCTCAAAGTCATGGAGGCCGTCTTCAGTGAGTGCGTTTTCCACTTTCATTTTCTTTGCGGAATCCATTCCGTCCTTGCGGCATGAGCGGACACGAACACGAGCTTCCTCAGCCTGTGTTTTGACCATTTTCACCATGTCCCGACGTCGTTCCTCCGAGAGCTCAGGAACTGGAATACGGAGATGCTTGCCTTCGTTGGCTGGGTTGAGGCCGGTGTTGCTCTCAAGGATTGCTTTTTCAATATCACCTGTAGTTGAAGGATCAAAAGGCTGAACCATGATCATACGTGGTTCCGGAACGGTGATGACAGCCAGAGCTTTGACTTTCATGTTGCTGCCATAGCTTGGCACATTGACATCGATGTTCTCGACTAGCGCGGGGCTAGCCTTTCCAGTGCGGATCGCTGCGAATTCGTGGACAGCGTATTCGACTGCCTTTTGCATGCTATCCTGAGTGTTTTTGAGTGCTTCGTTTGGTTCCATAATGAGAGTGGTATAAGTTAATGCGGGTTAGCCTTTGTATACGATAGTCCCGATGTCTTCGCCGGACAGGGCCTTGGTGATGTTGCCATTACCGCCAATATCAAAAACAATGATAGGAATGTCGTTATCCATGCAAAGAGTGAAAGCGGTGGAGTCCATGACCTTCAAATTCTGACTTAGGCAATCTTGGAAAGTCACTGTCTCGTATCGCACGGCGTCAGGATTTTTCTTGGGGTCAGAGCAATAAACGCCATCCACCATCGTGGCTTTCATGATTGCATCGGCTCCGGTTTCACTAGCTCGTAGCGCAGATGTGGTGTCTGTTGAGAAAAAGGGACTGCCTGTACCGGCCGCAAAAATGACCACATTGCCTTCGCTAAGTAACCTATTAGCTTTGCGACGAATGAATGGTTCAGCCACGTTTTTCATTTCGATAGCAGATTGCACGACGCATTGAACTCCTTCAGCTTCGAGAGCACTCTGCAGTGCCAGCGCGTTCATTACCGTGGCCATCATGCCAACGTAGTCTGCCGTTGCTCGATCCATGCCGCGGGCACTTGCACTGGCTCCACGCCAGAAGTTACCACCACCACAGACCACTCCGATTTCAATGCCACTTGAGGCAGTTTTACTGATTTCCTTAGCAACACGCTCGACGATCTCAGGGGAGATGTTGTCCTGACTTCCGGGCTCTCTCAGGGCTTCGCCGCTAAGTTTTAAAATCACACGCTTGAAGGATCGGGCATTGTGGGAACTACTCATAGTGCTGAAAGCAAACATCATGAATACGCCGTGCTGAGTCAAGGAGGGAGTGGTGGAAAGATTGTGTTCAGTTGGGCATCACGAAATTTATTTATTCTTATCGGTGACACTGAGTATTTTTTTGTGTAAGTAAAATAAATGCACAAAGATGAAGAACGCGTCATTGAACTTGAGTTTTTGAGGGCTACCGAAAACGCGGCCCTGCACAGTTCCCATTGGATGGGTCGTGGAGATAAGGAGGCTGCTGATTATGCCGCATGCGATGCGATCCGAGGCATGTTTGACCTCATGGACATCAAGGGAGAGATCGTCATTGGCGAGGGGATTAAAGATGAGGCACCGGGTTTATTCATTGGTGAGAAGGTGGGCACCTGGGCTGAAGGGAGTCCTCGTTTTGATGTGGCTCTTGATCCTGTTGATGGCACGACCAACGTTTCTAAAGGAATGCCAAACTCAATCAGCTGCATTGCTGCCGCTATTCCGGAAGACGGTGAGGACTGCGCATTGCAGGAAATCCCAGCGTTTTATATGAACAAGCTAGCTTACCCAGAGGTGGTCAGGCAGGCGTGGATCAAGGATCCTTCTTTGCCCATCAGTGTTGAGGCCCCGATCTCCGAGGTCATTAAGGTGTCAGCTAAGTTACTTGGTAAGAACGTGCGTGACGTTACAGTGATGGTTTTGGATCGTCCGCGTAACGAGTATATCATCGAGCAGGTGAGAAGCCTTGGCAGTAAATTGCGTATGATCGCTGATGGTGATATTACCGCAGCCATGGCGCCATCGTTATCGAGCACGGACGTGGATCTTTATGCCGGTATTGGAGGTGCTCCAGAAGCAGTGCTTTCAGCCGCTGGCCAGAGGTGCTTAGGTGGAGGTCAGCAGGCTAAAATTTGGCCCGCAGATGAAGCTGAAAAACAACAGCTTATCAAAGATGGTTGGGGCGACCAGTTGGATCGTGTTTTCAGGTCCAAGGATTTAGCATCTGGTAATAATATTCTATTCTGTGCCACAGGAATTAGCCCAAGCCCATTGCTGCAGGGCGTGCATATTGAGGGTAAGACGGCGGTGACTCATTCAGTTTTGATGCGGATCAAAAGTAAAACAGTCAGATTTGTGGAAGCACACCACGATTTGAGCACCAAGACTATCCGTTTGCGTTCGACTAAAGAAGAAACAAGGATGTAAGCACCTTTCCCTAGGTCAGACCGTCTTTACGGGCCTGCTTCCAGTAGGCGTATTCAGACCGATTGAAGTCGATATACTCTGGGGATAGATCACTAGAGTAAACTTCGTAATCGGCTTTTCCAAGGTGTAGGTTGACGGTGATCGTAAACGCATCTTTTGCCACAACCTTGCGGAGGGTATGCATCGAGGTTTTGGCCTGTAAGCCGCCAAGACAGGCAGCTTTGCCGTTGATATGTATATCGATGAGCTCTTCCCGGACCATGGCTTGTGCGTAACCCACGGCATGAATGATACGTCCCCAGTTAGGATCATTGCCATTCCATGAGCTTTTAACGAGTGCGGAATTGGCAACAGCTTCGGCTACTTTACGCGCGTCTGAGTAAGTGCGAGCCCCCTTAACTTCGACGGTGACGAACTTAGTGACACGCTCACCATCGCGGACTAAGGCTTTAGCCATTTCAAGCATGACGTATTGGAGGGCCTCGCGGAATAGGCGACATTCCTTGCTGTTGCGCTTGATTGAAGGCATGCCGCTCTGGCCATTGGCTAAGCCGAGGACAGTGTCATTTGTGCTCATGTCGCCATCGATGGTGATGCGATTAAAGGAGGCGTCTGCGGCCTCAAGAAGAGATTTTTGAAAGCAGGCGGCACTTATCTTGGCATCAGTTGTAATAAAGCAAAGCATGGTAGCCATGCTTGGACAAATCATGCCAGCTCCTTTTGCACAGGCACCAATACGAACTCGGTGATCACCAATATCGAGTGATACAGCGATTTCCTTTCTACAAGTGTCGCTAGTCATTATAGCACGCGCGACATCTTCCCCATTATCAGATTTCAGGCCGGCTACTAGCTCGTCTATTTTAGGCTCAATACGCATCATCGGCATCGGTAGTCCGATGACTCCTGTAGAGCAGATAGCTACCTGACGTTGTCTAATCCCAAGACCCTTGGCGACAAGCTTACACGTCTTACGAGCATCGCTGATGCCTTCGACACCAGTGCAGGCATTGGCATTACCGCTATTTGCTACAATAGCTTGAACCTTGTCAGCCTTCAAATACGCTTGTGATACTTTGACTGGAGCAGCCTTGACTTGATTGGTGGTGAAAGCGCCCGCTGCAGTGCATGGGTGCTTTGAATAAATCAGAGCTAGGTCGAGTCTTGGGTCATCTGGATTTTTGATGCCGGCACTAACAGCGGATGCCTCAAACCCTCGAGGAGCACATACTCCTTTTTTGATTCTCTTAATGTTAGCAGCCATGACGAACCTTTAGCCTGACGCTAATTCAAAAATTTTGCAACCCGTCAGTTTCAGGAAATGCACAAATGAGATTGAAGTTTTGAATTGCTTGGCCAGCGGCACCCTTGCCAAGATTATCTTCGGCACTGAGCAGTAGTATACGGCCAGTTCGAGGATCGTAATCCCAACCAATATCAATAAAGTTAGTTCCTGTGACATTCTTAGTGTCGGCACAGCCTCCTTTGCCCAACAATCGGACAAAAAATTCATCGTCATATGCGTGCTTCAATGCCTGCTGAACTTGGTCAGGGTCACCGATGAGCGTAGCACTGGTAGTGCTGCAAATACCGTTATGAACTGGTATCAGGTGTGGGGTGAAGGAAATCGCAACCGGCTGTTGAGCTGCTTTGCTGAGTTCTTGCTCAATTTCGGAGAGATGTCGGTGCTTTGGCACGGAATACGCGCGCGCGCTCTCATTGGCTTCACAGAAGATCAGGGGCAGGCTCGCATTACGTCCTGCGCCACTGACACCTGACATGGAGCAAGTCACAATACTTGTAGGGTCGATTAACTTCTCTTTGAGTAGAGGAATGAGAGGCAGGCTAATACTGGTTGGATAGCAGCCGGGAGATGCAATCAGGCGCGCGCCAACGATCGCTTCACGGTGCACTTCTGGAAGCCCATAGACAGCCTCGTCAAGAAGCTCAGGGGCCGGATGGTCTGCATCGTAAAATTCCTTGTAGACCTCTTTGTCATCGATTCGAAAATCTGCACTTAGGTCGACAATTTTGAGACCTTTTTCAAGAAGGCTTGAGGCATAGCTTGCTGCGACTCCATGAGGGAGTGCCAAGAAAGCAACTTCTGCACCACTGGCAGCCACGGCTTCAGGGTCAGGATCGATAAATGTCAGCTTTGCCGCAGGAGCACCACTGAAGCGAGGGAATAGATCTTCTATGCTCTTGCCTGCATTTTGGCGAGAGGTGACGCACACGATTTCGGCGTGTGGGTGAGTCAGAAGTAAGCGAAGGAGTTCCAATCCCGTGTAACCGCTGGCTCCGATAACGGCTATTTTGGCACGATTCATGAGGACTTGGCAATGCCATGAAAATCCGTGCTTGCCAACTCCTAAGTGATGGGGTTAATTGCGCCCCCTTGCCTTTAGCTATTGAATCTGAAGGTAAAACAACATCGGGACTTGGCGCAGTTTGGTAGCGCGCTTCGCTGGGGGTGAAGAGGTCGCAGGTTCGAATC
>CBFHPA010000011.1:0-50141 GCA_965657565.1 Oceaniferula sp.
CGACTGCTAGGGGGGGGATTTTGGCCTGCTATAAGTCAAAAAAAACAAGAGATTTCCTGCTTCTATTGACTAACAAAAGTAAAATAACGTGTAATTGGCAGCCATGCCGAGCTGATGATATGGGGCAAAAACCCTTATTCAGCTTGTCTACTCCTCGCTTTCGTCAATGACCATCGCTTTGGGGGGAGGGCTATTGCGCTGGGGGACTATTGAGTCAGCATCAATCTCATCATCGTTGTCCGAGGGCACAGCTGTGTTTTGATCTGGGCTGATATTATCCGGAAAACCAGCCAACTCCGCCAGTGAGCTCGGTGTTGAGCGAGGCGAGAGTTTATTTTGGGGGGTAGGGATAGGATCAAAAATATCGGTCATATCACCTTCGACTGTGGTTTTTTGATCTGCTATGGGACCGGATGTTATTACATCGAACTTGGCCTGCAGTTGATCGCTGGCATGCTCATCAGTTTTTGAGGAGCTCTGAACTGGGCTGCTGGGCTGAGACTGATATTTGTTGTAAAAGAAACTAATCGCCATGATAAGTAACAAAGTAAGACCGATAATGGCAAGGGGTTGAGCCATTTTCTTGCCATCGGTATGCGTCGAGGAGGATCGCAGTTGATTCTGGCCTTTGCCTCGTTTTTTATTGAAGCGGGTTCTGGAAGACGCCCCACTTTTCTCACTCACGGTATCTTGGTTACTTTTAAGATAGCCTATATTGGCAATGTCCTCATTAGGAACAAGAGACTGGATTAACTCGCTGGCATCCACTTCCAAGTACTCGCTGTATTGAACGAGAAAGCTACGTGCATACGAAGTTGGCAAGTTGGAGTAGTCGTTGATCTCCAGTGCGTTAATCGTCGCAGATGGAATACGAGTGGATTGCTCAATATCACTGATTGCCAGATTTTTGAGCTCACGAGCCTTGAGTAGCTGTTGGCCAATGTCGGTAGGTTCACTCATAATCTAATATGCATTCGCTCTGGAAAATAAAATATCAGCTTGCGATGGGCGTGAAGCTAGACGCATTAATGGTTTTGCTCAAGCCTTGATACGGGAAGTTCTTTAACTCGATTAGTCGGCGAGTTCGGATAGGCATCTAGAAACTGCAAACAACCCAAATGTAGCGGTGATATGTGTGATGCTTCCGAATCCCGCGACACAGTTCAAGCGTATGGGGTCGTCTGGGTTGATCCTCGGTTTGTCTACCGAGACCTCGCCGTCACATTGCTCATACACGGGGGACTCAGATGAGAAAACGCAGCTTATGCCAAACTTTCGTCCTTTGATCTTTTTCTTGCGATCTGTGCCAGCAGGAAACCCATAATCGCTTCGCATAATCTTACGCACTTGATTGATCAGGCTATCGTTGTAGCAGCGTGTGATATCGTTAATTTGAATTTGGGAAGGGTCACGCAATCCTCCGGCACCACCACAGCTAATGACAGGAATGCTATATTCTTTACACCGAGATAAGAGCAGTGATTTGGCACGAACGTGATCAATGGCATCAATGAGATAGTCAAATTTGTTGTTTAGGATTTCCTCAGCGTTGCGATCGCTGAAGAATGTCTCCAAGCATTGCACCTCACACTCAGGGTTGATGGCTTTGACTCGGCTTGCCATAGCAGCTGTTTTTTGGCGGCCTATTTCACCATCCATGGCATGAAGTTGGCGGTTGATGTTAGTGATGCAAATTTCATCAAGGTCAACCATAGTGATGCGACCAACTCCGGATCTTGCTAAAGCCTCAACACACCATGAACCAACACCTCCTATGCCCACCACGCAGACGTGGGCATGCTGAAATTTTGTCATCGCCGATTTGCCGTATAGCCGCTGAATACCTCCAAATCTATCCATGGTAATAAGGGTGTCTAAAGTCTCTATGTGCCAATGAAGTTTAGATCAAGCCCAGCTGGCCGGCGAGGTAGAGGCAGGCATGGATTTTAACGTCTACAAGGCGACCATGGGTTTGTTGATGATGGAGCCAGGGATCAAGCTCGGCTATGGGAACTCGATGAACCACGATGTCCTCCTGTTCGGTGCCGCCGCCATTGTGTTCGCGAGTGAGTTCCGTCGCTGCGAAAAAGCTTACCATTTCCGTGGTCATGCCCGGAGATGTCGGGCTGCTGATGAGCGGCGTTATTTTGGCGGCCCTGTAGCCGGTTTCTTCAAGAAGCTCCCGAGCTGCTGTTTGAGCAAGCGACTCATCAGAGAATTCGGCTTCATCTCCAGCGAGGCCAGCAGGGATTTCAATAACGTGTGCTTGGAGGGGTATCCGAAATTGCTCTACCAGTATGAGTTCATGATTGTCGGTGATGGGTAAAATACCGACAGCGCCTGTACAATTTGTCCGTGCGGCATATTCCCAGTGACCGCGAGCATAAAGGCCCAGAAATGCTCCCTCACTGAGTAGTTTGGTTTTCATGGGCTGTTGCTTCATGAACGTATTGCTGCGATTTTTATTCATTCTCAGCTCTGGCATCTCTTGTGAGAAGTTCCTCCAGTGCCTCAGCGGCTGACTTGTTCTGGTAGAGGATATGGTAGACAGCATCGATAAGTGGTATCCGAACGCCGGTTTTGTGACCAAGATCATAGATCGATTTGGTGTTCGGTACTCCCTCTGCAACCATGCCTAGATTAGCAATGATGTCATCAAGACTGCCACCTTTGCCTAATGCCTTACCAACACGGTTGTTGCGTGAATGTGGAGAATAACAGGTTGCCATCAGGTCACCTACTCCAGACAAACCAATGAATGTTTCCATATGACCTCCAAGGGCCGTACCTAGCCTGGTCATTTCTGCAAGCCCTCTCGTGACAAGGGCCGCGACGGCGTTGTCACCCAGGCCAATGCCATCAGCTATACCAGCGGCTATACTGAAAATATTTTTAATGGCACCTCCCAATTCGATACCTGCGATATCGTCACTGGTGTAGCACCTGAAGAAAGGGGCGGTGAAGACAGTTTGCAATTGCTCACGAAGTTCTTGGTCTTCAGCTCCAATAACCGCACAGGTTGCTAAATTACGGGATACCTCTTCTGCGTGATTAGGTCCGGATAAAACGGCTATTGGATTATTGGGAAGGTGACGATGGATAATTTGGCTCATGCGCTCCCCATCTGACGAAATGCCCTTAGCACAAGATACAAGAATAGTGTTATCGGGTAAGCCAACAGATGCGAGCTGGATTGCAGTGGCCTCTGTTGCCCCTGTCGGAACGACGAAGAGAACGAGGGGGAAATCCTTACAGCGCCCCATGTCCGTGCTTGCCGTGATCTTCGCGTCTAAGCCGAGATTGGGGATGTAGTGTCCATTGGAATGATTTTGATTGATTTCATCGACCGTCTTTTGATTTCTGCCGATGAGACACACTTCGTCCAGCTTGTGTGCGAGTAAACAGGCGAGGGCCGTGCCCCACGATCCGGTTCCGAGAATGGCTGCGCGTTTGATCATTTAGATTTTTTGGAGAATTGGTGTTCGCTGCCATTGATGAGCGCTTTGATGTTGGATCGGTGCCTCCAAACAGCGAGTAATGCGATGACGATACAAAAAACAAACAAGGGTTTATTCCAAGTGCCATCTGCTAATTTGTCATGATACCATGACCCGAAAATCATGACAACGGGAAGGAGAACAGCTGCACCTATGCTAGCGATAGATACATATTTGGTGGTGAAAAAGAGAACTGCCCATATCGCGATTAAAATGCACACGGCAGCAGGCATGAGGGCGATTAGTGCACCACCTGAAGTAGCGATGCCTTTTCCTCCCTTGAAGCCGATCCATGGTGAATAGTTATGCCCTAGAATCGCGGCAAGTGCGGTGGTGATTTGTAAAATCTGCGCTTTTGTTTGCTCTAGCTCGATGGCGTAGGGCTCGAGTGCGTGCACCGTCATTAGGTTGGATTCTCCAGAATAGGTAAACATGCTAATTCCTACTATGGATGGGATAAGCCCTTTGAGTAGATCGAGCACAAGGCAAGCAATGCCGTAGGGCTTGCCGACAATACGCAGCACATTGGTAGCCCCAATATTACCCGAGCCATGCTCACGAATATTAATTCCTTTTGACTTGGCGATGAGAAGGCCAAATGGGATGGAGCCTGCGAGGAAGGCGATGATGGGTGGGATCCAGAGTGGCATATGAATACGAGGCAGAAAGTAACTGCATGAGGATGGTAGATAGAGAATCTGAAAAACCCAATGACTATTTTTGATTCATCCCAAAGTGAAGGGTGAAGGCATATCTTAGAGCTGTTTTGTTGGCTTGGCTGGGTTGACGAAAGGAAATATTCCATTCAACGTATGATGTATGGTGAATAATGTGTGTTTTAGCCGAATGATCAATTCGTTGGTAGTGCGTTGCGTGCTACTCGCGTTGTCATTGGTTTTTGGCTTTGTTGTTAACGCGCAGGCAGCATCAGATTATGAACTGGCACCCATCAATTACTCTGCCACCAAAGATGATAATGCCATTACTAGGATTCAGGCGGATATCGATAGAGGAATCTTAAGCTGGGCCGAGGCTAAACCAATCGAGTTACTGCGATCGCTGCTCGATCAGCTAAATATCCCAGTGTCATCACAGGTATTAGTTTTTTCTAAGACGAGCCTACAGCACAAAATCATTAATCCTAGTAATCCCCGGGCGATTTACTTTAATGATGATTTTTATGTTGGTTATGTGCCAGGTGGCATGATCGAGGTGATAGCATGTGATGACCTGACGGGGATGATGTTCTATAGTTTGAACCTCAATGAGGTGCCCGAAAGGCGTCGTTTTCTGCGTGATCAAGAATGCATGACTTGTCATGCGTCTCGAAATACCATGGACATTCCCGGCTTACTGGTTAGGTCGGTTTTCACCAATCAAGAGGGCCAAGCGTTGTTATCATGGGGGTCTTTACTAACGACTCCTGCTAGCCCCATTGAGCAGAGGTGGGGGGGATGGTATGTGAGCGGAAACAAGGCACAAGTGAAGCACATGGGCAATCAGTGGGTCGATAACCCCGAAATTGATAGAGACGCTTATGATGAACTGCACAATCAATACTTACCTGGTTTGAGTGGTTTTTTTGATACGCGCAAACACCTCGCAGATAGTAGTGATATTTTAGCACTGATGATCATGGAGCATCAGATACAGGTGCATAACACCTTATCAGCGGCAAAGATGCGATACCTGCGCGCCGTCTATTTAGACAAAGCGATTCACGGTGATAAAATCTCACCCTCAGTGGATAGGATGATTGCTGATTGTGTGCAATCAGTTCTTAAGGCCTTGATGTTTGCAGACGAGTTGAGGCTGCCAGAGGATGGAGTCGAAGGATCTGATGAATACCGCGATAGTTTTATGCGTTTGGGGTATCGGCATGATGGTCATTCGTTGCGCGATTTACGGCTAGAAAAACGAATGTTCAAATACCGCTGTAGTTACATGATTCACAGTAAGTCATTCGAACAACTTCCTGATGAGATTAAAATACCCGTGCTTACCAAGTTGCATGCCATCGTTACGGACCGGGAGCCTGCGGTAGGTCTTCCTCTCCTAAGTAGTCGAGAAAAAGAGCGCATTCACGATATTTTATCGCACACACACTCGGCGTATCAAAGTGTGATGCTGAGGTAGGGTGTTGTATTCATTTACAAGCCGCGCCGCTTGTTTTTGCTGGGCTTCTTGAATTCAAGGTAAGTGATGCCTGTCACTTTATTAGTGCCTGCCTGATACGTCTCAACATTCATTTTCTTGAGTGTTTGTATTTTATCAACCGTCATAAGGTCGGTAATATGAAAGCGTTTGAGAAGTCTTCCTTGGACATCATATCCCGCTACCTGCATAAGAGCTCCGTATTTTTTGTGAACCCAAATGTAAACGAGAGCGTAACGACCATCCTTACCAGGGTTGCGTAATCGGAGTTTGTAGCATGGTTGCATTTTGATTTTATCCTCGCCCACGACCTTGGCATCTTTCCAATAAAGAAATCGAAGTGAAAGGTCTTCGTAAGTCACGTCGCTGTTGATGATGGCCTCACCAATTTTGTGAGGCGGGAAAGGTGTGGCCTTGCCTTGTTCTGTCTCGTAGAGTTTTGCTTCACCTTCCTGGAGTTGCATGTGGAAACCACTCCATGTGTTGTTGGTGTGAAATTGGAAGGTGATGTCCTCTCCTTTCAAATGAAGCGAGAGGGGTGTGCGTTGGCCGTCTTTGCGAATGTAGCCATCGAGCTTGCCATGTTGGAGTGTGCTGCCGAGCCGTATTCCCTCCAGCAGCTTTTCGGCACTTACCTCAGCATGAGCACTTAATTGACTACCAAGGCTAAAGATGCAAAAGGTAGTGACGAGTAAAAGGGAGGGAAATGCTTTATGGTAATGATTTGGCATGATGTTACGGCTTAATATGTAAACCTTTGGACGGTCAGAACAACAGAGTTATTCACAAAATGCACTTTTTCGCCCAAAAAGTCAAAATGGGGCTTGAGCCATAGATGCCATGTGGATTGGATGTCACTTGTATCCGGTCTCTCTGAGAGAGTACCCTTGCATTATTTTACATCATGAGCCTGCGCCACCAACTAACTGAAGTTTTAACTGAATATCTTCCTGCCAACCCAAAGGAGGCGATCAAAGGCACTGAGTTAATTCGCCTGCTGCGTATGAAGCTGGAGGGCAATTACTCCGATGCTTCGCTCAGATATCATTTTTCGATCATGTCCTGTGATCCGACATCTCCTATTGCGAAGGTCGAAAAGGGGCAAGGCTACTACCGGCGCACGGCTGCAGCACCAGCTCTTTCAACGGCACAAGAGATATTCTCGCAGTATCAGGGTCGTCTTGACGACATCGAGGGAAATCATGATGAGGTAGATCATGCAATGATGCGCATTCGTAAGTTTCGTGCTATTGTCAATAAGTGGTGTGACGTTAACGGCAGGTTTCCCTTTGCATTTAGAGAGCCATTCGGTGCGGATGCGCCTATTGGAAATCTCTGGAAATTTCCCGAAATGATCTTGGTAGATTGGGATAATGGCGAAGAGGTTGAGACGGCGCAATCCATGATCAGGTTAAAGTCCCAGTTGGGGTTGCCGCCTTTCAAAATGCATGCTGCTCGTTTGCGTATTTTACCAGCGCATCACAGTTTTCGTGAGGATTTCTTTCAGGCACTGAGTGCCTCGGACTGGGCGCAAGGTGGCGAGTTGATCTATGCCGCCCCCATCGAGGACGAGGCTCTTGCTGACTCCATTCGTCAATTGAGTGCTACGTTCGGTATCGGAGTGACTACGTTTGGTTTGACCGCTGAAATTCTCGATGATCTGCCACGGCCTGCGAATATCATCAATGCACATCCCCGTGAGACTGAGGCATTGATGGAGCGCTTGGATGTGACTCGAATATCGATGGCTAAGTCACGTCCGCATGTGGATTGGAGTGCGCTAGAGGCGATTCGTGGTGATAGTGCTGATGTTGACAAGCTACTTAATTGGTTGTCAGGCAGTATAGAGATTGGTCGTATTCTGCCATACCAAGACGAGCAGTAAGATTGGCAGTATTTGTCTTTAATCTGCCCATGAAGGTGCATAGGCTCTTGCCCAGATGTAGCGCATTGGCGCTGTGTAAACCAATTACCGACCACTGAGATGCAAATAGAAATCATGGACACAACGCTGCGCGACGGCGAGCAAACATCTGGGGTGTCATTCTCTGCATATGAGAAATTAAGCATGGCGAAGATCTTGCTTCAAAATGTGAAAGTGGATCGTATTGAAGTGGCATCAGCACGCGTGTCGCAGGGCGAGTTTGATTGTGTTCATGCCATCACCCAGTGGGCGATGGAAAATGATTTGCTCGATACGGTTGAGGTTCTTGGCTTTGTCGATGGTCAAGTTTCCGTCGATTGGATTGCCAAGGCAGGGGGTAGGGTGATGAACTTGTTGGCTAAGGGGTCCAAGAGGCATGTAGAATTGCAGCTACGCAAATCTCCTGAACAGCACTTAAGCGACATTAAAGAGGTGATTGCCTATGCCAGTTCGAAGAATGTAGACGTCAACATCTATCTCGAGGATTGGTCTAATGGTATGATTCATTCACCCGATTATGTGCACGCGCTCGTTGAGGGTTTGATGCAGACGCCGATCAAGAGGTTCATGTTGCCGGATACACTCGGTATTCTTAATCCGGATCAGACTTACGATTTTTGTCAGCAGATGGTGACTAGCTACCCAGAGCTGAAATTTGATTTTCATGCGCATAATGATTATGATCTTGCCGCGGCCAATGTATACAGCGCTGTGAAAGCTGGCGTTCATGGTATTCATGCCACCGTCAATGGAATGGGTGAGCGAGCGGGCAATGTGCCACTATCGAGTGTGATTGGGGTGATTCATGATCAGCTCAAACAGACCACGAATATCGAGGAGTCAGCGATCAACAAGGTCAGTCGTATTGTAGAAACCTATTCCGGAGTCAGGGTGCCAGCAAACAAGCCCGTTATTGGTGAGTTTGTCTTTACCCAGACAGCGGGTATTCACGCCGATGGCGATTCCAAGGACAAGCTCTACTATAATGATCTGCTTCCTGAACGGTTTGGGCGCACTCGTGAATATGCATTAGGAAAGACTTCGGGTAAGGCAAACATTCAGAAAAACCTCGAAGAGCTTGGTATCAGTCTCGACCAAGACGGCATGAAGCGCGTCACAAATAGGATCATTGAGCTGGGTGACAAAAAAGAGCGTGTTACCAAGGAGGATCTCCCCTTCATTATTGCCGATGTGCTGGGTGAAAATACTGAGACCAAAGATATAGAGATCGTCAATTACTCGATCTCTCTTACTCAGGGTCTTAATCCTGTCGCGACGGTTCGCCTCAGAATCAAAGGGGAATTTTACCAAGAGACAAGTACTGGGGATGGTCAATACAATGCCTTCGTGCGAGCCCTTTGGAGCATTTACGCCCGACTTAAGAAAGAGCATCCCACACTAGAGGACTATTCCGTGCATATTCCACCAGGAGGTCATACGGATGCGCTGGTCGAGGCAACAATCCTGTGGGATTTCAAGGGCAAGAAGTTCAAGACACGCGGTCTCGACGCGGATCAGACCGAGGCGGCTATTCAAGCTACGATCAAGATGCTCAACATCATTGAGGAAGCTTGAGCGAAGGCTTATACCCAGCCGATCATTCCTGCTACTCGGTAGGCGGAGTAGAGAAATAGAACAAAAAGAACGATAACAAAAGCTTTGGCGCAGGCTTCGATAGATGTGCGTGTCATGGGCTTGGTGGGTTGATTGGCTGAAATGTTGCCGAATACGTGGGGGGCTTTTAATGCTTTAGTTGCCGGAGGTCAAGGTTTCCTGTGTTCGAAACGTGATCTCTCGATGCGGTTCTTTCGAGAGTGCTCTGAGATCACGGCTTGCGATCATAACCTCAGCGGGTTAGTAATACGTCGTGATTTATCTCGATTCCAACGCCACTACTCGAGTTCACCCGGAAGTTTTGGAGGCGATGATGCCATTTTTGACCGATCAATGGTACAATCCATCGAGTGGCTATCGTGCCGCCAAGACAGTGCGCAAAGCACTTGAAGTCGCGCATGAGCAGGTGGCAGCTCTGATTAACGCTAAACCCGAGGAAATTGTTTTTACTGGCTGTGGCACTGAGTCGAATAACGCATTGCTTACATTTTTGGCATCTCAGGCTCAAGTAAATCAGAAGATTGTCACAAGTGAAATTGAGCACAGCGCGATCTTGCGTCATGCCGAGTATTTGGCAGATCACTACAAGCTACGTGTCGAGAAAGTGGGAGTGAATGGTGATGGTCGCTTGTCGCTAGATGGCTTTGCCACAGCGCTGGCAAGTGGTGATGCGGTGATGGCATCAGTCATGTGGGCCAACAATGAAACAGGGGTGATTCAACCTATTGCAGAGGCATGTCAATTGGCGCACGATGCAGGGGTCGCATTTCATTGTGATGCTATTCAGGCAGTGGGTAAAGTGCAGGTTGATGTTCAAGCAATACCTATAGATTACCTCTCGATATCGGGTCACAAACTCCATGCGCCTAAAGGTGTGGGTGCGATGTATATCCGTGATGGTCTAAAGTTCGAGCCGATGCTGAGGGGCGGCGGTCAAGAAGGTGGGCGACGAAGTGGCACCGAAAATGTTGCAGGTATTGTTGCATTGGGGAAGGCCGCTGAGCTCATGAAGCAGCGGCTTGACGATGACCAACATGCAGGCATAGCAGCTTTGCGGGATTACATGGAGCAAAGTTTGCTATCTGAGGTAGAGGAAATCCGAATTAATGGGGCACTTGATCAACGCACGGTAAACACGAGCCATATTTCTTTTAACGGTTGTGAGGCCGCCGGCCTGCTTATCTTGCTCGATGAATATGGGGTTCAGTGCTCTGCGGGGAGTGCTTGCATGACGGGCAAGCAGCAGCCCTCTCATGTACAAACGGCGATGGGGATATCTCCATCACAGGCTAAAAGCAGCCTGCGTATTTCTTTATCGATATTCACGACCCGAGAAGAGGTGGACACAGCGGTTGTCGCAATCAAGAGAGCTGTGACGAAATTACGTAGTGTTCAAGGAGGGCCGGGAGTGGGTCCCGTGCAAGTTTACAGCCGTGACTGAGTTAGTTAAGCGATCGGCTCAAGGCTAGCAATGGTATTGCGTAGAAGCTCAGCGGGCCACTGGCCTGGTGCTGTCTCCGTGTTTCCCAAGTAGCCATAATTGAGCAGAGACCCATGTTGGGCGTATAGCAGACGTGAGACTGGGGCCAACGCACCCATTCCCATCATGGACATCGGTTGTTGGTTGTTTTGGAGGATTTCAACGCAGCGTGTTAAATCAGACGCATGGTTGTGTTGAACAGCTATTTTGATGATGTCTGCCTCTTCTGCAAGATCGACGATATCTTGCATATGTGATGTTTGGGGGGTCTCGGTGAAATTGTGATAAGACAAAATTAAGCCAACACCCTCCGATCTAATCTCATGCACAGTATCTTTCATGTCAGGGTATGAGGCTAACTCGACGTCAATCCACGTGGCTCTTTTTGAGACCTGGCTCAGTAGCTGGGCACGATCATTGGCGCTAAGCTCAGACAAGCCACCCTCGCTTGGGCATCGAGCCGTGAAAAGTAGAGGGAAATCTTTGAATCGGTCGAGTTCGATATTGAGAGTGTCGATATGGCTGGGCATACCATCCAGCCTTACTTCCAGTATATCACACAGACCTTGCAACTCGACCGGCTGAAGGCAGGCTAGCTGATTGAGGCTTTGCACAGAGCCTACAACGAGCGGGCTTTGTGGAATGTTGACCGATTGATTCGACATGTGTACGCAAAAGTCACATATCTGGCCGCTGTTTGTCAATCTGTCTATTGCTTCTATTTGCTGAGTGATGGTTAAATAACAAAGCCTCTGACCTAGTTGAAATCAGGATTATTTTAGCCATGATACATTTTGCTCTTTTTGATAGCCTAGTAATCATTCAGAACAGGAGCGGTCACAGCACCCATCATTTTCATGAGCAAGGATTCAAAGAAATCATTAGGCATAGGACTCGCAGGATTTGGAACCGTAGGTACCGGTGTTTGGGAAACCTTACAACGCAATGCTGACCTCATCGCCAAACGTAGTGACGTGCGGGTCGATATTGTGCGTATTGCCGTGCGTGACCTCAGCAAAGCAAGAATTGAAGGCGTATCAGAGGATAAGTTCACCACTCGTTGGCAGGAAGTAGTCGATGATGCTAACGTGGATCTTGTCGTTGAGCTTATTGGTGGTACGGATACGGCTTTTGATATTGTGGCTGCCGCACTTCGTGCCGGTAAACCTGTGGTTACTGGCAATAAGGCATTGCTTGCTGAGAGAGGGCAGGAGTTGTTCGCACTTTCCAAAGAATTTGATACCCCGATTCATTTTGAAGCAGCTGTAGCAGGTGGCATTCCTATTATCAAAACAGTTCAGGACTCGTTCGTGGGCAATAGTATTCAATCAATGGTGGGCATTATCAACGGCACATCAAATTACATTCTTGAGCGGATGACAGATGCGGGACTTGGGTATGAGGAGGCTCTGGGCGAGGCGCAGCAGCTTGGCTACGCAGAAGCAGATCCCACGCTCGATGTGAATGGATGGGATGCTGCACATAAGGCAATCTTGTTGGCAACACTCGCTTATGGATTCACTGTTGATCCGGATAAGGTTTATGTTCGTGGGATTGAAAGGGTGCGTGGTACTGATATTGATTTCGCCAAGCGGCTAGGTTTTGTTGTTAAGCTCCTCTGTGTTGTTCGAGAACACCCTCGCGGCATCGTCGAAATTCGCACTCAACCATCATTCATCCCACAAAGTCATATTCTCTCTAGTGTGAATGGTGTTTTTAACGCGGTTGCCGTGCGTGGAGATACGGCAGGAGATTCATTGTTTTATGGGCGTGGGGCCGGCAAGGATCCAACGGCTTCATCGGTGGTTGCCGATATTGTCGAAGCTGCCCTTGGCCTCGAACATGATGGGTGCCACCGAGGCTTCCTTCCCTACCAGATGGAGGGTAGTGTGATGAGTATCGATGATACTGAAACCCCGTATTACGTGAGGTTTGATGTTAATGATGAGCCTGGTGTCGTAGCAGAGATTGCCAATTTGCTAGCGGATGCGGGTATTGGTATCTCAGGAACGCATTCACCAGTGCACCCTGATGAGCCGGATGCAGAATTCGTTGACATGGTATTTCAGTTGCACACCTGTCGCTTCGGTTTGCTGAAAGAGACTCTTAAGAAAGTTGAGGCTCTGAGCTGTGTGAACTCCAGACCTGTGGTTTTCCGAATTGAGGATCTAGGCTAACTGTATCTGCTATTCTGCCTTTTCTGTGACAATCTTGATCGGAGCGTCAGGAAGGGCATTGAGGAAGGTCTTGCCGTACGGCTTGTTGACCACACGGTTGTCTAAAAGGACTACAAGACCGCTATCTTTAGCAGTTCGTATCAGCCGTCCAACGCCTTGGCGTAACTTGAGCACGGCCTCAGGAACAGAGTAGTCGACAAAGGAATTACCACCCTTGGCTTCAATAGCTTCTAGTTTTGATGCGACCAGTGGGTGGTCTGGAACTGCAAAAGGTAGGCGAGTGACAATGACATTTGATAGGGCTTCTCCTGGAACATCGACCCCCGCCCAAAAACTGTCTGTGCCAAACAATACACTGTTGGTGTCTTTGCGGAAAATTTCGATCATTTTGTGGCGGGCCATGCCATCACCCTGGAGCAGTAAACGCCAATCGTGATCATAGAAGAAGTCTTCCATCGCATCTGCAACTTTGCGCATCAGACGGTAGCTGGTGAAAAGCACAAACGCTTTGCCTTCGGTGTATTTTAGGACACGTCCGATCCAATGAATGAGAGCACCTTCATAATCATCACTGCTTGGGTCTGGCATCGACTTGATTACATAGATCTGCATTTGCTCTTTGTAATTGAAAGGGCTGCCAATCTTGATGCTCTTTGAGCTTTCTGCGCCGATTCTCTTTTTGAAGTAGCTTAGCTCTTCATCCCCCGTGCTGAGCGTTGCACTTGTCATGACGCAGGTGCGCCCATGGCCGAACATCATCCTGCGCAAACGGTCTGCTACGCTCACGGGTGCCGAATGAATGCTGAGCATGTCTCCCTCTCGGCCTCCTTTCTCAACCCAGTAAACACTATCGTCATCTTCCTGATCGAGAAAGATTCTAACTCCGGCATGAATGTCTCTCATACGCCTGGCGCCATCCATCAACTCGGCTTTGGCAGGGGAATCATTCTCCAGTCCATCTGCAGCGTGCTCGACCTCGGTCCAAAGTCGACGTAAAGGTTCGGCCAGTGTGTTTTCGACAAAATCTGGCTTGCGGACGCGATATTCTTTGCTGAATTTCCCAAATTCTACTTGGTGTTGGATATTTTCATAGAAGTCCTCCGCAGCATCTAGCACCACTTCGGCGGCTTTGATTGATCCCGCGTGACGCAATGCGCGTAGTAAACCCTTTCGGTTTTTGGGATTGTACAATCGGTGGACTTCAAACTTCAGCCCGACGTGGCTTTGGCGCAAGCCAAGTTGAGTCGCTGCTACATGTTCAAGGGTATGTGCTTCGTCGAATATAACAAAGTCATCAGCGAACAGGTAGCCTAAGTCATCCTCTGGAAGTTCATTGAGCACGAACAGTGAAAAGAACAGGGTGTGGTTCACCACGACTACATTGGCAGCCTCCATTTCTTTACGCGCTTGTTGGTAGAAGCAGTTGCCGTTCCTGCCGCAAGTTCGATGTGTGCAGACAGCTCCGTCACTGCATACCTGAGCCCAGACTTTCGGGGTTGGAATAAAATCAAGATCGCTTTTTGTTCCGTCTTTAGTGCCTTCGGCCCAGTCCCATATCGCCTTCATTTCCTCCGACTCACTGGTGCTAAATAAGTCACCGGCTTGGTCCATAGCACGTCTCAATCGTAACGGACAAAGGTAGTTGCCACGGCCTTTGAGCAAAGCAGCATGTAAACCTCCTCCGAGTATTTTGTTAGCTAGAGGGATGTCTTTGCTAATGAGTTGCTCTTGTAAGTTGATGGTGTGTGTGGAGATGATTGCTTTTCTGCCTGTCTCAATCGCAAATTTTGCTGCAGGAATCAAATAGGCTAGGGATTTACCAACGCCCGTACCCGCCTCAGCACACAGAACATGTCGCTGGTCTAAGGCCTCAGCAACGGCCATGGCCATCTGTTGTTGCTGTGGTCGATATTCAAAATCTGGCGACGCCGACAGCCCTCCATCTGTGGAGAACATGTGCTCCATTTCTTTAATCAGCTCACCGGGAGTGCGGTGGGTGCCTGCATCTTCTGCAAATGAGATCATCGTCGGCGGAGTTTTACATCATCATCTGCCTGTCCACAACCCTCATTGCGCTAAACCCACTAGGATGACTCGCTCGATGGATGATCTTTCTCGACACTCCATGTTATCACTATTATTTTTTTGCTGTATAACATGGATTCAAAAAACACCTCTCAGGAGCCTGCCAATAGTCTGGTCTCGGCAAATAAGGATTATCGTCAGCAGGGCTTTATTGATTTGAAGCAACGGCTTCGCACTTTGATGGATAGTCTGGCGGATGTTCTGTCTGATGAGATAGACTTTACTGACAGTATCCCATGGCGCGAGAAGCAGGTCGTGCAGCGACCTATGGATACGGCAGGAATGGCATCGATGGCCCAGCTTCAGGCTGTATGTTTTGAAATACTCAATATTGTGGAGGAGCGCACAGCGACGGTTGTCAGGCAACGGCGTAGAAGGGATTTTGGAGTGGCTGCAGAGCGTGGAATGTGGGGTAGCGTCATTGCCTCATTACATGAAGCTGGTTTCAGCGAGGATGATGTCATTGAGGCTTTGAAGGAAATCAAGGTGACGCCTGTTTTGACTGCTCACCCTACAGAAGCGAAGCGACATACAGTTCGTGAGCGGCATTTGGCCATTTATAATGACTTGGTCCGTTGGGATAGGAGTTTAGATGATCCGTTGAGCCTATCATCGGTGATGAACTCTATCAAGGTGGGCTTGGAGACGCTATGGCATACCGGTGAAATCCACGCATCACGGCCAAGTATTTTAGGTGAGCTACGGCATACGATCTATTACCTACGCGATGTCTTTCCCTCAGTTGTGGCAAAACTGGATGCCTCACTGGAGGCGGCGTGGTCGAATGTAGGTTGGGATGTTGCTAAACTACGAGCTGCATCAGCCTACCCTAAGTTACAATTTGGCACTTGGGTGGGTGGCGACCGAGATGGGCACCCGCTTGTCACAGCCGATGTTACAGCTGATACATTGCGCAGGCTGAGAAAGCATGCCTTACGTATTCATGCAAAAGCGGTGCGCGAGGCCGCTGATATTCTCACCTTATCACCATCCTCAGAACAAGTGCCCGAAGAACTGAGTAAGAGGGTTGCCGAGCTAACCAAGCAACAGGGGAGGCAAGGGGCTGAGATCGCTGCGATTCATTCGCGTGAGCCATGGCGCTGCCTTTGTTACCTGATGCGTGAAAAACTCATTGATAGTAATCGAGCACCCTACATACGATCCGAGGAGTATGTTGCAGATCTAGATCTCATGGAACGCACGCTCAAGGAGGTTGGCGCTTGTTCGACATCAGACTGTGTCATTCATCCACTGCGCCGATTGATTCAAGTTTTTGGCTTCCATCTGGCTACTCTAGATATTCGGCAGAACTCTCCATTCCATGACAAGGCTGCCATGCAAATGTTGGAAATTGTTGGTTGCCAAGATGCAGCAAACTACGGCTCATGGAGTGAGCAAGAGCGTATTGATTTTCTTCTGACGGAGCTGAAAAATGAGCGACCATGGCGTCCATGGACAGCCGACCCTGATAGTGAAATTGGCAAGGTCATGGAATGCTTTAAAGTGATCCGACGCCATGCACGTAAATATGGCGATGTATGTTACGGCCTCTACATCGTCAGTATGACTCGAAGGGTTTCAGATTTGTTACTGGTGCACTTGTTGTCACGAGAAGGTCATATGGCGGATTGGAAAAACGGAATGTGGGTAAGCCGTATTCCTGCATGTCCACTCTTTGAAACTGGAGATGATCTCGATCGGGGGGGGGAGATTGTAAGTTCCTATTTCGCGACAGCGCCCAAAGGTCATTACATTTCGTCTCAAAGTGGTCCACTGACGATGGCTGTGATGGTTGGCTACAGTGACAGTAATAAAGATAGTGGCCTACTGTCTGGTCAATGGTCTCTTCAAAAAGCTCAAGCACGGATAACCGAGGCATGCAGTGAAGCTGGAGCTAGGTGTGAGTTCTTCCATGGTCGTGGAGGCACCATTAGCCGAGGAGCTGGCCCCGTGAAATGGTTTTTACGCTCTTTGCCCCATGGCAGTCTTAATGGAGCAATGAGAGTAACAGAGCAGGGGGAGGTCATCCCCAGAAAATACTCTCACCTATCCAATGCTGCGTACAATCTTGAATTACTCGTAGCTGGAGTTGCCGGTATCACACTGCACAACAGTAAGGAAAAGGATGCTGAAGCTCTGGGAGATGCAAAATATTGTGAGCTGATGGACTGGTTGTCGGCAGCTAGCCGTGCAAGCTACCGTGAGCTAATCGAAGCTCCTGGATTTATTGAGTTTTATCGCCAAGCAACCCCGATTGATGCACTAGAACACGGTCGATTCGGGTCACGCCCATCCCGTAGAACGGGTAGTGCTAGCCTTGATGATTTGAGGGCTATCCCATGGGTGTTTAGCTGGACTCAGGCACGCTATTATTTGCCGGGTTGGTACGGGGTTGGAGCAGCTTTACAAAAGCTGAAGTCTGATAATGAAGCAGGCTTCAATGAACTGAAAGAAATGATCAATACATCGTCATTTTTGAGATACCTACTGACCAATGTTGAGACAAATTTAGCAAGTGCAGATCTCAAACTGATGAATGGATATGCTGATCTGGTGAAAGATAAGAAACTCAAAGCTTTTTTCCAGGCAAAGATCATTGAAGAGTTTGAGCTAACTGAAAAAATGATCGACGAGGTCTTCGGCTCCTCGTTTGCAGAGCGTCGGCCAAGAATGTTGCGCACTCTCGAAACACGGGAGTTCTCATTGTATCTGCTTCACCAGCAACAAATTCGTTTGCTCGGAGAGTGGCGTGAGGCAATGCAGGGTGACAATGAAGAAGAGACAGCAGCGTTGCTGAATTCATTGCAATTCTCAGTCAACGCCATCGCCAGTGGCTTGAGAACAACAGGTTGAAAATTTATTAGCTATACCAATATCACTCTGCAACGAGTTCAATGAGTGATTGGGCAGACCATGCTGCACCGCTGAAGTCGAGGATGTTAGTAAGGCGATTGGGAACGGCAATAACTTTCATCCCAGCATCGTGAGCTGCATGCATGCCATTATGTGAATCCTCAATGACGAGACAATCTGATGGATTTACATCCAATTGTCGTGCAGCCTCTAGGAAAAGATCCGGGGCAGGTTTAATTTTTGGAGCATCGCCTCTGCAGACAGTGGTATTGACCAGATGCATCAGATCCAGCTTATCCATCCACTCATCTACCCAATTATGCGATGAACTCGATACAATCGCTGATGGGAAATGTTCCAATTGCTGTAGTAATGCGCGCGCACCAGGCATGGGCTCTGAATCTTCTAGCTGGCGCATGATTTCTACTTGGCGATCGGCGTCCATTTGGTTCCAATCGTATCTTTTCCCAGTAAGTTCCTCTAGGTAAGCAGGTGGTGACCAAGTATCAAAATCAGAGCCGATGCATTGGATATAAATTTCCGGTGATAGCTCATGACCCTCACGTTGAAATACTTGCAGCCATGTCTGGTAAATCGGCCATTCACTATCGAGAATGACACCGTCGAAGTCGATCAGCACTGCAGCTGCATCTGCGATTGCTTGTATCACAGAATCGTTACGCATTATGTTGTCTTGCACGGGTGCAAGGTTGCGTCAGTAAGAACCTGAATCAAGCAGTAAGTATAATGATCAATCGACATGATTGGCATCGCATTAAAAAGATTCTACTTGGCAGAGCGGAGCCGGTTATTAACGTGGCATTAGCCCATAGATTTCATGTGGCCTGCAATCTGATGAGACATGACTGTCTACCCTTGAAGCCATGATATGCCACCAATTAGCTGAGAGTAGATGAGTAAGCTTCCGCAAATCAAATACCCCGACCTTCCTGTCGCTCAACGCCGGGATGAGATCATGGAGGCGATGCGCTCACACCAAGTAGTAATTGTGGTCGGGGAGACTGGTAGTGGTAAGACGACTCAACTTCCTAAGATGGCTTATGAGCTGGCGGTCGAGGAGGGTAAGAAAGGGCGAATAGGTTGCACTCAGCCGAGGAGACTGGCCGCGGCAACGGTGGCTCGCCGCGTGGCTGAGGAAATGGGAACTGGTCTGGGTGAGCGTGTGGGCTATCAGGTGAGGTTTGTTGAAAAGGTGCAGGAGGATACGACCATTAAGTTTATGACGGACGGCATTCTGCTTGCTGAAACACAGCGAGATCGAAATCTAAAGCAGTATGACACTCTCATCATTGATGAAGCCCACGAGCGAAGTCTGAATATTGATTTTATCTTAGGATTTTTGAAGAACCTGCTACTGCGCCGTAAGGACCTTCGGGTCGTGGTGAGCTCTGCTACCCTAGATGCCGGTATGTTCTCTGATTATTTTGAGGGCGCCCCAGTAGTAAACGTGGAGGGGAGAACATTTCCAGTAGAGGATCACTATCTGCCAGCACAGACAGAGGGTGAAGATCTCCCTAGTCATGTGGCGCGAGCTGTTGAGTGGATCACAGATTTTGACAGTCAGGGTGACTTGCTTATTTTCCTTCCAGGTGAGCGCGAAATCAGGGAATGCGCTGACGCACTGGAGGGTAGAAACTTCCCAGCTACCGATATTTTACCATTGTTCGCTCGTTTGGGTCTTGATGCTCAGGAGCGTGTGTTCCGTGTGGGTGGCTCTAGCCGACGGATTGTATTAGCCACCAATGTAGCTGAAACGTCAGTAACCATTCCAGGCATTGTCTATGTCATTGATAGCGGTATGGCTAGGGTAAGTCGGTGGAATCCTGCTCGGCAGATTCAGAGACTACAGGTGGAGCAGATTAGTCAGGCAAGTGCCAGGCAGCGCAGGGGGCGCTGTGGCAGGGTGAGCGAGGGAGTTTGTGTGCGCTTATATAGTGAAGAGGTGCATGATGCTGCGGATGAATATACTGATCCTGAGATCAGGCGAAGTTCTCTGGCTGGAGTGATCCTGCGGATGAAGTCTTTGCGGCTTCCCGATGTCCGTAAGTTTCCTTTTTTGAGTCCGCCCTCGGCACGCGCCATCAGTGAGGGGCATCGTGCGCTTGAGGAGGTAGAGGCGATCGAAAAAAATGGTGACCTCACTGACATGGGTCATAAGCTAGCCAGGCTACCTCTGGATCCTAGGTTGGGAAGGATGCTTATCGAGTCGTCACGTAGGGGGGTGTTAGATGCGGTGCTGGTTATGGTGGGTGGCATGAGTGTGATGGACGTGCGTGAGAGACCGCAGGACAAGCAAGAGCAAGCAGATCAGGCGCATAAGAAATTTAACGATGAGCAGTCTGACTTTTTAACCCTGTTGCATATTTGGTCAGCAATTTCGAAGTTTCGTGAGAAGAAAAAACGCTTTAAACGCAACCAATTGCGTAAGTATTGTAAACAGCATTTCTTAAGTTTTCGCAGAGTGCTTGAGTGGGATCAGATTGTTAGCGAGCTGAGTCGCTTGGTACGTGATACCTTAAAAGTTAAACCACAGCCACTGCCAGCAGAGCGCAAGCAATGGGGAGACGAGGATGAGATGCATAAGTCGCTGATGACAGGGGTTCCGATGCAGTTCGGCTTTTGGGATAAAGAGAAACGTGCCTACCGCAGCACGGCTGGCCGAGAGTTTTCAATATTCCCAGGATCTGGTTTGTTTGGCAAAAAGAAACCGGATTGGTTGTTAGGATTTGAGCTGGTTGAGACCAGCAAGGTGTGGGCTCGTAAGGTAGCAAATATCGATGTCACATGGGTCGAGGAGATTATGCCACATCTCTGCCGCTACCGCTACCATTCGCCCAGTTGGGATGAGCATCAGGGTGCTGTATATGGTAGGGAAACCGTGCTCTGTGGAGGCGTCACTATTGTTGATGGGCGCAAGATTTTTTATGGTCGTGTGAATCCTGTGGAAGCCCATGAGGTTTTTGTCAGGGAGGCAATACTTGGAAGCGGGCTGCGCACCCGTGGCGAGTTTCTTGATCGTTTGGATGATGTCCGTACTGAGATCGAAGGTGCGGAGCACAAGTTGAGGCGCGCTGGCGGCCTTTGGTCTGATGAAGCGGTATTTGATTTCTTTCTAGAGCGAATTCCGAGAGAGATCTGCACGGCCAAGGCGTTTCAAAAATGGCGGACCACCGGTAGTAATGAGCAGACGCTCATGGTTACTGTGAAAGATTGCATCTGGGGTGAAATGGAAGATTTATCTGACTTTCCCGATGGTGTGCATCATCATGATGTTAGCTATGATGTGAGCTATTCCGACAATCCTGGCGGTACGGTTGACGGCGTTATCTTTGAAATTGGTTTAGACCAGCTCGATAAATTCCCCGATTATCTTATCAGCTGGGCAGTTCCAGGTATTTTAGAGGAGAGGGTGTATTTACTGGTAAGGGCGCTACCGAAGGCTCAACGACAGATATGTTCACCAGCAAGGGATGTAGCTCAGGCTTTTGTCAAAGAATGGAAAGGCTGGGAGCCTGCGCGTGAGTTGAAGCTAGAGCTTGCCGAATTTCTCTCAAAAAAAAGTGGGCATGTTATTGAGTCTGGCATGTTTGATGAAGATCGCTTGCCAGATAATATGAGACCTAAGCTCAGGGTCTGGAGTGAGCACGATGAGGAGCTTGCCTGCGGTGAATCGGCGCAAGATATTAGGATGAGGCTTGCTGGCACGATGAGGGAGAAGCGTGAGCTTCAAGTCAATGAAGAGTGGGAAATGACGGGTGGAGAAGGCTGGGATTTTGGTCAGATTCCAGAAGTGGCAGAGGAGGGTGTTTTCCCAGCCTTGGTCGATGAGGTGCAGACTGTGGGCATGCGCGCTTACCTCGACCGAGCGTCGGCAGATGAAAGTCACCGTGCGGGATGTGTGCGGTTGTTTCTGCTCGATCAGGAAAATCACTGTGAATATGTGAGCAAAAAGTTTCCCCTTGGGATGCAGGGTAAGTTGATGTTGCCTCTAGTAGAGCGCATGAAAGGGCAGGCACTTGATGAGATGCTGCGAGTCTCAAGTGAGGGTGCATTGGGAATCCCGTTGCCGCGTAATCAGAATGATTTTTTGACAGCGTCAGCGAGTGGAAAGGGCGAGTTGTTTGCCTGTGCGGAAAAGGTTGCCCGTGGATTTGAGAGTATGTGTGATGGACGTGGGCGCGTTGCAGAGTGGATGGAGCAACATCGTGACGATCGCCACTTGAAGGTGGTGGTAGAGGATCTTGAAGAGGAGATGGATTGGTTGTTATCAAGTGGTTTTATTTGGCGATCTGGATACGAGAGGTTTTGTGATTATGGTCGTTATTTTGAGGCGATGGAGGAGCGCTTGAAGCGCTTGCAAAGTTTACCCCAGATCAAAGATGATGAGAAACGTCAGCGGGTGCAGTCTCTATGGAGGCGTTGGTATCTTGCCTGGAAAGAGAATCAAGATGACGACAGGTTATGGCCATGTGGCTGGTTGCTGATGGAGTGGCGTATTGCGGAATTTGCTCCCAGTATGTCGCGTAGGGTGAAGGTTTCCCAGAAACGCATTCAGAGTATGATGGATGACCTCGACATCGCCTAAGGGATATGTAGGCTAGCTCGACGTGAGCATGGATAGGCAGATAGCAAAGCAGAACGTTCAGTTTATTGCTCAAAAGCTTGGTTTTGATGATTGCCGTATTTCACGAGCTAAGGTGGCAACCCATGCCAAAGAATACAAGCGCTGGATCGAGGACGGCTGTGCTGGTGACATGAAGTGGCTTGAGCGTAATGTGGAGCGCCGTGTGGATCCCGCCAAGGTGCTTGAGGGCGCGTTTTCAGTGGTGAGCTTGGCGATGAATTATTTTCCGGGAGCTGAGGATCCAGATGTGGATTACCGCATTGCGCGTTATGCGTGGAACGATGATTACCATGATGTCATTGAGGAGAGGCTCAAGGAGATGAATCTAGCGATGGAAGGCCTGGGTGGAATACAGCGTTTCTACACCGATACGGGTCCTCTCTTAGAGCGTGATTTTGCGACCGATTCAGGGCTCGGTTGGAGTGGGAAATCCACGGTGCAAATTCATCGCAAACTGGGCACTTGGTTTTTTCTCGCTGAGTTGATCACAACATTAGATCTTCCTCCTGATCTTCCGTTTGGCGATCACTGTGGCAAATGCACGCGCTGCATTGATGCCTGCCCAACCAATGCCATTACCTCACCGCACCGCATGGATGCCCGGCGCTGTATTTCTTACCTGACCATCGAGCATAAGGGCTCAATTCCGATGGAGTTTCGTAAGCAAATAGGGGATCGTATTTATGGCTGTGATGATTGCTTGGACGCATGTCCGTGGAATCGTTTTGCCCAAATCAGTCGTGAAACGCGCTACCACGCGCGGGAGTCTATTTTTCAGAATCGCTTGCGGGATTTTCTAGAGCTCGATGATGATGGTTTCCGTAGCCTGTTTGCCAAGTCACCGATTAAGAGAATCAAACGCAGCCGGTTTTTACGCAATGTCTGCGTCGCTTTAGGCAACGTCGGTAGCAAGGAGGACCTGCCCGCCCTGAAGCGTACTGCCAGTGACCCAGATGCCCTGATCTCCGAGCACGCCCAGTGGGCGATTGGTGAGATTCAAGCGAGGGGTAGTGCGTCACGAGCATGAAAAAGGGGTGCAGCCGAAGCCACACCCCTGAATACGAATCAAATCAAGTAATATGATGTCTTAGAAAAGAAGTTGGAGACGAGCGCGAACGCCGTGGATGTCATCGACTTCACCTCCACCCAAATCTTCAACCTCAGCCCACTGATAGCCAAGCATGAACTTGACGGACTCGCTGTAGTAGTAGTTGACACCTACATAGAGTGACGAAACCTCTCCGCCAGCTACATTGGAGTTGTCTGGTGCGCGGCGAATGAGGTCATCAGTATCAACACTGAAATCATCTCCGACTTCCAAGTAAGAGTAGCGAACAACAGGCTCCCATTTGTCAAACTTGTAAGCAGCCATCAGGGAGTAGCCGTCAGCATTTGCACCTGCATCACCACCTTCTCCGTCGAAATACTCACCAAGGAGGTAAAGACCTCCAACCTTGAAGTTGACGTATGCAGTGTAGGCGTCAAAAGAACCGCTGTCGAAGTCTGACTCGCTACCGTAGTCAACACCTACAGTGAGGCCTTCATTCTTCCACTGAAGACGACCAAAGTAGGAGAGCTCGTTAGAGTCGTTTCCATTATTGATGTCTTGTTCAGCGCTTACTCCAGCTGCAGCGAAAGAGAAACCTCCACCAAGCTTGGTCTTGTAGTGGATACCATTGTGACGACCTGAGAAGTCGAGATCATCAGCAAAGAAACGGTTAGCAGCAGAGCGCTCGATGGTTTTGATCTTTGCGGACGATGTGTTTTCCTGGAAACCGAAAGGCACTTTCTGGTAACCAAACTTGAAGTCACCGTAGCCAGCAACAGCTTTGTCCACCTTGATGTCTTCACCGGCGAAGTCGTAAACTGTCTCTGCAGTCCAGTCGTTGCCAAGGGTGGCTTTCACACCGAGGCGAAGACGACGGAAGTAGAAAGTGTTTGAGCTTTCGAGGTCGCCAATGTCGTTGCTGAGGTTATTGTAATCCAAGTGAAGACGACCGTTGAAGCGGAGCTTCACTGTTTCTTTGCCCTTGGCGCTGAATGTGACATCAGGAATGATGGTGGGTGCAGATTGATCCATGCTTCCCGCATCTTTCTCAGCAAAAGCTGAACCAGTGAGAGCAGACAGAATAGCTGTGCTGCAGATTAATTTACGTTTTGTCATTTTAGTTGTTTTGGTTATTTGTCTAGTTGTTATGTGCAGTGGCTGATTAGCATAAGCTGCGCACCAACTGCGACGATCGATCTTTTACATTAGAAATGATGAATGACTGCTGAAAATAATGTGACATTTTAGTCATATGCAATTTTCTATTTATAAATGCCGAGTGCCTGACGTAGGCAGGCGATGGCGAACTGAAATTTGCCCTTAGTGGGGCGGTCAGGAGTAACAAGTTGCCAGCCATGTTTTTGCCCTTCTAGGCGCAGTTTTTCGGTAGGGTGCACCATGGTAGCGTGTTCGCAGATAAGCAACATGGGAAGGTCGGCGTGGCTATCAGAAAAGGCATGGCTGTTTGGCAACACATCGCCCGATTCAGGATCAAAGTCGTCTGGGAAGATGTGACGCATTTTACGGAGTTTGTTTGCGCCCTTGTTATTGCCGCCGGGTGTTTCCGGAAACAGACGGACGCGACCATTCACTTCAATGCTAGTGGCAAAGAAGTGGTCAAAGCCCAGTTTGTTGGCAATGGGTTCGACCCAAATTTCAGGACTGGCGGAGCTAAGGACGGTCATTCTGCCGAGCTCCTTTTGTTGTTCTAACAATTCTAGTGATTCCACGTAGAATGAGTGGGGAAAGACCAGGTCGACAAATTCCTCCGCCAATTCATCGAGATCTTGCTGGCTTAAGCCCCATAGGTAATTAAGAAAAACTCGCTTCATACCTCCTGCACCCAGTAACTTAGTCAGTGGTAAAAAAGGAATCAAGATGAGAAGGTAGAGCCGGCGCAGTGGCATGCGCTTAAGGACAAAATTGCAAAATAGAAGCTGGGTATCCCATGGGATTATGGTCTGATCCAAATCGAACAGGGCGTAACCAGTTGGTTTACTTTTATTGTATGTAGATAGCTCCACGGACATTAGCTTTGCTGGTTCAAGAAGGGATAGCAAGTATTAGCTTACTTGCAATGATGGCCGATCTAGGGGTGAGAAAGTGTGTTGTTTTGTGCGAGCTCCCATAGCGACGAAATACTGGGTCGGTGCAAGTTCTTGTGGGTAGTGCAGAGTCCGACGACGTAAGGTGCGAGCTGTGGGCCGCCTTCGACTTTTCTCACATCCTCTCGAAAAGGGCTTCGCTCTAGTACGAGCTCAGGGACGATTCCCACGCCGCATCCCATTCGAACCATCGCGAGTATTCCCTCGTTGCCAGAAACTTCGGTGGTAATACTGGGTTCTATATTGTTTTGTTTGAACCAGAGGTCGAGCCTGCGACGAGAGAGGCCACTGCGGGGTAAAACCAGAGGAGCTTTGGAGAAGTCTAGTTGAGACTTTTTCTTATGAAGATGGTCTGAGTTTTTTGGTGCTACGAAGACAAGGTTGGTTTCGATCAGCGGCATGAATTCTAGGCGTGGGTGTTGCCTATCCGGAAGGGCGGCAACAGAGACATCGATTTCACTATTAATGACCTGCTCGATTGAGGCTTCTGCAGATCCCGTGCGTAACTCCAGATGAACATCAGGGTAGCAGGCTCGGTAGGATTCCAATAGATCAGGCAGAAGGCTATATACTGCGGTGACGGATGCGTAGATGGATACAAGTCCTGAGACCTTATCGTTGTCAGCCAGATTTTCACGCATAGTCTCCCAGTCACGTATTGCGGAGCTGGCATAGCTACGAAATTGCTCTCCTGCGGGAGTAAGGCTCACGGTGCGGTTGTCGCGTAAGAAGAGGGCCTGCCCCACTGACTCTTCGGTGCGCTTGATGCTACGTGTCAGAGCCGACGGGCTGAGGTTGCATGCCTGGCTTGCCTTACCGAAGTGAAGAAGCTCGGCGAGAACGAGGAAATTTTTGAGCTCATGGAAGTTCAAGAACGACAATATTCACATTATTGCGTAAAATGCAATACTATGTATCAAATAAATCAATTTACGCAACGTTACAACTTAGGTTATATACCCATCAACAAACACAATTAATAAAAATAATATGAGCCAAAACTACTTTAATTCACTACCGCTGCGTCGTCAGCTGGACGAGCTCGGCACCTGCCGATTCATGGATATCTCAGAATTTGACAAGGGTATCGAAGCTGCCAAAGGCAAGAAGATTGTCATCGTTGGCTGTGGTGCCCAGGGACTTAACCAAGGCCTCAATATGCGTGACAGCGGTCTGGACGTATCTTACACACTCCGTGCAGAGGCGATTGAGCAGAAGCGTCAGTCATTTTTGAATGCGAGTGAGAATGGATTCAACGTGGGTACTTATGAGGAAATGCTTCCGAGTGCAGATATCGTTATGAACCTCACGCCTGACAAGCAGCACACGGCTGTGGTGGAGACAGTCATTCCCCACCTTAAAGAGGGGGCTTGTTTCACCTATGCTCACGGCTTCAATATCGTGGAAGAGGGCGTTCAGATTCGCAAAGACCTGACGGTATTCATGGTAGCTCCTAAGTCACCTGGTTCTGAGGTGCGTGAGGAATACAAGCGAGGTTTTGGTGTTCCGACTTTGATTGCTTGCCACGGCGAAAACGACCCCAACGGAAACGGCATGGAAATCGCCAAGGCGCTTTGTTTTGCACAAGGAGGGCACCTTGCTGGGGCTCTTGAGTCATCCTTCATCGCTGAGGTGAAGTCTGATCTACTTGGTGAGCAGACGATCTTGTGCGGTATGCTACAAGCTGGTTCATTGCTTTGTTATGATAAGATGAAGGCTGAAGGAATGGATACTGCCTACGCAGTCAAGCTTCTACAAGATGGCTGGGAAGTCGTTACTGAGGCTCTCAAACAAGGTGGTGTTACCAACATGATGGACCGCCTCTCCAACCCTGCCAAGATCGAGGCTTTCCGTCTATCGGAGGAGCTTAAGGTCATTATGCGTTCCCTTTATGAGAAGCACATGGACGATATCATTTCCGGCGAGTTTTCCCGCGGCATGATGGAAGATTGGGCTAATGGCGATGCTAAGCTTCTCGGCTGGCGTGAGGCAACTGGCGAGACTGAGTTTGAAAAGACCGAGGGTGTTGGCGAGATCACGGAACAGGAGTATTTCGACAAAGGAATCCTGATGATTGCGATGGTGCGTGCTGGTGTAGAGCTTGCCTTTGAGGTAATGGTCGAAGCCGGTATCGAGCCTGAGTCTGCCTATTACGAGTCACTGCACGAGGTGCCGCTGATTGCTAACACCATTGCCCGTAAGAAACTCTACGAGATGAATCGCATCATCTCCGACACGGCCGAATACGGTTGCTACCTTTTCGCCCACGCCTGTGTGCCTCTGCTCGAAGACTTCATGAAGTCTGTGGACACTGATGTCATCGGCAAGGGTATGAGCCCTGAGGATAATGGAGTGGACAACCGCACGCTTGTGGATGTGAACTTCATCATCCGTAATCACCCTGTGGAGGAAATCGGCGAAGTTCTTCGCGATGCCATGGGCTCGATGAAGGCACTGTAATTTGTCGATAAAGACTTAACAACAAAGAGCCCCTGCAGAAATGCAGGGGCTCTTTTTAGTTACCAAGAAAGAGAATGTTACCGGCTCTATCTTTGCATTGTCCGCACAATCAACTTAGCTAACTTTACCATGATTTTTTCGGGTAGCCCGATATCGCGAGCTACTTGGATAAGGTGTTGCGATACGGACTGCTCAATAGAGGCAACACGAATCTTGAGTTGTTCTACTCGGTATTGCAATTGCAGGTCCTGTTCGACGCATTGCACAGTAAGTTGGTTCAGATCACGCTGCTCTGATGTGGCGTTGGTCTTCTGTTGTAAAAGGGGCTCAACGGCATGATACATTTGTTGAGTCCAGCGATGGTGCTGTTGATAGCGCTGGTCATTTTTATTGAGGTCAGTTTTCAGCTCAGTGTAGCTAGGAAGCTTTTTAGATATGAGATTCTTGATTACAGAATCGCTTGAATCATTTGATTTAGCCAATGAAAGCTCCTCAATACAGGATAAGCAAAAGTCATTGAGCTCAGCGACTGAGATATCATCATTGGTATCGGTTTGTGAATGAGGCTCATAGCTGTCAAGGTCAGCGTGATTCCAGCGTGGATTTGAGGCTGAGATGATCTGAGCATCTACTCGGGGTGATCGCTCAAGCCTCTGAGCTTCTTTTTGCTTATTGAACGATCGACGATGCAGGTCGTGGCTGTAATCATTAAAACGTGAATTCATAACAAAGAAAGTATCTTGCTAATACTTGGGCAAAAAATTAGCTAAATATGCTCATATAGGAAACTTTTAGATTTAGGTGTTAACTTAAAACATATAAAAACAAGGGTAAATGATACATTGTTAACTAATCTTAATAATTATGATAAGCTAAACTACCTGCAATTTAGGGGCTTTTTAGACTGTTTATGGAAATATTCTTGAAAGGTAGAGGGTGTATTGCTAACTTATGAGCATGCCTGAAGCCGATATCATGCAGAAATTAGCAACGAGTGTCTCTAAAATGAGTGACGAAATGAGCATTGAACAAATGCGCTTGTATCAGGCCTATGTGACTAAATCCCTGGAAGCCCGTGAGGCAGAGGAGGCCTTCATGATGGCTGTGGATGAGGAGTCTGGTGGAGATCATCAAACATCACAGTCTTTACAAGATACTCGTCAGGTCTTGTCAGATTTGAATTGTCGCTTGTCTGGAAGCGAGAGTGTATTGATTGCATGCTTCGCCAAAGCCTTGGAGGGTGAAGAGCACATGGATACCAAAAGGCTTAATATTTTGCTACACAGCTATGGTCGCAAGCCCGCTAATACGACCAAGATTGTCGATGCTTTGGAGAAGAAAGCATGGATGGAAATCAGGAGCGATGGCTTACACTCACATAAGCTCTATCGGTTGACAAGAGCTGGAGAGGATCGCGCCCGCAATTTAATTGAGCAACTGGTTCATTCAGATAGCGGTGACCGCTTGGCGATTGTAGACTAGGATGCCTTGCGCTGGATCTGTATTTGCAGATGCGCCATTTGGTCCATTTTTGGACTAAGAAACAACTAGCTCGTTATTGCGAGGAAGTTTTTGAGCAGTTGCAAGCCATTGTGCTGGCTTTTCTCAGGGTGGAATTGTGTGGCAACTAGGTTACCGCGTCTGACGGCGGCGGCAAAGGGGAGTGCGTAGTCACAGCTGGCAGCGACGTGTTGGTCATTACTCGGCTCTGGATAATATGAATGTACGAAATAGAAATAAGGCGCTTCTGGCATGTCCTTCCAGAGAGCGTCCTCGTGATTCCGTGGCGTGATGGAATTCCACCCCATGTGAGGAATTTTGAGGCCAACATCAGGGAATTTCTTGACTCTTCCAGGCAAAATAGACAGGCCTTTGGCCTCGGGCGATTCATCACTAGCATCAAAAATCAGCTGATAGCCTACGCATATGCCGAGATAGGGTTTGTCTTGAGCAGTCCATTGACAAATAGCTTCAAACATCCCTTGGCTTTTGAGGTTAGCAGCACAATCGCCAAATTCTCCTTGGCCAGGCAAAACTAAATGAGTGACGTCGGCCAGCTGCTCAGGATTTGTGACAAGTAAGGTATCAGCACCAATCGCGAGAAATGCATTCTCAACACTGCGGATATTTCCTCTACCGTAGTCTACGATGCCAACTTTCATATAAGGAGTTGTTTGATGGAGGTAGCAGGCCCTCATGACCTGAGCACTTCAATACTCAGCTTGTGAGTGGTTAGAGAGCCTCCTTCGTGCTGGGGATGCCTGTTTCGCGTGGGTCTATCTCGATAGCTTGACGTAAAGCACGAGCAAGTGCTTTAAAGATAGACTCGGCGATGTGGTGGCCATCGCGTCCGTAGAGTAGTTCAATGTGCAGGTTGGCTCGTAAATTGTTGGTGATCGCCCTGCAGAATTCTTCCGTGAGTGTGAACTGAAAATTCGGAGCATCGGGTGTTGATGTAGGTGCACGGAATTCAAGATGTGGGCGATTACTCAGATCGATAACACATCTACTTAGAGTCTCGTCCATAGGCAGGTAGGCCGAGCCGTAGCGACGAATACCGCTCTTGTCACCAAGTGCCTGCCGTATGCAATCGCCCAGTACGATACCTGTATCCTCAACAGTGTGATGGGCATCTACCTCTATATCTCCCACGGCTTTAACCGTCAGATCTATGAGGCTATGTTTGCTCAAGAGTGTGAGCATGTGGTCAAAAAAGGGGATGCCGGTGGAAATATCACATACACCACTGCCATCGAGATCGATTGCAACACTGATGTTGGTTTCTGCTGTCTTGCGGTCTTGGCTTGCGGTGCGTGCATTCATAGCTTGCTGTGGCCAGCAGACTGCCTTCACTGAGTCCGATTTGCAATGGCAATTTTTTTGAGAAGTGGGTGTGGGTGAGTTGCGTAAGGCCATAGTGCTCGACCTCCCTGCTCACTTTTTCTCAGCGCCCTTTTTTGAAAAGTGATTTGAGCTGTGTGAGTGATGAGGCTTGGCCGATGCGTTTACCGTTGACGAGTAGAACACAAGATCCTGCTTTGATCTCCGAAGCCTCGCTGCCAAGCTCAGGATAAGTCCCTGATTCAGACAAAGCAACTATCTGACATGGATTGTTGCGAACCATAGTTAACATGGCATCATCTATAGGGGGTTTAATATAGCATCGAGCACTTCTGGCCATGGCTTCACGTGTTAGGTAATCAATCGATGCAATCGCCGATAATTGTGAATTTTGTAATACCAGTCCCTCTAGTTGAGTGACTTGCTCATCAAGTAAATCATCGTTTACCTGGAGCGATAGTCGCTTTGCATTTGAATGAGCTAATGCCCACGTGCTGTCATTGTCTATTAAACTTAGATTGAAGGCATAGTATACAGGGTAAGCTTTGGGATATAATGCAGCTCCAGATTCTATAATGAATCCTGTTTTTGGGTTGCGCAGGTTTTTGTTCATCTGCTTGTGAACTCTATAAGCAAATTGTAACCATTCGGGGTCGAGGGTGACCTCGTTGAGATCCAAGGCTGCTTGACATACGAGCGCATAATCTGTGCCTTTCGCAGGAATGCCATTAAGCCGACCTTCGTAGCTTGAGTGTTGTAGTTGATTGTCAGCTGCGAAGTAATGATCCCGCAGATGGCGAAGGGTTTTTTCAGCGCTCGCAAGGTGAGATGTGTCTGAAGAGGCGCGGTAACCGGAGATGCATGCGCTCGCATATAATGCCAGAGAAGCTGAGGTTTCCAGTTCTTCGAGTGTCGAATTATTTGATTTTTGTGAGCGGTTGGCTAGTAATTTTGATGAAATCGATTCGAGTTGCTGTGTGATTTTTTTAGTGCTGATTGATTTGCTCTTGGCAAGATCTTCTACCGTGGTTTTCCATGATAGGATATTTTTGCGAAAGTAAATTTTCTTCGGGTCATCTAGATGATTGATGTTTCCTAGCGCTTTGAGCCCAAAGGCATCGATCGCGATGTTCAATTCTTCGGCGGATAATAACTCTTTTATTTCCTCGAGTGTCCAGAAATTGCTCTGGTCTTCAGGCGTGTCATCTACGTATGTCATTCCCAATGCAAGACTGCCGTCTTCTTGGGTGAGGTATTGTTCAGTAAATGTTTTTATACGATTGCCGGTATTCAGGTATTTAGTGTCTTGGGTACTCTGGTAGAGCTGGTAAAGTGCTGACATTGACAGAGCTTGGGCTCGGAGTGTCTTTGAAAAAGTTGGCAGAGATCGGCCTTGACCATTATAGGAGGTGTAGACTCCACCGTCTAGTGGATCGATAAGACCGTAAATCAGCATGTTATCTGCAACTCGCTTAGCGATTTCAAGACATTGCAGTTGTTGTTTGGCAGATTGTTCAGAGAGGTTTGATGCAATAGTCATCAGCTGGATGTAGCGGGCCGCAGTAAGCTTGTTGAGGGCGTCTACTGTATCTGAAACGGGATCAAATAGTGACCTGGCTTGTGAGATGGATCTTGTGATGGAAGGTATGATGTTTGTCTCTGAATCTAAAGGCCGAGGGGTACTTAATTTTCCCCGTTTTTCTTGATCTCTTCGGCTGTTAGAAAGGGTGTATTCGGGTGAATCAAGCCACATGCTATGCACGGTATTGCTCGTTCTTTGAATCATCGTGTGGATTTCGTTAGATCTCATTGATCTAATTGGCACCCAAGAAACGAGATTACCTTCGTAGGAAAACCATGCTAACATAGGCGTGGTCATTTTTATTTTTGAAATGATACCCACAACCGCAATGTAATATTCGATGTCAGGATGTAAATTGGTATCAATGATGGTGTTAAGATGATTGTTGTTTAACAATCTTGCTGATTGATTCATAGTGGCGAGGGCTTTCAGCATACCAGGATCGGTTCCTGAGCCTATGAGGGCACAGACTAAACGCCTCTCATTATCGGCTTGTCGAAAAAGGTCTTTATGCCAGCTCTGCCAATCAACGATAGAGTCAACTTGATCATCGAGCAAATGACTCTGCCCCGTAGTTAAGGGAGATTTTTTGTAGGATTCCTCTTGGCCATTCAATTCAGCATTATCTTGGTTGTCAGGGTCTTTGGATCGACAGCCATTGATGGCGAGTAGAAAGACGAGAATCGTGATCGTTGCGGCCATTGTCGTAAGTGGCGGGTGTGCTTGCTCAGTCGTCATTATCAAAGGTTGGTGTAATATTTTTTAATCATAGTTTCAATCCCTAAAGATGCACTTGTAAAATGATGCTATCCTTTATCCCTTTTCATGTAAAATTATCTGGCGCATAGGCGAAAAAATGCTTTTGTCTCTTTCCGAATTCGTTACGTTTACAAAGATTTTATTGTTTTGATAACTATTGCCATAACTAGTCAAAAAGGAGGGGTGGGTAAAACTACCGTGTCAATCAATCTTGCCCATGCTTATGCACGGGCGGGTAAGCGGACATTGCTTGTTGATGCTGACCCTCAAGGTTCTGTGGGTTTATCTCTTACGCGGCAATCGCGATCTTTGAGCGGTTTCTATGATGCTATTGCTGATTCTGATTTTCCTCTTGAGCAGCTCATCATACCGACACGTCTTGAGACTCTCAGTATTGTGCCGGCGGGGCGCTGCAGCGATTATGAGTTGGGAGGCGGGGCCATGGGTGTATCATTACATCGTGTTCGTACTTTTTTTAAGATGGCCGAGGAACAAGGTTTTGATGTTTGTATCATCGACACTGCTGCCGGTCTCTTTGGTGCCACGGCTGATGTGCTTTCAGCATGCACAGCAGTTGTTGTCCCGCAGCAAGCTGAGCCACTAGGTGTGCGCTCGGTGCCAAAAATGCTCGAAGCATTAACGCGTATGCAGATTGTTAATCCTCGGCTAAAAGTTTGTGGCGTGCTTATGACAATGGTTCAAAATCGACTTGTTGAAAGCGTTGAGGCAGTGCAAGCGCTACGCAACCTCTTGCCTGAAAAAATGGTAATGCGTAATGTCGTGCCAAGAGATGATCTGTTTGTGCGCGCCAGTGCCAAGGGATTACCCGTCGGGGTGATGGAGGAGGGAGCCGGAGTACTGGCTGTTTTTGAGAGTCTGAGGGCAGAAATTGATGCCACTATTCACCAATAGCCAATCTACTACTGAAATTTAATGGATCCACTTCAACCATGGTTAGATGCTAAGGAGGTTCGTCGTTTGGCGGAGGGTCTATTAGCGGCCCCTCCAGAGGTAGAGGAAGCTGCTGTCGATGCAGCGTATGGCCAAGTCTTCGAGGGTTTTGCAGGTGAGGGTGGTGCTCCAGATGTGACCAAGCTTGACTTGAAACCAAAAGATCAACTTGTTGCAACTGAACCTATAGCAAAGGCTCAGATTCCGGTGCCAGTGCAGCCTGAAAAACCAAAGTCGATAAGACCTTCGCCAGAAGCTGCAGTCGACTCTCCGTTTCGAGTCTCATCTAATCAAGAGCGCTGTGAAACGGATGTTATCGCAATCAAAGCTCGTGGAAAAGACGATGCCGCTGAGGTTTACCAGCTTCCATCATCTGATTCGGAGGAGGCAGATAAGGCATCATCGAGCACAGCTGTGCCTAATGAGCCTATTCGTAAACTCAATGCAAAGGGACCTTTTCTATCTAGAATTCGTCAGTTTAGTCAGGTCATAAGAGAGGATCTTGGTGCCAAGGCAATGTTTCTCATTGATGTGAATGGGCAGATACTGCTGGATGAAGTTGAAAATCCTAAGCTTATTCAAGTCGCTAGAACTCTCGCAAATGCGTCTCAACGAGCGAATAGGCAATCTGCTGGCGCAGCAGCAGTAGGAAACCTTCACGTCAAGATTGGAGCAAGCTCGACACTAGAAGTGATTCCAGTGGACAGTCGTTATGGCCTACTAATTCTTGGGGTTGTCTTCCCTGGGCCGATAGGGGCTGTGCGTGTCATGCAGGTTGCAGATGAGCTTCATCGGACGATTGAGCCTACTCAGTAAGCCGAGCCTTCATTAGACACACTTATCTATGATCGACCCTTATGCCTGTCTTTGATCATCTGGTGTATTGGAAAGACGGGGCTCCTCGCAAGGGCTCTGAAAATATGGCAATTGATCAGTGCTTGCTGGAGCAAATAGGGGCGCATCCAGTATTAAGAGTCTACCAATGGAGTGAACCCTCGGTTAGCTTCGGCTATTTTCACAAGCTTGCAGAGGTGAAGCAAGCTTACCCACCTGGCGATACTGCACCTATTCATTATGTAAGAAGGTGGACTGGAGGCGGTATTGTTGATCACCGAGTTGACCTGACTTACACATTGGTCGTGCCACTCAATGATGAGCTCGGCTACACCCGAGGGGCGGCAAGTTATCATGTGATACACCGAGAGCTGTGTAAGGTGCTCGCACAATTAGGGGAGAAGGTAGAGCTGGTCGAAGACGCGGGCGAATGTGGGACTGTTTGTTTTGATAACCCAGTGGCCTATGATTTAGTGAACCAAGCTGGCTACAAGGTAGCTGGAGCAGGTCAGCGGCGAACTAAGCATGGGTTGCTTCATCAAGGCAGTGTTCTTACTCGCTTGGATGCCGATGTGTTCGGGCAGCAGTTTGCTAATCAATTAGCAGTAAGCCATGAAAAGTGGCGGGCTACTCGTAGCCATGCAAAGCGCGTCGCCGAGATGGAGCTAGGTCGATACGGAACCAAGGATTGGTTGATGAAAAGGTAGTCGACCTTTGGAGGAGTAGTCCTCATTCCATGGTCAAACCCTGATCATTCTTCGGTCAACTGACTCTGGTCTTCAGAGGAGCCCGCAGAGCTGTTGAGATCAGTTGCCTTTTCAGTGGCTGGCTTTCTTTTCAAGGTATCCAATAGTTTGTTCGGCAAAGATTCACCGGTGCGCATCTTGTGGCTGACGCTCATTCCCGTGAAGATGGCTACTATTATCAGAACAAAAACCAGAAGTGGCTTTGCTGAGTTGCTGCCAGAACTGATGGGAGTTTGGCTGTAGCCTGCAGGCGGCGTTGGAGCTGGGGGTCGTATTGTTGATTCTTCTGAGGGTTTGGAATCACTCTCCTCGTTTGAGCTTAATGTATTTTCTTTGAGTTTTAGCGGCCCCTTTTGTGGTGCATCCTCGTCCACAGGAGAATTGGTCTCTTTGCCTACTTCATGTGGAGTGAAGGATTCTTGCGACAGAGTCTCGATCTCTTCTTCCGATAGTTGGAAGTTGAGAGTGACGTCTCCGATGCTGATTTTCATTCCATCTTTGAGGTCGATGATTTGCATCAGAGCTTTACCCTGTTTGATGCCATTGGTGGAATCTTGATCGCGTAATATGAATCCTCCGTCCACGCGCTCCATCGTGCAGTGATCGCCTGAGGTTGATCGGCACTCTAATATGATATCATTGCTTGTTTTTCGCCCTATCGTCACTAATTCGCGCTCAAGCTCGAACCGATATGGCTGGCCGGACTTGTCGGGTTCGGTGATTACAATTCTTGGCATGGCGTGAGGAGTGTTGGATTCTGAGCGGGATGCATTAGCTTGATAAAGCAATGGTGGGCTGCAGAATTCATACCAGATGTCTATTTCCCTGTCAATTGACAGAGATCAGTCAGTGGTCTGAATGCGTTGCATTTTACTGATGCGTCCAGTTGCATTCCAGTCCTGAACATAAAGGTTGCCGTCTTTGTCGAAGCTGAGCCCATGAGGTGCTGAGAATATACCGGGTTTTTGGTCTGAAGGCTTCACGGGGAACTTAGCCCATTGTGCCTTGTTGGGATTATCTCCCACCAGAGAAACAATGTTGCCATCTTTATCGAGAACTGCGACCCGGGCTTCGAGTTCTGCTACGGCAGAATAATCTCCGTGAAAAGATACAGCACATGGTCTGCGAAGTTCGGTGGCATGAACGCCGATCCAATTTCCTTCAAGGTCGAGGTGAACGAGACGGCGATTTTCACGATCACAGACGAGTAAGCGAGGTGTGCCAAAGCGAGTGTCGATGCCAAGCCCATGACATGAGCGAAATTGATTTTTACCATTACCGCTTCCGCCGAATGACTTGAGAAGTTTACCTGTCTGATCAAATTTGTGGATCATCTGTGATCCATATCCCATGCTGACAAAAATGGAGTTGTCAGGTGCAACAGCAATACCAGTGATTCCACCGACACCACCAGGAATTTCACCGGTTTGCTTGTTCGGTATTGTCATGACAATATTGCCATCGAGATCGATTTTTACGGCTTGTTTATGTTTTCCGCGCTTAGCGCCATAGATAAACTGCTTGTCGCCTTCGGTGTGGATTTGCATGCCATGGATAGCTGCAGCTCCTGGAGCCATCTCCTTCACGTATGTTCCATCAGGTTTGAAAACACAGATTGATTTGGGGCCATCCGTACTCACGTAGATGAGGCCTTGGTTGTCGACAACGACCCCTCCATGAGTTGGGCCAAGCTTTGATCCATCAGGGATTTTGCCAAATCCTGGAACTGTCTTATAACTGTAGGCACCTTGTCCTGTGTTTACCACAGTCATGAATGGTTGGCTTTGTGGTGCTGCATGGCGACTCGAAGACTCAGAGCTTGGGTGAGTTTCGTGGGCAAATGCCAATGAGGCGAGCGACAGGATAATGACGGAGCTGATGACGTTTGTTTTCATGAATGTTGTTATAAGAATTGAGTTAGAATTGAGTTTCTAGCCAAGTTTTGTTTATTTAAAACAATGGGTAAGGAAAAGATGAGCAGAATACGAAGGTGAGACGTATATTGTTTCAAGCTGCTAGATGGCCTGTGAAAAAACCTCTGAGCTCTAGTTTCTGGTTCAGGGCTCAGTTATGACTGCTGGAGGGTTTTGTATCGATTTTTTGTCTGCGCCTGCTGCTGGAAGTTGAGCTGGCGGCGGTGGTGGTGGGTCGAGAATATTAAGGAGTGCGATGGTGGTTTTAGATTCTGGAATAGCTGAAATCGTTTGGCTGACCTGCCTTAGGATTTCGATGGCTGTTCGCTTGTTGCCTCTTTCGCGGTGAATATCTGCGGTGTAGAGCCATTGGCGAAGTTGATCTGATTCTTTGATGTGCTTCTTGCTTGCAGAATCAAAAAAGGCGATGGCAACCTTGTGGTCTTTTTGATGCCGGTGCCACAGGCCTAAATACTCGTATAATTTAGCGTTACTCTTGGCTGCTGCAGCTGTCCGAAGTTTTTGAACGAGAGTGTCCGGTTGATTGCCCCAGTTTTCGTGAGCTAGTCTAATTGCTCGATAATCTCGGTCTTGAGCGGTTAGTTCACCACTACCACTAAGATGTGAGAATGGTCGATACAGTGGATCTCCCAACACTACGTGCTGCCATGACAGAACAGGTGCGGCCATGTAAGCGGCTTCGACGAGAGAGAACCCCTTTATCAGTCGATCATGGAAAACATCTAAATGATGTGTCAGGTGTAGATAAGGTTCATGAACATTACCTAATGTAGCGGCAGCTCCTTTGGCGAGGATAGGTCCAGACCAATGGCTGTTGGCATCTCTGAGGTTGCTCGCACTGAATGAGTGCAAGTGGGTTGCTATGGCACCTTGTCGAAATTGAAACTGCTCATTGAGTAATGACCCGTTACGATGTTTTGTATACCAACCATAATAGAGCGCAGCGTCGTTCATGGGGTAGTTCGTGGTGAAGGTTTGTTTATTCCTGTCAATGACAGTAGGGATGCCAGTGAGGAAGTTGAGATCAGTAATATTTTCTAGCCACTTGTCTCCAAGGGCATAACCTCCCCCTTTTTTGGCTATATCTATGTAGCACATGCCCCATAGGCCGCGGGCTTCTGTGGCAACAGCATCGTTGATCATGCGTTTGCAAATTTCATAACTAGGGGCATCAATACGTCCCACAAGGAGCATGATGGGGAGTTTTGAACTGGCAAAAGGCTGGTCTTTTTCAAAGTAAGGATTCTTTAATGGACCAGCTGTCGGTAGCCCTTGCACCCCCATCATTGCGAGTTCGGAATCAACCGAGGCTTCATTGGATTGTGAGAATTGGGTCTGCGGCTTGGGTGCTTGGTCTGCCGGTGTTGGAGCAATGCCTTCACGTGCAATTTTGAAGGGGACGCCGCGCATGCATACCAGCGTAGTGATTTTGCATGTTGCTGGCATGATCGTGCCCTCTTTGGTGCGTCCTAGTGTCCACCAGCCACGTGCGCTAAAAGCGTTTCTTAGAGGATCACGTAGTGAGGTGTTGTAAGCAATTCGGGAGATTTGGCCGCGCTCAGGCAGTGGGATGCCGACCAGATTTTCGAGCGGTATGTTACGCATTTGTGCGTAGTGCCCTGCGAGATCCATAGATTGCGGGATGCTGCTATTGTATACCACAGCTACACTTTCTGGGGCGATCGGGGCAGCCTTTGCAACCAGAACAGAGAGTGATAATACGGCAATCAGGTTTTTCATAGCGGAAGTCCGAACTGAAGATCTATAGAAGCAAAGCTTATGGATTACCTATCAACGGCAAAATTGAGTTTTAATCCATCATAAGCAAACTGAAAAGGCTTCGCAAGCTCACCCAAAGTTCCCTCAACGTCAAGCTCATGTGAAAGGTGAGTCAAATATACCTGCTTGGCCTGTAGTTTCGTCGCCATCGATACGGATTCGCTGAGATTCATGTGCGTGGGGTGTTCGCGCTTGTGAAGAGCATCGATGATGAGCACGGAGATATCCTGCAAAAGTTGTTGGCTTGCCTCGGGGATTGTTTTTACATCAGGGAGATAGGCTATCGATGGAGCTCCCGGATAATCAAACCGGTAGCCGTGGGTGTCAATGTTGCCGTGTTTTACAGCAACAGGTGTAATGGTAAGCTCACCCAATTTGAATGGGCCACTGATTTCCAACGGCTCGGGCCTCACATAACCTCGATTTGTATTGGTGGGTGAAAAAGCCCACTCATAGATTCGTTTGATCTCATCAAGGCACTTGGCGGAGCCGTATATGGGCAACGGGGATTCTCGGTGCCAACAAAAAGCTCTCAATTCATCAAAGCCGGTGACATGGTCCAGATGAGCGTGGGTGTAGAGAACGCCGTCAACCGCTGTCAGGTTTTCACGCAAGGCCTGCTCACGTAAATCGGGTCCAGTATCAACAAGAATAGAGTGTTCAGGGGTTTTGAGGTGTATGGAGGAACGTGTTCTTTTGAGCTTAGGGTTCTCAGAAGTACAGACGGAACAGCTACATCCTATGACAGGAACACCAGTGGAAGTACTGGTGCCGAGGAAAGTCAGACAAATTTCAGGTTTCAACTTGGCGCTAGCTTTGCATAATCACCCCCATCGAGCCAAGGAGATTGGCTCACGAAGATTATGTTGAGTTTGCTTAAAGTAAAAAACCTCGCTCTCGTTGATGAGTTGGAGTGGCATTTAGATACTGGATTAATTGGAGTAACCGGAGAGACGGGAGCAGGGAAATCGGTAATTGTAGGTGCACTGAAACTGGTTTTGGGTGAGCGAGCTGACAAAGGGTTGATTCGAACGGGCGAGAGTAGCTGCGTAGTAGAGGCAGTTTTTGACTTGGTAAACGTGCCACTCTTTGACGCTGTATTGGCGGAGGCAGGGTTAGAAGCTTGTGAAGAGGGGCAGCTCATCATCAGGCGAGTCATCGGTCAGTCTTCGAACAAGCAATTTGTTAATAATTCACCGGCAACTCTTAACCTTTTAAAAAGTTTGGGTGAGCATCTCGTTGATTTACATGGCCCTCACGACCATCAAGGATTGTTGTCTGTAGATCGTCAGCTTACTATGCTGGACGCCTATTCTGGAGTTGCCGAGCTGGGGGCTCAATATCGTGCAACATGGCGCAGCTGGCGGGATAAGCTGCAAGCCTTGGAAGATTTTCAAACGCGGGGTATGGCAGATGCAAGAGAGCTCGATTTACTCTCCCATCAGCTCGAGGAGATTGATATGGCAGAGATTAATATCGATGAGGCAAGCGAATTAGAATCTACGTATCAGCGTGCGTCAAATAGCTCGCATTTATCTGAGTTATTAGGCACGGCCATGTCTATTTTGGGTGGAGGTGATGACTCGCTTAACCTGCAAATCGGACATCTGCAAAAGGTGAGTCGTGATCTTGAAAAACTAGATCCAGAGCTGCGTGCCACGCTAGAGGGTGTCGATAAAACGGCTCTTGAGCTCCAAGAGATGGAGTATGGATTGGCCCAATACCTTGAGGAGCTCAACACGGATCCAGAAGAGTTACTGCGTCTCGAAGAGCGAATCAACACGCTGGAATCACTCAAGAGAAAATATGGACCCACGCTCGAGGATGTATTAGAGCATAGAGAGTCTGTCGCCAAGCGGCTCGATCAAGCGGAGAATCATCATGAGCATCTAAAATCTCTTGAGGCGGAGCTGGATTCTGCTCGCATTGACTTGGATAAATTGGGCCATGAGCTGAGCGATTACCGACGCCGGTGTGCACCTAAGTTGGCCAAGGATATTGCTAGCCATTTGAAGGAGCTTGGCTTCAAGCAGGCAGCTTTTGAAGTTCGTCTGGTGCCTCATTCAGAGCCTACCATGAGCGGGCTCGAAGACGTCGAATTTGAATTTGGGCCTAATCCAGGTGAGCCAATGAAGCCATTGAGGCAAATTGCGTCGAGTGGTGAAATTTCGAGGGTGATGCTATCAGTGAAAAGCGCTTTGGCCAAGCAGGACGCTACACCATTGATGGTCTTTGATGAAATTGATGCCAATGTAGGCGGGGAAATTGCACGAGCAGTTGGCTGTAAGATGGCTCGCCTCGGTAAACAGCACCAGGTGGTCTCAATTACCCATTTCCCTCAAGTCGCGGCTGTTGCAGCGCATCATTTCGTAGTGAGCAAACAAGTTGAGTCCGGACGAACCTGTTCCCGTTTAGAGCCGGTATCCGGGGAGGCTCGCATCGAGGAGTTGGTTCGCATGCTCGGAGGAGGTGGTGAACAAGCGCGAGCAATGGCAAAAAGCTTGCTGGAATAGCGGGATTAAGTGCAGATTCAGATTACTCACCTAATTGGTTAGAAATGATGGATTGAAATAGAGGAGAGAAATTTTCTTTTGGTTCCATCTCTCCTTTAGATTCTAGTATTTCTATACGCCACACGTTAAAGCCTCCAAGCTGGTAGCTTTCAAAATCTACCATATTATGAAATCCGTCAGTTGCGGTGATTTCAATCCTTCCGCTGTCCGGTATCATGTTTTCTCCTAGGGCCAGAGTGACTGGATCGCCGACAATTCTATCATTGTGGTCACGAAAATAAATGCGAAGAGCCCCAGAAGCGGTAGTTTTTGCCAGTGTGATGGTTGCGGCAGGTACGGCAACGGCTTCCATGTTGATTCCCGCCGTGTTTTCGCATCTTTTCCAATAGCTCGAAAAATTTGAGATCGTAGCGTAAGCCCCCTGAGCGGATGTCTGTAGGACCTCGGCACCAGATGCCGTGTCATTTTTTTGTTTGAGCCAAAAGCAGGCCCACAGGACAAAGCCCAAAAAGATACTGGCGATGGATGTCAGGGCTATTTTTTCGGGTCGACTCAATGATGATGAGTTGAAAGTTTGGCCAAACAAATTCGAAAAAGAGAATAGGCTATGACGCCGAGTGGCGTTCGTCTCATGCTTGCGATCAAGGTTCAGCCAAGCTCGCTCACGAGAACCACTCTCCAAATTGTCGGTATCGGCTGAAGGTTGTTTGGGTGGGGTATTCATGGTCATGTGCCTATAATAAATAGGGGACGAGAGGAGCGGATGAGTTCAATTTGTTCAATAAAGTATCTGATCTAGGTGGCTAATGTCGAGCTTGTTGATGGGAAGATGGGATGTGAAAATCACCAGTATCTAAGTTGTTCCGGTAAAGCTAAGTTGTCATGAAAGAGCTAAATTCAGGCTTGATTTTAGCGTGGTCTTGAGCGAAGCAAGCTCTGACATCACCACTTAATTTACAAACATGGCAGACAAAGAAGATATCAATCCGGAAAATATTAAGGGCACTTTCTATGTAGATAGCCAGTGCATCGACTGTGACCTCTGCCGCGAGACGGCCCCCAACAACTTCCGCCGTGAGGAAGATGAGGGTTATTCATATGTATATAAGCAGCCAGAAAATGATGAAGAGCGTGAGCAGTGTGTGGAAGCGATGGATGGTTGCCCTGTAGAGGCGATCGGCGATGATGGCGGCGAATAAGGCGAGCGAGAATGATCAAGCAGGCTCTGATAGGGAGCCTGATGTGCGCCCCTATAAGGCCACCCAGAGTAATCGTGCCCCCTCTGCCAGTAAACAGCAGAGAAAAGCTCGTGCTCGTATTTTAATTGAATGGCTTGGCGGACTGAATCCACCCGACCCTGCAAGAAATATTCATCAACCAAGTGAATTTGTTGATGGCTTACTTAAGAGCATTGGTGTCTCTGATGGTGTCGATGAAGCTCACCTCAAAGAGGTGTGGGCAAGTGTTGCTGGTCAATTTGTAGCTCAGCATACTGTTCCTGAATCAATACGTGAAGGAGTGCTTGTTCTTCGTGTATTGCAACCAACCATGAAATTTCATTTGCAGCAAATGAATGGTAAACTGCTTGAAAATCTTCACTGTGAATTAGGGAAAGATACCGTTAAGAAGGTGGTATTCAAAATCGGATAAATAGAGACGAAAGCCTCATTGAAAGCTAAACTACATCAATATCAAAATTGGATTTTCGATTGGTCGGGAACACTTGTTGATGATCTCGCGATGGTGCTGGATGCCACCAATCATGTGTTGCGTATCTATGGAAAAGAAGAAATCGAACGTGAAGATTTCAGAATGAGCTTTCGCTTGCCCTATGCTGGCTATTATGCGGAGATTCTTCCGGGTGTTCCCTTGGAGGAGTTAGAAGATCATTTCAGGGAGGGGTTTGCCAGGTCTGAAGCTTCAGGTGTCACATCTCCTCTGCTTCCGCACGCGCTGAAATTTTTAGAAAGTCTTCAGTCTAAAGATAAGCGTATTTTCATATTGAGTTCAATGGATGCTGCCGCTTTTGACCGCCATGCAGTGGAGTTGGGCATTGATCACTTTTTTGAGGCAAGCTACGCAGGCGTTTTAGACAAAAGAGACCAAATTCATCTGATGCTAGAGAAGCACGCACTTGAGGCCTCAAATACAGTTTTTCTTGGTGACATGTGCCATGATGTAGAAACGGCTAAACACGGCGGCGTGGCATCTATTGCGCTGCTCACGGGATATCAAAATGCCGAGCAGTTGGGCATGGCGAGCCCAGACTTATTAGTCGATGACCTGTCTATCATTCATCCTTGGCTTGATGCACCAACCAGTGAGAACGATTCATGAAAGAGGAAGATCAAATATTTATCAGAGGCCAGCGGGTGAGCGCTCATATTGGTGTACCAGATGAGGAGAGGGCCAATGCACAAGAGTTAGTCGTCCATACTCGATTTTCGTCATCGATGCGGTTCCAATCATCGAGTGACCAAATTGACCAAACAGTCGATTACCATGCTGTGTATCTCAGAATTAATGAAGTCGCTGCGAGCAAACCACGTCAACTAATTGAAACATTGGCCGAAGATCTCGCTGCTATGATACTTGCTGATTTCCACGTTGCAGAGGTTTCTATTGAGATCGAAAAGTTTATTCTGCCGAATACTCAATCTGTCGGTGTTTCAATCACACGTAGGAAATCTTGTTAACTCTATGGTCAGTTGATGCGGGTGAGCGTGCATCGGCCGATGTCTATGCCAAGTGAATGCGCTTAGATTATGATGGAGTTTTGACATCCGGCTCTTAATATTCCAATGTTGTGTCGCTATATACCTCACCCTTGATGATCAACACCCTTACCATTCCCGCTCAACATGGCCTATCAACCTAAATCAGTAGATCCAGATGCAGATTTGGTGAAGCGGGCGCAAGATGGCGATACTCGAGCATTTGATGAGCTTATCATGAAATACAGCCGTAAACTCTATGGTCTGGTATACAATATGACCTCTAATAAGGAGGATACTCACGACTTGCTACAAGATATTTTCGCCAAGGCGTATCGCTCGCTTGGGCGATTCCGTGGGAAATCGACGTTTTACACATGGATTTACTCAATTGCGGTCAATATGACCCTTAATTTCCTCAAAAAGCGTAAAAGAAGGGCTGGTTTTAGCTTTGATGACATGGATTCGGGTATTCACAATGACCCTGGTTTTATCGACCAAGGACACCATTCTAACCCGAGAAGGCAGTCAAATATACATGAATTGCAAAAAAGATTGAACGAAGCGATGCAAACGCTGTCTGAACAACATAGAACCGTGGTTACCATGTTTGACATTCAGGGTATGCCACACGCAGAAATAGGCCAGATTCTAGGAATTTCAGAAGGAACAGTCAGATCTAGGTTATATTATGCACATAAACAGCTTCAAGGATCATTAGAAGAATTTCTCACTCCCACACACTCGCCAGACCAATAAAAACCAATAGATAGCACACATTCGGGACTGATTTATTTATCATATATGTATAAACAGCCTTCATTTATTTAAAAAATATACAAATAATCTTGCTTTCTTTACTTTTTTTATTAAAATATATTTAAATCATCAAGTAGCCCACCCGCGCACCACAACAGTCAAAATGAACGACGACAATTTCCAGTCACTAAGAAATCTCATTTCGCTAAAACGTCATGAGCAGCCAGATGACGCTTATTTTGATGAATTGCTTGATGAATTTCACCGTCGTCAACAGCAAGATCAGCTCAAGCCAGCAATGCACAAGGAGATCTTTGATTGTGTTGCAACATGGTTTTCTGGCACCAGCCGCTGGAATTATGTGATGGGAGCAGGAGCTGCATACGCCATTGTTTTCTTTGCTGTCATCTTTTTCTGGCCTAAGCCAGATGTGACACCGATCCTCAACACATCCCCAATCCAACACGAAGAGGTTGCTGACCGTTCTGTTACGGAGGAAAAGGCGCTCGATGACAAGGAGGATAAGGATGACAAGCCTGAGCACTATTAGGTTTGAATCTATAATAGTGAATTAGTGATTCGGGGCATTGTCCCAGGTCTGCCTCCCAAAGATTAGGAGAGGTTTTAGGCCACCACTGGGAAAATTGTTCCCCTGGCTGGCTCTGTTGATTTCCCACACAGCCACAAGCTCTGTGCTACTTGGTGATTTTCTTCGCTGGTTTTGATATTTGGTGTTGGAAACCTCAATGCTAGGGGCTATCTCTCCGCGCGCCCTTTATTCCCAGGTAGCATTCATTTACATGGCCTTTGATTTTTCTAGTCTTAATTCCGCACAAGCCGAGGCCGTTAACGTGCTTGATGGTCCAGTATTGATTTTGGCTGGGGCTGGAACGGGTAAAACACGCACAGTAACATGCCGTATTTCTCACATGGTTGAGCGTGGCATCGCGCCGGAAAATATTTTAGCCGTAACCTTTACCAACAAGGCAGCAAGTGAAATGCGCGAGCGGGTAGGTGATATGGTTAGTAAAAGCGCTGGTCAGGAAATTACAGTGTGCACTTTTCACTCACTTTGTGTTCGAATTCTAAGAACTGGAATTGATCGGCTTGGCTACAAAGAGAATTTCACGATATACAGCGGTAATGATCAGACTGGATTAATCAAACAAATCATTATCCGCAAAGGGGGGGCTAAAGAGAAAATAGAGCCCGGCATGGTATTATCGATCATATCTAAGGCAAAGAACGCGGGGGGGGATGCGGATTCGATAGATGACCCGTTCATTGCCGATGTAGCACGCGCCTATCAGAATGAACTGAGAGCGCAGAATGCTGTCGATTTCGATGACTTGCTATTGCTGGCGGAGCGGCTTCTTCGTGAATTTTCTGATGTTCGAGAGATTTGTCGAAAGCGTTGGACTCGGGTAACGGTAGATGAGTTTCAAGACACCAATGGACTTCAAATGAGGCTGTTGCAACAGCTGGTTGGTGCGCCCTATCACGTTTGTGTTGTGGGCGATGATGACCAGAGTATCTATGGCTGGCGTGGTGCTGAGGTGGAAAATATATTACAATTCGAAAAGTTTTTCCCGAATCCGAAAGTGATCAGGCTTGAGCATAATTACCGAAGCTCAGAAGCTATTATTCATACTGCTAATTCGCTCATTGTTCACAATGTAGGGCGACGCGAGAAACAACTCAGATCTGTTAAGCCTGCAGGAGATCCGCTGCGAATTATTTCGATGCCTGGCGACGAGGAGGAAGCCGAATTTATTTCTCATGAGATAACTGAATTGCATCGGGTTGAGAAAAAGCCGCTCGAAGATATAGCGATTTTGTTCCGAACGAATTCCCAGTGTCGACATCTCGAACTGGCTTTGCGTAAAGAGCAAATTCCTTATCGGATGATCGGAGCTCAGAGTTTTTATGACAAGCGAGAGGTGAGAGATATGCTGGCTTACTTGCAAGTGCTGGCCAACCCCAGCGCTGATGTGCCCTTGTTACGTATTATGAACTCACCGCCCCGAGGTATTGGGCAAACAGCTACAGTTCTATTGACTGATACCTCGACTGAGCGTGGCGGGAGCGTGTGGGAGGCGATGGGTGCGGCATCTGACCAGTTGTCGACTCGTGCTCAGAAATCAGTTCAAGCCTTCACTGAGATGATACTCAATTATCGCGAGAGAATGACCTCTGGTGAGGAAAACATGGGGAGCGTGATGATTGAGATGCTCGATGAGATGGGCTATATCGAATGGGTTAAACGTAACAGTAAAAATGAGAACGAAGCTGATCAACGACGCGATAGCATCGACACGGTGATTCAGGATCTAAAGGATGCCTCCAAGAAAAAGATATCGCTTCAGAAGCATCTGGATCTTTCAGCATTAGCTCGAGAGCGTGAAACCGACGATGACATTGATAAACAACGCGGAGTGACCCTAATTACACTGCACGCATCCAAAGGTTTGGAATATCCTATTGTTTACCTTGTGGGTTTGGAAGAGGGGATTCTACCTCATAAGCGAAGCATAGATGAGGGTACCTCTGAGGAGGAACGTAGATTTCTTTATGTGGGTATTACCCGGGCTCAAGATCGTTGCACACTCACTTGGTGCTCTGTCAGAACCAAATGGGGGCAACAACACGCAGGCGAAGCAAGTAAGTTCTTGATGGAGCTCGATGACAAATACATTGAGCAACATGACTACGATGATATCATGGGAGCTGAGGTTACTGAGGAAGAGACTGACAATTTCTTCGCAGACCTTAAAAGCATGTTCGATTGAGCTCGGTCTCATCTGGTGACATGCCTAGTATGATATTTTACGTGTATTAAAGCTCGGAGGTGACTAATACGTTTTGTCATGAACTCTTACATTCTTAAAATTTTTCTATATGAAACGGATCCGCAAGTATGGAGAAGGTTTTCCGTGCCAGAGACCGCGACCTTTTCGGATTTGCATCAATTGATTCAGAAGGCGATGGGTTGGCATGACGAGCAAGCTCATCAGTTCCGTCATGGTAAAGGTCGCCACTTAAAGCATGTTATTGCAGATTCAAGAGAAGAGGTTGGACCAGCAGATGAGTATACCGACGAAAAAGATATCACTATATCTCAATTCATTAGTCGCAAAAAATTACCGCTCCGCTTGATGTATCGATACGATTTCTTTGATGAGTGGACGCATGAGATTGTCTTCGAGGAGAAAACTGAAAATGCTGAATCCCCAAGGCTCTTGGGTGGTGAGCGTGCTTGCCCACCGGAAGATTGTGGTGGTCCATTCGGTTACAAAGAGTGTCTCGCCGGCTATGCTGAATGGATGGATGATGATTATGATCCTGCAGTCTTTGATATGACTGGTGTAGAGCTCTAATGATGCCGCACACAATCAAGTTCTCCCGAGCCGCAAAGGCATTATTTAGATTGAGATCTGGAGCTTTACTTGTCGTGTTCTTTGAGCCAATTCTTCCGAGCTTGGAGGTTTTCGCGAAGTCTAAAGCATTGGGTGCGCTCCTCAGCGAGCTCGTCATACATGCGGAGCAATCGGAAGAAGTCCTCTGAAAGATCTTTGCCTGCGTCTACAAGTAGCTTCTCAATATCGTGCGCTTTATTGCGTCCGACCGCTTTTCCAGTAGGATAGCCCTTTGGCTCCATCAATCCCTTGAGGTCGCCACGACGGCGATCCAGTGCGCCATCAATCCGACCCAGTTCTCCCAGTGATATCTCACGCTCAGCGGTGGAAATAGAACGGTTCTTCAGTTTGCTCTCCAGGCTGGCTCGCCGTGATTCAAGGTTCTTGATAGCTGACTCTAATGCACTGACCAATTCTCTGCGGGTTTTATCGGTCATTATTGTCTGGCGTCGGTTTTGCTTCCAATCGTCGTTGATTCGCGTGCTTTCGTGATAATAGCCACCCCAGTAGGAGCCACCTGTGCTTTCATACTTATCAATATCCTCATAATCACCCATTGAATCGCTAAGCTTAATGATCTGCGAAATTCGCTTCTCGATTCGCTTATCGAATTCGTCGATGTCATTTGCTAGGTCATCTTTTGGTAGGTGAGAAGTGCCCTGGCGAAGTGTCTCGACAATGCGAGATCGCCGACGCTGGTAGTTCTCGATCCATTGACGAAGGCCCTTGATCGCTTTTATTTTGATCTGCGCCACTCGTACCTTTGATTCTTTTGAGTCGTGAATCTCACTGAGCATTTTGACCAATTCATCGGAACGCTTTTCAATACGAGAATCCATCCGCTTAAGGTCCTCCCGCAATTCATTCAATCGAGTCTCTCGTTGTTCGATGTGCCGAGTGAGATTGACTACCGATGCACGGCGTGCCTCCATATCGTATTTGATCTCTTGTTCGGCATGGAGTTCTGGCCAGCAAAGCGTAATCAGCAGTGAGTATATCAGGATTTGTTTGATAGCAGGAAAAGGTAGAATTGTCATAGTGATGAGCGCTGAATTGATAAGATGAATTTCTAAGCTAGCCGCGCGAGTAGTAGCCTTACAAGGGAGAAATCTGAAATTAATAAGAACCGTTGAAAGTAGGCTGGTAAGTCATTTCTGACTACGATGAGCTGTTTCTTGGGTTATTAATTTTTATGCCTTCTGATCTACGCTGCGCATTTGGATATCGGTTATTTCAACGTGCAGTGGTGTATCGAGGATGTGCAAGATAGA
>CBFHPA010000012.1:0-49404 GCA_965657565.1 Oceaniferula sp.
GCTGGTATGAAGCGGCCAAGTTTGCCAACTGGCTGACCAGTGGAGACGCGCTGCAAGGAGCCTACACATTCAGTAATAGCACCACCTTCACTGGAGTGGACCGAGACACCGCCCTGACCACCTTTGGAACCATCTACGTGCTGCCCACCGAGGACGAGTGGTATAAGGCAGCTTACTTCAAGAGCGACGGCAGTGGCTATACTACTTACGCAACTGGTGACACGCTGCCAGTTGCGGGAACGGATGCCAATTACCTTAGAGTAAACACCGCCCCCTGGAACGTGGGCAGTGGCACTGTGGAAAACAACGGCACCTATGACATGGGCGGCAACGTCTATGAATGGGGTGAGAGTGCGTATGCGGGTGGTGCGCCCACAGGTGGTGAGTTTCGCGTGATCCTCGGCGGCGACTGGAACAACAACTCCGACGGCTTGCAGTCGTCCAACCGCAGGACCCTCACCCCGGGCATCGAGCTCACCGGCCGCGGTTTTCGTGTCGCAGCTCTTGAGCTGCAAGTGGCTTCTGTTCCTGAGCCGTCGAGTGTGGGATTATTGGTGCTCGGAGCGATGGGGCTTATGCTGAAGAGAAGACGTGGCTAGTATTCCCTTTACTCTTTAGTCCTTTGCCCTTTTCAAATAGCGAAACAAGGCCATGAAGGGTGAATGAGCGCAGCGAACGAATACTGCTGAATCAAGAGTTTCAAAATCGTGGTGGCGTCAGCCGCCGCGATTTTTTTCGGGAATGGGATCATGATGAAAATAGAACGAGCAAAAGACCAGCCGGTGGTACTGGTGAAGTGGTATGACTACAGCAAGTGGGTGCTGGATCGTGTCGATGGCTTTCCGAAGAACCAGAGGTTTGTATTGGGTACACGTCTTGCGGATGCCGTGGTACTGGTGGTAGAGCTGCTTGGGGAAGCGGCATTTGCAGGAAAGGAAAAGAAATACCAGCTACTGGCGGAGGCGAACCGGAAGATTGAGGTAGTGCGCTGGCTGGTACGGCTGACCAGCGACCGGAACCTGATCAGCAGTCGGCAGTTCTTGTTCAGTTGCCGTGCGCTTGAGGAATGTGGCCGCATGGTAGGCGGCTGGCAGAGGTCACTGGAAAAAGGCAGATGAAGAGGCACAAGGATTTATGGGGGAAGGTGATCTCCCTGGAGAATCTGGCTGCTGCCGCACGCGCGGCATTGCGCGGCAAACGCAGCACGCTCACCGGAGCTGGATTCTTTGCAGAATGGGAGACAGAGGTGGTGCGGCTGGAGCGTGAGCTGCGTGAGGGGAGCTATGCTCCGGGTGAGTATCACTACTTTGAGATCCCCGATCCCAAGCCCAGGGTGATCGCAGCAGCACCCTTCCGTGACAGGGTAGTGCACCACGCGCTCGTGCAAGTGCTCGAGCCCTTGTTTGAGCCACGCTTTATCGAGGACAGCTACGCATGCCGCAAGGGGCGTGGCAATCACGCGGGGATGCGCAGGGCACTACACTTCAGCAAAAAATACCGGTGGGCCTTGAAGTGTGATATCCGGCGCTATTTCCCCTCGATCCGGCACGATCTGATGCAGCGCGCAATCGCCCGGGTGGTGGCTGACCAGAAAGTGCTGGCCTTGGTCGATCAGATCCTGGGTTCACACGTGGAGAGCACAGAGCAGCTGTGGCAACCCGGGGGCGATCTGTTTGATATGATCGAAGTAAGGCGGGGTTTGCCGATCGGGAATCTGACCAGTCAGTTTTTTGCCAATATTTTTCTGGATGGGTTTGACCACTACGTAAAGCAGGACCTGCGGGTGAAAGGTTACGTACGGTATGTGGACGATTTCCTCTTGTTTGCTGACAGCCGGAAGCAGGCTCGTGAGTGGGGGCAGAGGTGCAGGGAGCATCTGGGTGAATGGGGTCTGGAGATTCATCCCGACAAGTACCGGATGTGCCGGACGGGATCAGGGGTGGATTTCTGCGGTTATGTGGTAAGGGCGGACGGCAGGGTGAAGATCCGCAGTGCCGGGGTGCGTAGGTTCCAGCGGCGGCTGAAGCGGCTCAAAGCTGATGCACGCGCCGGCAAAATCGAGTGGAGCAGTGTGGGGGTCTCAGTCAAGGCATGGGTGGCGCATGCGGAGCATGCCCAAAGTTGGCGCTTGCGTTCCAGGGTGCTGGGGACATAAGACAATGGCGGGTGCTTTGGAGACAAACGGCTGTTGAGTCGCGCGTGATCCGCGGCGGCAACTGGAACAACAACTCCAACAACTTGCAGTCGTCCAACCGCAACAACAACAACCCGGACAACGAGAACAACAACATCGGTTTTCGTGTCGCAGGCTCCTGATTCAGATTGTCTGACAAAAACGATTTGAAGAGATCCCAAGCTCGTGGTGAGAACCGTATGGGGCCATTGCGCCATGCGGCGGTGCCACACTCAGTAACCACCGGAGTATCCAGAGCGGGCGGGGGTCATGCCCCGTCTGGTCAAATAAGCCATTTCCCCACTGCGGTGAGTATGTCGCGCGGCAGAAAGCCGTGGTGGGGAGATCATGACCCCCGACGATGTCGGGGTCTTGGACGGGATGGTCATGCCGCCTGGTCTTGTGTCTTATGTCTTGAAGTCTTGTATCTTTGATCAAGATTGGACATCGCCGCCTGTTTGCGATAGAAGGTGAACATGATTGATATGTTGGTGAGGCTGTATGAGCTGCCGGATACGGGTGAGATCTACGCGCGCGTTGAGCAGCAGGGCATTGTCTTGCGCCGGGCGCGTGCCTATGAGAGGCATATTGTCGCCGCATGGGCAGCTGAGCACTTTTCTCCAAAGTGGGAAAGCGAGGTGAAGGTGGCGTTCTCCCGCCAGCCGGTGAGCTGTTATATTGCCACGCGGGAGCAGGAGATACTCGGCTTTGCCTGCTATGAGACCACCGCACGCGGGTTTTTTGGTCCCACGGGGGTCGGTGAGGAAGCGCGCGGCACGGGCATTGGCAAGGCACTGCTCTTCAAATGTCTGGAGGGCCTCAGGGAGCTTGGTCATGTCTACGGTATTATTGGCGGTGTAGGCCCCAAGGAGTATTACCAGAAGGCCTGTGGGGCGGTGGTCATCGAGGGCAGTGACCCGGGAGTTTATCGTGACATTTTGCCGGATTAGGTTGGTGTTTTTGATTATCTAGAAGAATTTCATCCCGTGCAGGACCCTAAGTATGTTAAGGCGGCGTTTAGCCGAATCGCAGATCGCTATGTGTTGACCAACCATGTGCTCAGCCTGGGCACTGATATCTTGTGGCGTAAGAAGGTAGGCAGGATTGTTGCGAGCTGGCAGCCAGAGAGCATTCTGGATGTGGCAACGGGCACGGGGGATTTGGCTCTGGAGCTGCAGGTGGCATGCCCTGACGCACGTGTGATCGGTTCTGATTTCTGCGAGGAAATGCTGGCTTATGCTGCTGAGGGTGGGGTTGGAGAGACCATTGTGGCGGATGCCTTGGCGATGCCTTTTGAGGATGATTCTTATGACGTGCTGACGGTGGCCTTTGGTTTGCGTAACATGGCGGACTGGCCGAGTGCTCTCAAGGAAATGCGCCGTGTGCTCAAGCCGGGAGGGCGCTTGCTAATACTCGATTTCTCTCTGCCGACCGGGATTCTACGTGGTCCGTATCGTTTTTATCTCAATAAGGTACTGCCGAAGATTGCGGGGTTGATCACCGGCGAGGGCGATGCTTATGAGTATCTTGCCGGGACGATTGAGCAGTTTCCTAGTGGTAAGGATATGTGCGCGCTGATCGAAGCTGCCGGCTTCACGAGTGCAGAAGCACAGCCTTTGACCTTCGGGGTGGCGAGTGTTTATACTGCCACAGCATGATGATATATTGCGTTGCGCAGCTGGTGTTTGTTGCTTAGTTTCCACCCATGTCGATTCAGCAGTTTGCCAATCAGTTTGTCTGTGACCTTGTGGCCTATGAGCCGGGGAAGCCTATCGAGGAGACCGCTCGGGAGTTGGGTCTTGATCCCGAAAGTATTGTTAAGCTGGCGTCTAATGAGAATCCGCTAGGGCCTGCGCCTGCAGCGATCGAGGCGATGAAGAGCGAGGCGGCAGGCGTGCACATCTATCCTGATGGCGGCGGCTACAAGCTGAGGAATGCCCTAGCCAAGCATCACGAGCTTAGTCTAGATAATGTGGTCTTGGGCAATGGCTCCAACGAGATCATTGAGCTGCTGTGTCATTGTTTTCTCAATCCCAAGGCCGAATTGATTGCCGCGGAGCATGCCTTTGTGGTCTACAAACTGATGGCAACATTGTTCGGCGCGAAGTATGTTGAGGTGGCAGATCCTGATTTCATTCATGATCTTGAGGGTATGGCAGATGCCATTACTGAAGACACCCGCTTGGTGTTTATTGCTAACCCAAACAACCCCACTGGCACGATGGTTGACGAGGAGGCACTCGATCGCTTTATGGATCGCTTGCCTGAGCATGTAGTGGCTGTTCTTGATGAAGCATACTACGAGTTTCTGGAAGGAGCACCCGACACACTCAAGTATGTCCGTGAAGGGCGTAATGTCTGTGTGCTGCGCACGTTCTCTAAGGCCTATGGTTTAGCTGGCTTGAGGATTGGTTACGGCTTGGCTTCGCCCCAGGTGGCGGCGATTTTGCAAAAGGCACGCCAGCCGTTTAATGCGAACTCGATGGCGCAAGCTGCGGCTCTTGCTGCTATGAATGACAGCGAGCACGTGGCGAAAACAATGCAAACAAATCGCGAGGGTTTAGCTTATTACGAGCAGGCGTTTGCGGCGCGAGGGCTTGAGTATGTCCCGAGTGCGGCGAACTTTGTGCTGGTGAAGGTGGGCGATGGTGATGATCTGTTTGCCAAGATGCTGCGCAAGGGTGTGATTGTGCGTGCGATGAGTGGCTACAAGCTGCCGGAGTGGGTGCGTATTTCGATCGGCACGATGCCTGAGAATGAGCGCTGTATCGAGGTGCTCGATGAGGTGCTGGCTCTGCGCGGATAAGTCGTAGCGGGTGGGTGCTCATGCTGACAGGTGGCTATGCATGATTGACAGTGCAGGTGGCATGATTATGATGAAATCTCTCTATTCGTAGCCTGCTCATGAGTGACTCAATCAAGCCATCCAAGGAATCGTTTTCCTGCAAGTACTGCCAAAAGAGCATACACGTACCTGCCGGCCTGCCGGCTACCACCGCACCTTGTCCTTATTGCGGTAAAGAGGTTACTTCTCCTGATTTTGCGAAGTCAAAGGTGGTTCGGGCTGAACCTGAAACGGCCGATACGCTTGATAAGCTTGCATCATCTGAGACCGGTAAAGAGGTGAAGGCAGCAAAGTCTGAGCTTGAGTCTGGGCCACAGCCTGTTGCCAAAAAGCCTGTTGCCAAAAAGCCTGTTGCCAAAAAGCCTGTTGCCAAAAAGCCTGTTGCCCTAGGAGGAGAGGGAGTCGCTATCAAGAAGACCGCTGATCTGGCTAACACTGATTCTGATCCAAATGAGAGCACGACAAAGTCGAGTAATGAGGCTAAATTAGTATGGATTGTTTTGATAGTTTTGCTCTCGGTCATCGTTGGCCTATCGATATGGCTTGTTTACCAAGATGACCGCCCTGAAGTTGAGGCTGGAGTAACGATTGAGACTAAAGGAGCACTATCAGCTGAGGACCTTCGGCAAAGATGGTTGACAGAAGGATGGAAGAAAGAAGCGAGCCAAACGCTACTTGGATTCATGTCTGCAAAGACAGTCGAGGAGCGCATGAAGTATGTGATTCCAAATGATGGAGTGCTGGCCTATCTTCGGGAGTTCTATCCGCCGGGCACTAACGATCAAGATACCCCAGTTGAATTCTTTGTGCATCGATCAGGTGCTAAGCAGGATCATGAACGCGGTATTTTCAGGATGCAATATCGTCAGCCAGGGCAGGTTGTGTTGGGTGATTACTTTGCTCCCATTGGCACGCTCGACAAGATCATGCAGGTTAAGGGGGCGACACTAATAGATATGGCCTATGCGGTTGATAAAAGTAATGTATCATCACCCATTTCCATCGTGGCTTTTTTTAAAGGATCGGAGCAAGGTCTCAAGCTTGATGCGTCTATTTTTATGCAGGGTAAGTTTCGTACCTTCCGCTCATTTGTCGATTATCCTAAGCAGGGGAATAAAAAAATATTTCGTGTGGCAATCGCTGAGTCGATTGATCACGAGCTAAGAGACAATCAACAATATCGCAGCTATCGAATTGAGGATTTTGCCTACCCAGAAGAGCATGTGACTGTCTCAGTGAAAGCTGATTCTGAGGTTGGAAAGGCTTTGGCAGATATCAATTGGAGGGGCATGAATCGTGATTATGAAACACGAAATGCGACCATCGAGCTTGGCTGGAGTAAGGACAAGCCCGCGCGCCTTCAAATCGAGCGTTTCATATGTTGGGAGTTTATCGGGGTAGGTGGGGCAATTGAAGATAACCTGAGCCAGGCTCCTGAGTCGACCGAGGATGACCAGCAAAGTGTTGAATAATGGCTTTGGATACAACGGTTGCAGCGATTGCGTCTCCGCCCGGAATGGGAGCGGTAGGGATGATTCGGGTCAGTGGTCCGGATGCTTTTCGGCATCTCAGTAATTGCCTGAGCCGAGGCCAAGATGCGTCTCAATTTGCTGAGCGATATGCCAAGCTGACGAGGATAGTTGATGCTGACGGTGAGACGATTGATGAGGTGTTGGTGACTTGTTTCCACGGTCCGAGGAGTTACACAGGCGAGGATACTGCTGAGATCGCATGTCACGGCGGCGTGCTGGTAGTGCGGTCAATTCTGCAGAGGTTGTTTGACTTGGGTGTGGAACCTGCCGGAGCAGGTGAATTTAGTCAGCGGGCATTTTTGAATGGTAAGATGGATTTGACTCAAGCCGAGGCGGTGATGGATTTGATTTCCGCGCAAACGGACCTTGCGATGCGTGCTGCGCATGAGCAGCTGCAAGGCAGGTTGGGGGATGATTCAGAGGCTATTCGTGAGCAGGTTCTCAGTATTGCTGCTCACGTTGAGGCTTATATAGATTTCCCCGAGGAGGATATCGATACCGATACAGGTGCAGCTTTGTTTGGTCGTTTATCTGATGTTGATAAGGGTATTTCTAAGTTATTACAAACTGCTGAGCAGGGCCGTATTTTACGTGAGGGGGTGAGGACGGTGATCTTTGGCTCGCCCAATGCTGGCAAGTCGAGCTTGCTCAATAAGCTACTCGGCTACGAACGTGCGATCGTCAGTGATATCGAAGGCACAACCCGGGAGACCGTGGAGGAGGTAGTCAACTTGCAGGGCATACCAATACGCCTAATCGATACCGCAGGCATGCGTGATTCGGAAGATGTTGTCGAGGCTCAGGGCGTTGAGAGAACTCGCGCTCAGTTGAGGACGGCAGATCTTATTCTTGAGGTGGTGGATGGTTCTGAGCCCATTAGTCGCCATTTGGATGATAATGCACTCGGGGGTAAGCATCATATTCTAGTGATCAATAAATCAGATGTTTCAGAGCATGCTGATTGGAAAGAAGAAAAAGGAGTCAGGGTTTCATGCTTGAGTGGTGAAGGCCTTGATCAGTTGGCTGATGTTATTGCCAAGGAGCTCTCGATGGGAGCAGGTGAATGGGGTGGACATGCTGTGGCGATTAATGCACGCCACCAAGCATGTCTAAAGCGTGCCCAAGCGGCTATAGAGTCGGCTCGGGTAACCCTGCAGCAGGGAATGGGAGCAGAGTTTGTCTCTATCGAGCTTCGTGACGCCATGGAGGCGATCGGCGAGATTGCTGGTAGAATCGACACCGAGGAGCTGCTTGGTGAGATATTCAGCAGTTTTTGTATTGGCAAGTAAGTGCGAGAATGGCGCAGTGAAAATCAGGCGGTTGGAGCGACGCGTTGCCGACTTACTTGTCTTGGTTTTTATCGAAGAAGATTTTGATGTCTGCTTCTTTGGTGCCCAGTAATTCTTGAGCGCGTATCAAGGCATCTCTGGTTGAGATGTTGGGGTTTTCTCTGAAATACATAAAGAGATTGGTCTCGCCTTGACTGCGGTCACACCCATCTTGGAGCGTTTCTAATACGCCAGACTTTTTGAGCACTTCATAAACTTCACGGGTTGCCCCTGAGACTAGTACATGGACACCTTTTCTGCGCGTGTCTTTAATCAGGTCGTCGAGTGCCAATACGCTGGTAGCATCGAGATGGCGGGCGTTTTTAAGCCTCAAGATAATCACTTTCAGGTTGTCGTTGGCAATGGTGCGCTGAACTTGTGTGCGGAATAGGTCAGCGGCTCCAAAGAATAGGTCGCCCTCGACGTGGACAATGGAAATGGAGGGGATCTGTCGTTTACTTTTTTTGCTCATTTCGCGCAAATCGCCATCGTCGCTCATCTCGTATTCGATCAGGTGAGGCTTGGATGCTTTGCGAAGAAAGAGCGTGATGGAAAGACCAACACCGATGAAAATTGCGTAATCGAGGCGTGTCAGGAGGGTGGCGGCGAAGGTGGTCACGATGACGAGAGCATCATCGGGGGTAGAACGCAGGCAGATGCGAATATTGTTCCAATTGAAGAGCGAGATGGCAATGCCAATGACGAGTGCTGCTAAGGATGCTTTAGGAATATTCTCAACGATGGGGAGCTTTACCAAGAGGTAGAAGCCTAGCAGGCAGAGTATGCCACAGAAGATGGACGAAAAACGCGATTTTGAGTGTGACTCGTAGTTGAGCGCAGATCGAGTAAGAGAGCCAGATGCGGGCATTGCTGCGACGAGTGAGGTGGCAATGTTAGCCATGCCGACTGATAGCATGTCTTGGTTGACATCGGTCTGGCTGCCGGAGCGGCTTGCCAGAGATTTCGACATGACCGTGTTTTCAAGCGAAGCAAGGAATGCAATCGCAAAAGCGACGCCCATCAAGGCTGATATGTCATTCCAATTGAAGTCAGGTAGTGCGGGGGATAGTGCGTCTAGCCGAAAGGCGCTGAAAGTTTGTATGGATTCAAATCCAGGTACCCACGTTCGTAGTATCCAGCCGGCAATTGCGGAGATGGTTAGGCTGATAGCGAAGTTAGGAAGAGTGGGTATTTTTTTCTGCAGTAAAATGTAGAGTAGTAGGGTGCCGCTACCAAGGATGATGGGCTGAAGTTGATAGCTATGTGATAGCCCTGCCATTTTTTCAGCAATACTAAAGAAGGTGTTAGCTGCGAAGCCTTCATTCATTGCCTCGGCGATCCCCAGTACGTGCTTGAGTTGATTGGTAAGTATGAGAAGTGCGGCCCCGGTGATGTAGCCAACTAAGACGCTTCGGCTTACGTATTGTAATAGGTCTGCGACTTTAAAGAGCGCCCCTACAACGGACATGATGCCGACCATGATCACGAGCAGGGGCATGTAGGCCTCTGGTGACTTTTCTAGTGTTGCTGCCGAAACGGCAAAGAAACTAAACACCATGAAAGAGGTGGCATTGGTAGGCCCGAGAATGGTGTGACGGGAGCTCGAGAATAGCGGTGCCACTACAGCGGCCAGTCCGGAACAGACAATGCCGTAATAGATGGGCAGGTCGGCAATCGCTGCGTAAGCCATGCCTTGAGGAAGGGCGAGGAGGGCAACATTGAGAGCGGCTTTGATATCGTGGCTAAATTTGTCGCCGTTATAAGTCGTAAGTGTTTTACGTATTGGGAACCAGTCCAGACCATTGCCGCGAGCGATTCTGAGAATTTCCCGTTTGACCTTGCGTAGTATCGCTTTGAGTTGGCGGATCATGAATCGTTATTTTCTACGGGCTTTGAAGAAGAGCATGATCCCAAGAGCGAGGCAGGCAACATTGGGAAGCCAGTACATTAGCATGGCTGTGTTGCCTGGTTTGTTCTCAAACGAATCAGCAATCATGAAAAAGAGAAAGTAGCATAGGCCGACGAGTATGCTGATGGCGAGTCCCGTGGAGGTCTCCTTACGACGTGCTTGGATACCGAGAGGCACGGCAACCATCGACAATGCTAGGCATGCCATCGAGAATGCGTAGCGGCGATGGATCTCATTTTGGAAGCCATAACGCTTGCTTTCCTGCATTTCAGGGTTTTGGACCAGTGTTTCACGTATTTGTTGATTGGTCATCATGCTCGCCTTTTGCTTTTTCTTGCGATCAGCGGCGAAATCAAAAAGAAGTGGCTCTTGCTCGCCGATAAACGCCAATTCACGTTTGCCGTCAGGACTGCGAACTTCCATGTATGCATCGGTAAGGTGCAGACGGATTTGTTTGGATTCTTCGATAATTTTAATTTTTGCCTCACGAGCATAGACACTGGCTTGCGGAAAGGCGGTTTCGTCGTCCGGGTCGAGTGCGTATAGATGCATGCCTTGCAAAACATTATTCTGGCGCCCTTCGACAAAGATTTTTTGATCCTGAAATCTGGTTTGGACTACGCCCGGATCAAGCATTGCATTGGGGTTCGCTTTGACAGCCTCGTAGAGAACAAATTTCATCTCATCCTTCGCTTTGGGCGCCATGCTTATATTGAGCCATAAGCAGAAGCAGCAGAGCGCTGCCGCGATGGTGTAGACTGGCATGGCAACGCGGAGTAAGCTCAATCCTGCCATGCGCATACTGACCAGTTCATTCTCAGCGGAGAGGCGGCCGAAAACGAGAAGCACTGCAACTAGAAAACCCCATGGTATCGTGTAGATAAGTGAGAAGGGTAAGACGCTAAAAATGAAGCGTGCAACAAGAGCAGGTGAGGCATGTTCTTCGACAAGTAGAGGGCGAAGTTCCTTGAATAGGTTACCCATCACCAAGAGGACGCTCAAAACAACCACACCAAAGATCGTTGCGGCAGCAATTTGCTTGCCGATGTAGCGATCCATGAGGCGTAACATGAGAAATATCTTGTTCAGAAAAATCTATGCTGTCGAGAATCGACTGTCGGGGGGATAGATATTTTACTCAGTTGAGGTTAGCCACCTTGAAGAGACTTAGGCTTGCCGAGGATTTCTGATAGAATGATAGCCTGGCGGGTAGACTCTGGATTGGACAACAAGGTGCGAACATATGTTTGGGCACTTGGTTCACGCCTAGTGCCGGAGAGCTCAGCAAATCGTGAGGCGGCGGCTCTTTGCTCAGCTGAAACTACCGTCTTCTTGGGGGTGTAACTTGGCGTTGGTTGCGCGTAAGTTGATGGTTTCTTTGTGAAGGCGGGTCTGGTCTGGGCTGGTGCCTGTTGCTGATAGTTAGCTTGGCTTTGCGCGTATTGATGGTCTTGTGCAGGGGGAGAAGGCAGTGGAGGAGGTGTTTCGATGGGGGGCTTTTTCTGAAGTTTGGTTTGCCGCTGGCGAATTTCCTCTCTGTATTGATCATACAGGTTTTCCACATTCTCGGTTGACTCTTCGTCTGATCCTGATGGATCGCTAGGCTGGATTTTCTCCATGAGCCATTTGATCGCGCTGATTACGACAAAGACAATCAGTAGGATTACGCGGCCGTCGATTTCTGGCATAATGAGTGAGTTTTGAAGGGAGTGGGGGCGATCCCTTGGGCCTGAATAATGTCAGCCCAAGGGCAATGGCATTGAATGATTACTCGTGTGCTTCTTGGTCACCGCCAGCAATCGAATCGCGCATTTTAGTGTCCGCAGTTACATTCTGGTATTTCACAAAGTCCATGATTCCAAGGTTGCCACTTCGGAAAGCCTCCGCCATGGCAAGAGGGATTTCGGATTCGGCTTCAACGACTTTAGCACGCATCTCTTGGGTTTTGGCACTCATTTCCTGCTCTACGGCGACAGCAGCAGCACGGCGCATCTCAGCCTTGGCCTGAGCAACTTGTTTATCAGCCTCGGCTTGCTCCGCCTGCAGGCGAGCTCCGATGTTGTCTGCGACATCTACATCGGCGATATCAATGGAGAGGATCTCAAAGGCGGTTGAGGCATCCACTCCTTTTTGCAAAACAAGCTGTGAGATCCGGTCGGGGTTTTCAAGTACGTCCTTGTAGGATGACGCAGAGCCCACCGAGGTAACGATGCCCTCACCGACTCGGGCGATAATGGTTTCCTCTGTGGCACCACCCACAAAGCGCTCGAGATTGGTGCGGACGGTGACCCTCGCGCGTGCATTAACCGCGATGCCATCTTTGGCTACCGCGGTGATTTTTGTGACCCCTGTTGCAGGATTAGGGCAATCGATAACTTTCGGGTTAATTGATGTTCTGACTGCTTCGAGTACTGTTTTGCCGGTATCTTTGGTTGCGAGGTCAATTGCGCATGCGCGGTCATATGACAGCGAGATGCCGGCTTTGTCAGCGGCGATCATGGCAAGAACGACGTGGGTAATGTCTCCACCGGAAAGGTAGTGAGCTTCCAAGAGATCGGTGGTGAAAGGCAAGCCCGCTTTGACCGCGGTAATACGGCTGTTAACGATGAGGGATGGGGGCACTTTACGAAAGCGCATGAAGACGAGATTGAGGAGGCTGACGGGGGCTCCTGCAGTGCGCGCCTGCAACCATATTCCAAAGAATTTGATCAGAATAGTGAAGAATATCAAGCAGACGATGACGGCTGCGGCCAGCAGGATAACGGTAAATGCTGAGGAGGTTTCGGCTAATAGCGGTGGGATGGAAGGAATAAACATGATATATTAAGTGTTCAAATTGTCGTTGCCTTGAAGAGTGTTCTAGACATCGAGTAGATGCAAGGCACAAGAGAGAAAATTAGCTCATAATGACGTCTTGCTTTCCTTGTCGGATGCGGTATTCACCTTTCTGTCATGAAGCATATCATTTTCAGTCTACTTGTCACTGCCGGTGTATTCTCTTTTGTTTCCTGTGAGCGTCATAGCTGGGAAGACAGCTCGGAGGGTGCTAAAGACGGAACGAAAAATCTTTTTCCTAAGTCAGAAAAAAAATCAGATCATTCAGATTATTCCTCGCATGAGGGACGCGATCACTGATCTAGTGCCTTGGCTAGGGCTTTAGTCCGCTGGTAGTGATACACTCCCATCCGACAAAAGGAGTTTAAACTTACCATAAGATGCAGAGTTGTGAGTGAGCGCCGTAATCCTCTATGGCTGTTACCCAATTTGTTGAGTCTAGATGCTCCGCTTGTTGGTGTAGTTTGGATGTGGATGTTGGTGCGCGCTTTGCGGGTGGATTATATTCAATCAGCCGTATGGTTCGTGCTGCCTGCTGCTATATGGTGTGTCTATGTGCTGGACCGCTTGATTGATAGTTGGCTTCGACCTGAGCGGCGCCAGTCGTCACCTCGCCATATCTTTCATTGGCGTTGGCGTTGGCCATTGCTAATAGGGGTGGCTGTGATCGCTGCGGTCTGCGCTTACCAAGCATTGTTTGTATTGTCTCGGTCTACGTTGTCTGCCGGTATAGTGGCGGCGGTGTTGTGTAGTTTGTATTTTTTGTTGGCTTCAGTTCAGGGTAAACAAATACCGTATTTTAAGAATCTTTTAGCCGGAATGATTTTTGCGATGGGTGTTGGTATCCCTGTTTACGCGGCCAATGCGTCTTTATTGGTCACAGATTTGAATGATATTGTTTATGCCTTTAATCACACGGGCTGGCTGGATGCTGGGTGGAATTTTTTGAAGATGGTGATCAGCACTCTTATTGTGATCTTTTATGAGAGCCGTGAAATATGGGTTTTCGGACTTTTGTGCATGCTCAATATCACAGCAATTGATCTATGGGAGCGGGCGAGCGTGGCAGAAGATGATGAGGTCGCCAGCTCACATGAGCAGAATTTGACGCTAGGTTTGATCGTTCTGGCGGGTGGGGCATTGATTTTTGCTGTTATGTTTGCAGATCAATATACCAAACCATATTTCTATGCTGTGATGGTTGCTGCCGCAGTACTACAGGTGATCAATCACTACCGTGATCATTATTCAATCAATTCGCTTAGGGTCCTTGCAGATGTAGCGCTCTTGATTCCGATACCAATTTTCTTGGCAGCATGATGAGCAATTTTCTTGGGTAGCTGCATGCCCTCTGGTAGTGAATTGAAGCATGCAACAGGGAAGACAAATGGAGTTTTGCTTTCCTTCGTCTCAAGAGTCATTGGCGAGAGAAGATGCTAGTGCTCAGCCAGAGGCTCGCACGAAAAGCGGGGTGGATAATGATCTGACGAGGCAATGTAGTTTGCTAATTCAGAAGTGGGGATACGAAAAGCTAGCAGGTATCATCGTGGTTGCATGGAATGCGCGTATGCGGAGTACGGCGGGGCGTGCTTTCTGGCCTGATGGCAGAATCGAACTCAATCCGAAGCTGATCGATTTTTCAGCAGAAGAGGTTCGTAATACCATGCTACATGAGTTGGCTCATTTATTAGCTTATGCTAGAGCCGGGCGCAAAAGAATCAAGGCGCATGGAATGGAGTGGCGCCAAGCATGTTGTGACCTGGGTATTCCCAATGAGCGAGCTACTCATCACCTGCCACTTCCATCAAGGGAGATGGCGCGACAATGGCGTTATACATGCCCTGTTTGTCAGGAAGCGTTTGATCGAGTGAGGAAAATGAAACGTTATGCTGGTTGTTACCGTTGCTGCAAGCAGCACAATGGAGGATATTATCATAAGAAATTTCGATTAGTAGAGAGTCGTATTTGTTGAGGTAAGCTCGGTCTAATCAGAAATGTGAATAACATGGTGACAATTCACCAGAGGTAGGTCTTTAGTGAGTTCTTTTCCGCTAAGTCTCTGGTAAACAAATATACAACATTGATTCCTATCAGATCATGAGTGGGTATATCGAAGTTTTTTGAGCGAGCGCCTAACATGAAATAATAATGACATGACAATGCTGCAAGCACTTTTCTATGAGGGCTGCGCTCTTGGTTCTTCACAGACTTGGTGTGGATATTCCCAAGTTATTCACATCAGATTGGCTATCTTAGCTTTGGTTTTAGTGAGGTGAGTGAGACAAAATGACCCGGTTGAGGTGAGTACGGCTGCAGAATGTGAATAACAAGATGTCCCTCAGCGGAATCTGGGATGTGGCACAGCCTATTGTATTTGGCCTAACTTTGTGATGAGCGGTAAATTGGTTCATGATGTAACTATGCTTGTACAATCGATCTGCCCAGTAAATATTGATTTAACTAAGGCTGCTAGTTAGCCGTATAATGATTATTTGCGATTCAGATATATTATTCAATAAGCTCTACAGGCGATTTTATTAAGTTAAATTAACTATTATGATATATTGAAAGGCTGGAATTAATGAAAAAATATAGATATTAAATATTGACCTGTGGTGCACTAAAGTGTACTTAATGGGTCCGCAAGGGCAATTGCGTGTATTTATGAGCACTACAAATCACAGTATGGGGGGATACTTCCCTTACAAAATGGACACGAAATGTCGTGTGTCCATTCCCAGTGATTGGCGCCCCGAGGTTGTCAACTCAGTGCTCAGGCTGATGGTTTCATCAAACGAGGGGTTCCCAACCTTACGTGTTCTTACCGAGGCGGAGTTTGAGAAGATGCAGCAGGAGGTAAATGATAGTGAGCGATCACCAGCCCAAAAGCGTAGCATCATAGGTATCATTTTTGAGCGTTGTACGAAGGCGCATGTTAATGAGCAAGGTAAGCTGAGCATTCCCAAGGCACTACTTGATCACCCAGGGTTAGTTCCCGGCGAGGGTCTGGTGCTAGTTGGGCGAGGCGATTTTATCGAAATTTTAAATGAAGAGAACCACCGCAAACTCCGTGAGGCCCACGAGGCAAGCATCATATCTGATGCCAATGATGAGTTTGGTTTCTTCTAAGCTGAACAAATAATAATTTTCCTGTGCAATACGCTGATACAGAAATGACAACAATGCTGTTCCCCCAGCATGGAGACACGCGTGCAGAGGCTGAGGCAACTTGGAGGGAGCCTCACCTCTGCACCGTCTCCTATTCGTTGTCGCTTTTCTCGAGCATATCTTGTCGCAGTCACCCGTTTTCTTGGAATACACGTCGATGATAGCATGCAGTCTACCCTTACGAATTCATGTTGTTTACTGAAACAAAGTTTGTAGCTGTCGGGGTTGGGATGACTTGGAGGGAGTCCCACCCCGACTGCTCGGCTTTGTTTCCAGAAGAATATGGGGAGCAGTGCATGGAATCAGAAAACTCGATGAATACGCCTTATCACAAGCCGGTACTGCTGGATGAGGTGGTCGAGCATATGCTTCCCTCCGCTGGGAAGATAATCGTAGATGCTACGCTTGGTGGAGGAGGCCACACTGAGGCCATGTTAAAAGCTGGTGCGCAGGTCATTGGTGTAGATCAGGACGAGCAGGCTCATGAATTTGCTGCCGAGCGACTCAAGCCATATAGCTCAGGTTTTACACCTTTAAGGGGAAATTTTTCCAACTTGCCAGAGATTCTTGCAGGCATTGGAGTTAATAAGGTGGACGGCATCTTGATAGATATCGGTGTTTCTTCGTGGCAGCTTGATGAGGCAAGTCGTGGATTTTCCTTCGGTAAAGAAGGTCCGCTCGATATGCGGATGGATAGATCACGTGGTGAAACGGCAGCTGACATAGTTAATCATATGTCCGAGCAAGAGCTCAGGACTATTTTTTATGATTATGGTGAGGAGCGTGCAGGCAGTAAAATAGCACGCCGTATCGTCGAGCGACGTCAGGATCAGCCATTTGTAACCACCACTGATCTAGCTGATTTCATCGCTTCCATTCAGCCGCGAGCTAAGGGGCCTGCTGGTAAAATACACCCAGCGACACGCGTTTTTCAAGCACTTCGCATTGCTGTCAATGACGAGCTCGGAGCGCTGCGCACTTTTTTAGATAACGCGTCGAAATTACTCAATCCGGGTGGCCGATTGCTCGTCATCACGTTTCACAGCTTGGAGGATCGGATGGTAAAGCAGTTTTTCAGACATGCGTCTCAATCTCACATTGACCGTAAAGAGTGGCCTGAGCCACGGCCTAATCCAGATTTTCAATACCGATTGCTCACTCGTCGGCCAGTTACCGCGGGTGAGGTTGAGCTTATCGATAATAAAAGGTCTCGCAGCGCCAAATTGAGAGTGGTCGAAAAAAGATAAGTTCCCCCAACCATGAATAAATATCGCAACAAGGATCGTAGATTTTCCATCTCAGAGATGGTACTCCTTGGTTTCGCGGCTCCAGTATTGATGGGTGGAGGTTTTGTTCACGCGTGGCTCAAGAATAGTCAGGTCGAGGCGGTTAAGGGTATACGTAAGACGGAAAAGCGAATTACTGAGCATAATAGTGCGATCAACAGCTTGCAGGCTAAGATCGATAAAAAGCTCAATATTTACCAAATACGAGACGATCTAGAGCGCGCTGGATCAATGCTCGTTGAAGCGCCCGCAAGTTCGGTGAAAATAATCTCACCCTACCCATCTCGAAAAACACATGAAAACATAAGGACTTCTGATCTAGCTCGAGTCCAACCTTGATTAACCCCTTACCTGTGAATCCGTCAATTTTCTACAATCGATGTATTTTTCTCTGTCTACTCTTTGTAGCTGGACTGAGTTGCTTGTCGGTAAGGCTCATTTATTTGCATGTGGTCAAAGCTAAGAATTATCAGATCCAGTCAGCTAACAGTAGTAACACTGAAGTGCTGTTGGCAAATAGAGGCTGTATTGTTGACTGCAATAACCAACTTATCGCACGCAATATACCTCGCACACGTATGGCAATCGACAAGCTGCGATTGCACAATGCGGGCTTGGCCGCGCTCTCATTGGCTAATAAAGAGCTGAGAGACTCAGCTGAGTGGTATTTATGGGATCAAACCAAACGCAATCGCAGAGTTGAAATACGCGCAGCCGAATTGAAGAGTGAATGGTCGGCCGATGAACTTGTTGACCAACATATTGAACATTTCGTGGATGTATTTGCAAGGCCACTAGGGATGCCCCCAAAGAAGCTGCGTCAGAGCATGAAGCTCAACAAAGAAGGGCAAAAATATGTAGTGATCAAATCCGACCTGGCTGAGGATGATGCACAAAACCTTAAGGAACTTGCCCGTAATTACTCAATCTCACCTTCTGTTGTTTTTGAAGACTGGCAGAAGCGTTGGTATGTGATGCCCAATATGGCTGCTGCTATCGTCGGTTATGTGGGAGAAGATGCGACTGAAGAGGATAGATGCATCAAAGGGCGCGCTGGTATTGAAAATAAAATGAACGATGCGCTGGCGGGCAGAAACGGAAGTGTCGTCACACATAGAAATAAGTATCGGCCACTCGATATCGCAAAGCCAGGGATGGTAACACCTCCTCGGCATGGACTTAACGTTCAGCTTGCTCTCGATATGGGCATGCAGAGGGTGTTGGAGGAAGAGTTAGACGCTGGTTTAGAAAAATTCTCATCTGTGAAAGGCGCTATCGTTCTTATGAATCCAAAGAATGGAGCTGTGATGGCTATGGCTAGTCGGCCGACCTTCAATCTTAATACTCGTGAAAATATTACTGAGAATAGTTTCGATTATGCCACTCAGGCGATTTACGAGCCGGGCTCGACTTTCAAGATCATTGCTACTGCTGGGGCTATGGATCAGGGGCTGATTGAGCCAGATACTATCTTTGACTGCACCCCGTATCGAAATGGCACAGTAAAACTAGTCAAAGACTATAAAACATTTGGTGATTTGTCAGTGCAGCAGATTATAGCCAAATCTAGTAATGTGGGATCATACAAGATCGCACTTGAGTTGGGTCCCGATCAATTTTTCGGCTATCTTAGCAAGTTTGGTTTTGGAAAGAAGACCGATATACTCATGGCCGGCGAAAGTGCTGGAGTAGTAGCAAATACCGGTAACCCCACTGATTTCTCACGTATTTCATATGGTTATGGAGTGAGCGTTACACCATTGCAGATTGCGTGTGCCTATGCAGCTATTGCCAATGACGGTGTGTTGATGAAGCCGCAGCTGTTAAAGTCTATGATGGCTGATAACGGAGCCATCACGAATGACTTTGGCAGTGAAAGAGTTTGCAGGGTCATCAAAAAAGAGACTGCACAGAAGATGCGTAGAGCACTTGCTACGGTAGTTGATGAGAAAGGTACGGCGCGGAGGGCCAAAGTAGAGGGTTTTATTGTTGCGGGTAAGACTGGTACGACGCGAAAGATTCACCCTGATGGAGGTTATTATGACGGGGAGAATGATCGGGATAAGCGCTATGTCACTTCCTTTGCTGGCATGATGCCGGCAGATAAGCCTGAGTTTGTTTGTATCGTGGTGATTGATGACCCAACTATGCCAGATGACGAAGAGGGCAAACTAAAGGCTACGCCAGGAGGTGGTAATGTTGCTGCACCTATTTTTTCTAAGGTAGCTACTCGCGTGGCGAACTTGATGGGTTTGAAATCTACCAATCAAGATGATGCTGCTCAGACAGTAGCAAAGTCAGAATTTTAATTAAATGAATTTAGAACAAGTCACTAATACTCTCGATGTAATTTCCGTTTCCGGAGATCTCGATGGGGAAATTAACGGATTGTGCACAGACTCCCGTGAGCTAATTGCGGGTAATGTTTTTGTAGCAGTGAAAGGTAATGAGGGAGATGGTGATGCATTTGTGTCACAGGCGCTGTTGAGTGGAGCATCGGCTATTATCTCAGAAAGTGCAGCACCGAAAGATCATGACCAAGTATGCTGGATACAAGTGGCTGATGCTCGTGCGGCTGCTGCAGCTTTGGCATGCAGGTGGTATCAACATCCATCCGCAGAGATGAAAGTTGTGGGTGTTACAGGCACCAATGGGAAAACAACGACGGCATTCATTATACACGCGATTATGGAGCATGCTTGGCGTCGTGCGGGCTTACTTGGTACGGTTCAAGTTAATGACGGGGAGGAAATCACCACTGCCACCCATACCACACCTGGCCCAGTCGAGCTACAGTCTGTTTTGGCGCGAATGTCAGCCAATGATTGCCGTGGTGTAGCTATGGAGATTTCATCGCATGCATTGGAGCAGAAGAGAACTGACGGTCTACAGATGGATGCAGCGGTATTTACCAATCTGAGCCAAGATCACTTAGATTATCACGGTAACATGGCAGATTACTTTGCGGCTAAGCGGCGTATCTTTAAATTACTTGAAGAGCAGACCTGCGGCAAAAAGACCACGGCTGTGATCAATCTCGATGATCCTCATGGGCAGCGTTTAGTTGAGGAGTTTGACGGCCGACTCTACATGCTGACTTATGGCTATGGTGTGCATGCTGATATGCGCATTGGTCGCGAGCAACAGACTGTCAGGGGTAGTGAGTTCGATATTAAATATAAGGATCGGGACTATCTTGTGCGCACGCCTTATATTGGCAGATTCAATGTTTACAATTGTGTCGCAGCTCTCGCTGCATCAGTCGCCGTAGGTGTGAAAGTTCGTGATGCGATTACAGCCCTAGCAGAGGCACCCCAGGTGCCGGGTAGAATGGAAAATATCGGATCTCGTGATGGCGCAGCCGTATTTGTTGATTACGCACATACTCCTGACGCCCTTGTGAATGCTTGTGCTGCAATGCGGGAGTTGAAGCCGAAGCGACTCATTACAGTGTTTGGCTGTGGTGGGGACAGGGATTCTGGCAAGCGCGCTCTGATGGGGGCTGCGGCATCGAAAGCGAGTGACTTCTGTATCATCACCTCTGATAACCCGCGATCTGAAAAACCAGAGGCTATCATGGCTGAAATCGAAAAAGGCATTTCAGGTGAGAGGTATCAAAAGATTGAAGGCCGCATGGATGCCATTCAGGCAGCGGTGAATCTATCAGAGGAGGGTGATATTGTGTTAGTTGCAGGCAAGGGACATGAGACTTATCAGGAAATAGAAGGTGAGCGTATCGATTTTGATGACCGCAGGGCAGCCTACAAGGCGATGAATCTTAAGAAAACGATTGCATAGAATATAAAATGAAGCCGATTACCGTTGATGAGATAGCAAGCGCCACTGGTGGTGAGCTTGTCTCGGCGACGGCTCACGGTAAAGTTGTCGTTGATGCCGTATCCACAGATACCCGAACATTAGCGAATGGCTCACTTTATATAGCACTTCGGGGTGATCATTTTGATGGTAATAAATTTGCTCTTGCTGCGGTGGAGGCCGGCGCTGCGTGTTTAGTTCTTGATGAGTTACCAGCGGATATAGATCAACTAGATGTTCCAGTCGTTTTAGTGCAAGACTCCTTGCTAGCTCTTCAGAGGCTGGCGAAGTGGTATCGGCAGCAGCTCAATATTCGGGTGGTTGGGATAACAGGCTCAAATGGGAAAACCTCAACCAAAGATTTTACAGCATCGGTCATGGCTCAAAAGTGGAAGGTAAATGCCACTCAGGGTAACCTTAACAACCACATTGGCTTACCCCTAAGCGTGCTCTCCACTGAGGAAGATGATCAAGTGTGCGTCTGGGAAATGGGGATGAATCACGCTGGAGAAATTGCGCCACTTTGCCAAATTGCGCAGCCGGATATTGGTGTAATCACAAATATTGGAACGGCGCATATCGAATTTCTTAAAACACGAGAGGGCATTGCCGAGGAGAAGAGTGCTCTCGCGCGTGCCTTGCCAGAGCAAGGTACGTTGGTTCTTCCTGCCAGTTGTGATTTTGTAGACTATTTGATCGAGAGGACGCGGGCTAAGGTGATGATTGCAGGCAATTGTCGTGGCGTTGTTCGTGCCGAGGATTTGAAGATTACGGAGGCGGGATCAGCTTTTAAATTGTGTATCGACCAACAAGATGAGGTGGCTGTTGAGATTGGTGTTAGTGGTAAGCACATGGTTAACAATGCATTGTTAGCAGCGGCAGTAGGGCATACGCTTGGTATGAAATCAGCAGATATAGCTGAGGGTCTCAACCAGGCGAAGTTAACAGGTGGGCGTCTGCAAAAATATGTTTCCGGAGGCGTTTCTGTTATTGATGATACTTACAACGCGAATCCAGATTCAATGATAGCAGCGATTGATACGCTGGCGGAATTACCAATCCACAATGGAGCACGGCGCTTGGTGGTCTTGGGCGCAATGGGGGAATTGGGCTCTCATTCAGATGCAGAACATCGTCGTGTTGGTAAGGCCGCGGCTGAGAAAAAGTTGACGGTGGTCAGTGTGGGTGAAGCAGCGAGAAATATTTATGAGGGAGCCATTGAAGTTAGCGGTGATGCACACCAATTCGATGATGCGGAATCTGCGGCGTCGTGGATTAAAGATTTTTGCAAAGAGGGGGACAGTGCGCTGTTCAAGGGCAGCCGTATGGCGGGAATGGAAAAGGTGATGAATCAAGCGTTTCCGCACAGCTAACTTATTGATCGTATTATGTTATATTGGATTTACGAATATTGGCTAGAGGCATTTAAAGCTGGCGATCAATGGGCAGACTCCATGAGTTTTCTCAGATTGTTGGGCTATGTTACGGTGCGTGCAGGTCTTGCATGCATGTTTACCTTCTTGGCCAGTGTTGCGTTCGGGCCATGGGTGATTCGCCGCTTGGTCTCCCTGAAGGTAGGTCAGCCAATACGAAGTGCTGAGGAAGTTCATAAGCTTAATGAATTGCACGGGGGTAAAGCAGGAACTCCAACCATGGGTGGGGTTTTAATTTTGGGCACTGTTCTTATTGCTGTGTTATTGTGTGGTCGCCCACTCAACCCATTCGTAGCTGTTACTACCTGTGTGATGCTTGGTTTGGGTCTGCTTGGCTTTGTTGATGATTATACCAAGGTGAAGCTGAAGAGTTCTGATGGGGTTAGAGGGCGCGTAAAGCTGTTCTGGCAATTTGCGATAGGAGGTCTTGCAGCCGTCTTTTTATTTTTCAAGACCCAGGAACTTGGGATGGGCTACACGATGGTAGATACATCTATGCGAATGAGTGAGATCACTTTTCCGCTTTCTAAGCAGTCCCTATTCGACATGGGCTATTTATACATTCCATTTTTTGCAATTATAGTCGTAGGTTGTTCGAATGCGGTGAATCTTACCGATGGTCTGGACGGCCTAGCAACAGGTTGCACGATTACCGTCTCTCTTGCATATGCCGTTATTGCCTACTTAGCAGGGCACGCCTATATGGCTAAAGAATATTTATTTATTCCCTACAACACGCATGTGGTTGAGCTTTCTGTCTTTCTGCTCGCACTCGTAGGTGCCGGCTTCGGTTTTCTTTGGCACAACTGTCATCCCGCAAAAGTGTTTATGGGTGACACTGGATCTCTTGCTATTGGGGGGGGGCTTGCAACCGCTGCTATTTGCGCCAAGCAGGAACTTCTCCTTGTGGTTATCGGTTGGATTTTTGTGATGGAAGCGTTGTCTGTCATCATACAGGTAACGAGCTTTAAGCTAACCGGAAAGCGAGTTTTTGCGATGTCGCCTATACACCATCACTTTGAACTTCGCGGATGGCATGAGAGTCAGGTGATTGTCCGCTTTTGGATTATTTCTGCATTCAGTGGCTTGGTTGGAATCGCTTTGCTGAAAATCGTTTAACATGAACCTAAAAAACAAAAACATCATTACCTTAGGAGCTGGCTCAAGTGGCCGAGCTGCTGCTGCCCTTGCCTTGTCGGCAGGTGCTGATGTTGCTGTTCATGATGCGAGCCCGAAGATGAGCAATTTACCCGCTGGTGTTGTAGCGGTGCCAAATGCCACAACTGCCACGGGCGATGCTAGCAGCTGTGATTTACTTGTCATCTCGCCAGGTATTGATGGTAACAGCGACTTCGTAAAATCTTATCAGCAGCATGCTGGCGAGATGATTGGAGAAGTAGAGTTGGCTTACCGTTTTTATAGTGGGCGAATCATTGCAATCACGGGAACAAATGGCAAAACGACAACAACAGAGATTGTTGACCGTATCCTCAATCACTGCGGTGTCAGCTGTCTGCCATGTGGTAATTATGGCCAGCCGTTTTCTGAATTGCCAATGATGGATGAGCCGCCAGCTGCCGCAGCCCTTGAGGTCAGTTCTTTCCAATTAGAGACAGTGGTTGATTTCCATCCCAATGTTGTCATTTGGCTTAATTTCTCTGAGGATCACATGGATCGTTATGTAACTTTGCAAGACTACAAGAACGCAAAGCTTCGTGTTTTTGAAAACTTAGGGCCTGATGATCATGTTGTTGTCCGAGCTGGTGAGGATGTGGGGCAGCTGAAGGCAAATGTAGTAACCTTCTCCACCGAAGCAGAAGCTGATTACACTCTCCAAGATGGTTGGATATACGAAAGAGGGGAGAAGGTCATCGACTTGTCGGCAACTCAACTTCGTGGTCTTCATAATGCAGAAAATGCCATGGCGGCTTATGCCGCATGTTCGGCCTTTGGTGTGAAAGCTGATGAGGTGAATGAGGCCTTGCTAGGGTTTGCACCGCCATTGCATCGATGTGAACTGGTGCGCACCTTGGACGGTGTCGAATATATCAACGATTCAAAAGCGACTAATTTGCATGCACTTGATAGTGCACTTCGGTCACAGAGCCGGCCTGTAGTATTGATGGTTGGCGGAAAGCAAAAGGGCCTTGATTACGCCGAGCTGCTACCGCGTCTGCAGGACTCTGCTAAAGGGGTCGTCGTATTTGGCGAAATCGCCCAACAGCTGCATGATACACTGCAACCTATTTCCGAAACCGTACCTGTTGAGATGGCTTCCAATCTCGATGATGCACTCAGCCAAGCGCGTAATATGGCTGAGCATGGTGACACAATCCTTTTCTCCCCCGGAACATCATCATTTGACATGTTTTCCGGATATGAGGAACGCGGCGAATACTTCCGCCGTCTCGTTAACAATATGAAGTAATTTTCCTAACTAACAAAAAACATACAATCGTCATTATGAACAAGCCAATACAAATAAAAAGAAACAAGCCTGCAAACTCTCATTACCGAGTGCTTTATGCCAAGACGGGGCGCAAGCGAAGATTGCATGCGGCAACAGCCGCTACCGCTGATCAACATGCTGGAATGGGAGCAGATGTTCCCAATATCAGTGTAGGCAGAGCTCTTTTTGTTATTCTTATCCTGCACGTGCTAGCTGTTGCGGCAATCTACATTCACAGTGCATTCTTTGGTGACGCCCGCGATGTAAGTGCCAATGAAGGTCAGCCAGCCTTGGTGGAACCCGATGCGGCACGAGTTGCGCCGATCGCACCACCGGTTAAAAAACAATCAAATAAGGAAGTTGCGCCACAAGTAGCTACAGGGCGCCATATGGTTGTAATGGGTGACACCTATCAGCTCATAGCTCAGAAGCACAACGTCTCGGAAAAGGCTTTACGTGCTCTGAATGGTAATGCCCCAATACGTGCGGGGGTCGTGCTTGATCTTCCTGCTGAGCTATCTGCTCGTCCGGTAAATCCTGCTCCTGCCAGAGTCGCTGAAAAACCAGCAGCAGAACCAAAAGCAAAGGCAATGCCGAAATCAAAGCCTCAAGGTGTGACTCAGGCAGAGCAAAAGGCAGTTGAGATTAAACCAAAGAAGCCGGCTCAGCTAGTGAAAGCTTCTGCCGTAAAGCCAGCACCTACTCCAGACGCGGGTGTCGCGAGTAAACCAGCCCACGATGTCAGCAATGCGCCGAAGGCAATGGTCATTGAGCCAGCTGTCCGCGATAGTGGTAAAACTTACACCATTCAACCTGGAGATACTCTGTGGGGTATTTCAAGTCGATTGAAGGCATCTCGTGATGATATACTTGAGCTTAATCAAATCAAAGATGCGAACAAGCTCTACGCAGGGCGTACCATTAAGATACCAGCCAAGTAAGTAGCTGGTTCTTGTTGGTTGTAATCATAGCTATTCATTTCCTTATTTATTTCTCATGGGTCAAAAAAATGCCATATTCATTAGCCTTGCGGTTACTGCTTTGGTGACCCTTGGGCTGGTGATGCTCGCTAGCACGAGTTTCTGGAATAAGGATGTGGATGGTTATTCTCTGGTCAAAAAGCAGGCGATGTTTATCGCTATTGGGTTGATTGGAGCAGTAGTTATTTCTAATCTAGATTATCGAAAGCTGCGTTCTCTATGGATTCCAGCACTGATCATTTCTACCACGCTGTTAATACTCTGTTATGTTCCAGGTATTGGACATAAGGTAAATGGTGCTACACGTTGGATCAAAATTCCTGGCTTGCCCCAGTTCCAGCCATCAGAGCTTGCTAAGATTTTCGTGATTATGGCACTCGCGGCTTGGTATTCTCACTACCAAACTGAAGGGCGGAAATTCTTCAAAGGCTTTGTCTCTCCATCGATTCTTTTGGGTGTGCCGGTGCTGCTTATCTTTTTTGAGAAAGATATGGGCACAGCTGCAGCGCTAGCTGCTGCTGGAGCAACTGTGATGTTTGCGGCAGGCACAAGGATTCCTTATTTGGTTGGTAGTTTCATCATTGCCGTTGGAGGTGCAGCCTTGATTATTTTGCAAAACCCAGAGCGAATGGGGAGGATCAATGCCTTATTTGCACTTGAATCTGAGGAGTATCGGCAAGGTGACGGTTATCAGCAACTTCATGGAATTAATGCGTTCATCAAAGGCGGAGTCGAAGGGACGGGACTAGGCAACGGTGTGGGTAAACATGGCTCTCTGCCAATGGCTCACACTGATTTTATATTTCCTGCGATAGGTGAGGAGTTAGGCCTCTGGGCTACGCTGGGAAGTGTGTTTTGTTTTGTTGTGATTCTTGTCTTTGGTCTGGCCATCGCATTACAGGCAAAGGATGCGTTTGGCAAATTGCTGGCTGTTGGTTTGACTTGTATCATCGTAGTGCCAGCAATGGTGAATATCGGTGTATGCACGGCGGTTTTGCCTAACACAGGTTTGCCGCTGCCGTTTATTAGTTATGGCGGAACGAATATTTTGTTTACGTTGTTAGCTGTAGGAATGCTGCTCTCCATTCACCGCCAATCGGCAAGTATTACCGGTACTGAAGTGCCGGTGATAACTCAGAAAAAACAGTGCCTGAGAATCTAAGCTCAAGACTTAGAGGTTATCGCTTAGTGGACGACTCTTGAGAGCTGGGTGTTTCGGCTGACCGAGAGAAGCCCGGATTGGTCAGGGCTTGTAACGTGAAGATCCAAAATGAGATCAGCCCCCAACTCAGACCCAGTACGACTCCGAAGTCGATGATCCCGCGCCATGGGTCGGGGCAAAAAAAGGTAACCGCAACCACGAGGCAAATGATTCCTATCGTAAGAATGTAGGCTGTAAGCTTGGTTTTTCGGTTGGCATGAAAAAACCCCATTGAGAATAAGGGCGCCAGGATAACGCGCACAGGTGTGGGGTTATCTCGTAGGTATTTGATACGTGCTGCGGTGCGGGGCGAGAATTTTTTCTGAAACCCACGGTATCCTTCGGCAACGACCATAAATGAGGCAAAAAGTGTAAGCGCTGTCCATTGCCACGTTGTCAAGCCGCCGTCGATAGCGTTTATCGCATGATGGGAGAGTCCTATAATAGCCCGTAATAAGAGTGCACTGACCCCAATGATCGCCCAAGGAACTCCAATAAAACGTGCGATCATCTGCATGAGCTGATGCTTGGCAATTCAGCACTTCTTGTAAAGGACGGAGCTACAAAAAATCGATTAGTATTGCAACTCCGCGGCTCTCTTGCTCTGTGCGTTTGTAATCGATAGAATAACCATGATAGATAGGTAATTCAGTATGATGTTTGTAATGCTTGAAACGGTGCTCAGTTTATCACCCATTGCTGTGATTTCCGGATTGCTGACCAGCATGCCAATGAGTTGGACAATATAAAGTGCAAGCAAGGTCAAACATGACAGCCACCAGACAGAAATTAATTGGCTGAGGTCGCCGCGCATGCCAAAGCTAGCATTACGAATCTGCATCAAGTCAGCATATGGCTTCCAGAGAGAGATGATGGGGATGAAATAATTCCCAACGGCCCTACCAGGGGTCACCTTCATTTTTGGTGGGTTGAGTAACCATGCATTTTTACAAGAGCGATTAAGCCAGAGGTAATAAACAGGAATGCAGGTAAGGTTGACGATGATCGAAGTCACATGGGTCGCCCTGAGTAGCAGGCTGACCTTATGCTGTGGGTTGATTAAGAGAGTGTCAGGGGTAAGCTGATATGCCAGCAAAACAAAGAGCGCTAGCATAGCTGATAGCATCAAGCCCATAAACAAGATGACTTTCAGGACATGGTTGTCGCGAAAGCGACCATAGACGCCAGAGAGCATTGATCTGTCCGAACTTTGAGTCTGTTTGTTGACACTGGGGTTCACTGAGCCGATCAGGGGAGGCTTGGGCAAAGAACGGGAGTGGATTTGTAGTTTAAGCTGAGGGCTTTTTATCCAGATCAAAAGCTTCGTGAACTACGCGGGCTGCGTCTTCGATTTGGCTCTCGCTAACAGTGACAGAAATTTTGATTTCTGAGGTGGAAATCATCCCGATATTGATACCTGCATCTCCCAATGCTTTGAACATTTTGGCAGCTACTCCGGAATGAGAGCGCATACCAATGCCGACCGTGCTGAGCTTTGCTAAAGCCGCTTCGGTCTCGATTTTTGCATTGTCAGAGAGTTCACCAAGCACCGGCTTGAGTGCGGCTTGAGCACGGCCTAGATCGTTGGTGTGCATTGTGAATGAGTGTCGTGCCATGCCATCACTGGCAATATTGGATACGATCATATCAACATTGATCTCGGCGTCTGCGAGGCACCCGAGGATTTTCCCAGAGTGCCCAGGACTGTCTGGGATGTCTGTGATAGTGACGCGGGCTTGGGAGCGCTCGATTGAGACTCCTCTTATAACTACTGCTTCCATGGCTGGGTGTTCTTCGGTTACGATGGTTCCAGGGTTGTCGTTGAGGCTAGAACAGACTTCAAAAACAACACCATATTTTTTGGCAAATTCGACAGAGCGCGACTGCATGACCTTGGTTCCGGACGAGGCCATTTCGAGCATTTCGTCGTAGGATATTTCAGGCAGCTTGCGTGCATTAGATACGATGCGCGGGTCACAAGTGTAGACGCCGTCAACATCGGTTAAGATTTGGCAGACATTGGCGCCCAAAGATGATGCCACGGCAATCGCACTGAGGTCTGAGCCGCCACGCCCAAGTGTTTGAATGAGGCCACCCTTGGTCGTTCCTTGGAATCCAGCAATAATAACTACTTTGCCATCTGCAAGATATTCTTTGATGAGTGAGGGATCGATATCATCAATTCTGCCACGGGTATGACTACCAACGGTCTGGATACCTGCCTGTCGGCCGGTAGCCGATACGGCATCTACTCCCACGCTCTGGAGTGCCATAGCAATGAGTGCAATGGATTGCTGTTCGCCGCTGGATAAAAGAACATCGAGCTCGCGCTCTGGAGCATCAGGATGGAGCTCTTTAGCCATGCCGAGCAATCTGTCAGTGACACCTCCCATAGCGGAAACCACGGCAACTACTTGGTTGCCAGCATCCTGGACGCGCTTGATCCTGGCCGCAACATTGCGGATACGATCCAAGGTTCCAACGGATGACCCGCCATATTTTTGAACAATGAGTGCCATGCTTACTATAATCCGGTTCTTGATCCGGAGGGGGGCGTAGCATAGTCAGCAGCGACTTTACGTCAAGTCTGGGAAGTGGATCTCAATGGATTCTAGTAATGAGCGGGTGATCGCCTTACAGAGCTCTTTTTGCTTTTGATATTGAGTGTTCATGCTATTTCAAGCCCAACTTATTCATTTCATGAGCACCTCCACTGTATCTTCATCCCCGGCGAAACGTAAAAATGCTGTGATTCGTTTGGCGGGATACTCTCAAGACGGTATTCAATCAGTGGGAGCTTTCCTTGCACAGCTGGCTGGATCTACGGCTCAAGAGGTGATGACCTATATGACGATCCCGTCTACTATTTCAGGGGGGCCATCGATTTTTCAAGTGCATCTGGGGTCTGGTAAAGTCTTACACCCGGGAGACGAGGCGGATACCTTGGTAGCATTTTATCAGGATTCCTATGACAACCACCTCGCATCCCTGAAGGATGGGGGTATTTGCTTTTATGATTCTGACAAAGTAGAGGAAATTAAAGAGGAACGTGGAATTGTTCATATTGGGGTGCCGATCACCACGGCTACTATCGAAGCGATTGGAGGCTCAGCCAAAGATCGAGGAAAGAATATTTTTGTATTGGGAATGCTGTGCGCCGTTTATCAGCTAGATCGTAAGACAATCAGCTCGATCATAGCTAAGAAGTTTGGCGGGAAATCTGAGGACATACTGCGCAATGCTATGCTTGCTTTTGATGCCGGTTACATGTGGCCAGTGCACGACATTAATCACATGCCTATGGCCCCAGGTGAAAATGCCGACGAAAATAGAATTTCCACAGATGGCAATACGATGCTTGCGCTTGGCCTCATTGCTGGTGGATGTCGTTATGGGGCAGGATATCCCATTACGCCATGGACAACGATCATGGAGCAGCTTCGATCTGAGCTGCCGAAGTATGGCGGTATGTTTATCCAATGCGAGGATGAGCTTGCTGCTGTATCACTGGCTATTGGTGCAGCCTATTCAGGGCATTTGGCCATCACAGGATCGTCTGGCCCCGGCCTTGCCCTCAAAGCAGAGGCAATGGGATATGCCTCAATGGCAGAATTGCCATTGATTGTCGTCAATATCCAGCGAGGCGGTCCATCTACAGGCATGCCTACCTCTGTTGAGCAATCTGATTTGATGCAGGCTATTTATGGCTCGCATGGTGACGCTCCACGTGTGGTATTGGCGCCACGCAATGTTGAGGATTGCTTTTACACAGCGGCGGAAGCTTGTCGTATAGCTCGCGAGTATTCGACGCCGGTGGTGATTCTCTCTGACCAAGCTATAGCTACTCGAATCGAAGCATTTTCAGAGCCTGACCTCGAGAAGCATTGGGTCGATCCTGTACTGGACCTTGCAGAGCGAGATGGAGATTTTAAACCTTACCCGATTGACCAAATCACGCGTCATTCTCCCCCTGGGTCTCGTTCTGCAGAGGGTAAATACCCTGTCGTAACCGGTCTTGAGCATGATGAGTGGGGTCATCCATCTGGAAATCCTGAAAACCATGCCGCGATGACGGCGAAGCGTCGCAATAAACTGATCAAGCTGGCAGCATCACTGCCAAAGCCAGATTTTTATGGTGATGATGGAGGGGATATACTCTTTGTTGGCTGGGGTTCGACTTATGGGCCCATTCACGAAGCTACTGATATATTGCGGGAGGCTGGTCATAAGGTAGGCTCCTTGCACATCCGTCATATCCATCCGTTGAGGACTGATCTTGGAGAGATTTTCAAGAATTATACCCACGTTGTCGTCCCAGAGATGAATGACTCTGGGGTATATGGAATGGGGCAATTAGCAGCATTACTCCGCGCAGTTACCTGTGATGCACGCATCTGCTCTATCAACAAGACCATGGGCATTACTTTCCGTGTCAGTGAGATTATTGACAAGGCTCATCAACTTCTTGCCAAGTAATTATCCGTTCTTACTATTAATTTATCCATCACGCTATGTCCGCTCCTACCGAAAAACTGACGAAGAAGCAGCTTAAGGCCGATCATCCCACTTGGTGCCCAGGCTGTGGAGATTTCGCCGTGCTCGCTTCGTTCTTTAATGTGGTCCAGAAATTGGGAATTCCACATGAGAAAATTGTTTGTGTTGCAGGTATTGGCTGTTCATCACGGTTTCCCTATTTCGTGAATACTCATGGCATACACTTCATTCACGGTCGCGCCTTGCCCTTGGCTACTGGAATTTCTCTTTCTCGGCCAGATCTTCATGTGTTCGTCTTTGGCGGTGATGGTGATGGATACTCAATAGGAGGCAACCATCTTAATCACGCTGCGAGAAAAAATGTGAATCTTTCTTATGTGGTGATGGATAACCAAGTCTACGGACTCACTAAAAATCAAACTAGTCCGACAACCCCTATTGGGCGCCGCTCAAAGACTGACCCGAGAGGATCTATCGATCTGCCCATCAATCCCATGTCACAGCTTGTCGCCTCTGGCGCCACCTTCATTGCCCGCACGCATGCGGTTCAAGTTAAACACATGAATGAGATGTTTGAACGTGCCATTCTTCATCCAGGATTTGCTGTAGTGGAGACTCTCTCTGAGTGCACGATGTTTTATCCCGGCGCTTTTGATGATGGTATACCACGCAAGGGGGGAACGTTTGATCTCGTTGATGAGTCAGCCAGAGACATGACGTCTACTTCTGAGGCGATGGCTCTTGCGGAAGAGACTGAGCATGCTCCTCCGGGTAAATTTGGTGTCTATCTGGAAAGTCATCGTCCGACAAAGAATGAGCTGGAAAATCAATGGCTCATTGATGCTCAAGCCAAGACAGCTGACCTAGCCCAGAAAGATTTACTACGTCAAAGATTTGCAGCAATGCGCTAAAAAATAAACAACAAATAATACAATAGATATGAAAACTGAAACCATTTGCCTCCACGGCGGCCAGCAACCTGACCCTAGTACCAATGCATGTGCCGTCCCCGTTTACCGCACGAGCTCCTTTGTTTTTGACTCCACAGAGCACGCAGCCAACCTCTTTGCGCTCAAAGAACTGGGGAATATCTACACGCGTTGAATGAATCCAACTACCGACGTGCTAGAAAAGCGTGTGTGTTTATTGGAGGGTGCTCATGAAATGGCGGGCCTTGGTTTTGCATCTGGAACAGCGGCGATTTTTAACAGTATTATTAACCTCGCTGAATCTGGAGATAACATTGTTTCTGCCCGCAATCTCTATGGTGGAAGTTACACCATGTTTAATGACATACTGCCCAAAATGGGTATTGATGTGAGCTTGGTGGACTCGACTGACCCCGCTCATTTTGAGGCGGCGATCAATGACAAAACCCGTGCGTTGTTCTGCGAAACAGTCTCAAATCCAGCACTAGAAGTCGCCGACCTCGAGGCGATCGCGGCCATAGCACACGCGCATGGCCTGCCTCTGATTGTTGATGCTACATTCTCCACACCTTACCTAACACGTCCACTCAACCATGGGGCTGATATTGTGATTCACTCACTCACTAAGTGGTTTGGTGGTCATGGCGTTGGCTTAGGCGGTATCGTGGTAGACTCTGGTAAATTCAACTGGGCTGGGGGTAAGCATCCGCTCTTTGATGAGCCTGATAATTCATATCACGGGTTGCGTTGGGGGCATGACTTGCCAGAACCACTCGCGCCACTGGCATTTATTCTGCGCATGCGCACGGTGCCATTGCGTAATCTAGGTGCGTGTATCAGCCCTGACAATTCGTGGCAGTTCCTCCAGGGTATCGAGACTTTACCTCTTCGCATGGATAAGCATTCTGAGAATGCCCTCAAGGTGGCTGAGTTTCTGAAAAATCATGATGCGGTTGAGTGGGTTCGTTTCCCAGGTTTAGTTGATGATCCAGAATACGATCGCTGCCAGAAGTATCTCAATGGCAAAGGTGGTGGTATGGTTGTTTTTGAATTGAAAGATGGTAGCGATGCAGGTCAAAAGTTTATCGAATCACTGAAGCTATTTTTGCACCTAGCCAATGTGGGAGATGCAAAGAGTCTGGCGATTCACCCAGCAACGACCACGCATAGTCAACTTAGTGCTGAGCAGCAGCTTGAAGGTGGGATTACTCCCGGCCTTATAAGGCTCAGTGTAGGTATCGAGCACAGCGATGATATTATTGCCGACCTTGATCAAGCACTTGCATCGCTCAAATGATATCTGAGTATGATCGAGTAGACCTCTGCTAATACGGTATTAGCAGAGGTCACTGGTTGACTTTTTTCAGGATGTCATCGGTGATGTCCTCCGTTTCTTTTGCATAAATCAATGGTGATATTGTGCTACTTGAGGCGCCAGATGTGTCGATGACCCAATCATACTGTTGGTCTTGAGCATGTTGCTTAATTATCGCATGAATTTCGCTTAATGATGTTTCAAGAAGGAGCTTCAAATCTTTTTTCGATTGCTTGAGGTGCAGGTCTTCTAACTCAGTAATAGCTTGGTTGAGTGTCGTGTATTGATCGTGGAGCTTTTGAGCCTGATCACGGTATATTTCTTTGTCCGCTTCACTCTTTGCCTGAAGCTTGATTTCTTTGCGTAAATCTCCCATCGCCTCAGTTACCTTGCTGCGGCGGTTTGTTAGGGTTGTGAGTCGTTGCGTGTGTTTTTTTTGTTCAGCGTGCAGGGCGTTCCTTTTTTCGCTAGCCTTCTTGTAGTTCTTGAAGACTTTATCGATGTTAACCGTCGCGCAGCGTATGTCAGCGGCTGCGGTGAAGTGCAATGAGCACGACAAAAAAGTGAAGACAGCAAGATAGCGCAATCGCTTGGTCGGAATTGTGGGGAAATCTATCATGTTATCTTATGCTGGTTGGATAGAGCCGATTCGTCAGGGTGTCAGATTAGGTCTTCCGCTGTTTACCCTTATCGCCAAACTAAGCCACTAGCTCAAAAATAGTATTTATGGCCGGGTTTGGGAATAATAGTTTCACAGTCAGGTAGTTTTGATTGAAGCTGTTCTTCAAACCATTTGGTGGCAGCTATATCACCGTGAACTAGGAGGGCTTTGGCTGGCTTTACTCTTAAGATGTAGTCGAGAATGTCATCCCGCGTGGCATGCCCCGAGAAATCAAAAACATTCATGGAGCAATTGAACTGGACAGGAGGTTGCTCTGGATCGAGATCAATAAGGTCTCCTTGCTTGCCTGCTCGAATGTGCCCAGCAGGTGAATCTGGATCAGCGTAACCGACAAATAGGAGTGCGTTTTTAGGGTTGTCCATGAAACCGCGGGCAAAACTATTGGAAACGGTTGTTTCAGTCATCATGCCGCTCGAGAGTGCGTAGATACAGCCGGGTTGGTAGACGATAGGCGCTCTTTTTCTTCGGCGGCCACCGGTTTTTACTTCCATGTCTTTTAAGACGCGAAAACCGGGCTGATTCCTAGGGGTTGAGTCGGCAAATTCATCAAAAATGACTGACATCTTGGTGCTCAGACCACCAATATATACGGGTGCATCTGGAATCATTCCTTCCTGTTTGAAGCGATGAATCATGGCCATCACTTCTTGAGTTTTCCCCATGGCAAATACGGGAATGAGCACTGAACCTCCTTCTTGAAGGCAGCGGTTGATCGACTCGGCGAAATCATTCTCCTCTTGGTGTCGATTGTAGGATTCATCACGGGGCGACGCGCCACGGGTTGTCTCAACGATAAGAACGTCGATGTCTTGTTCGGGCAGGTCAGCGCCCGGGATTAATGTTTGGTCTTCGAATTGCACATCGCCAGTGTAAAAGATGCGCTTGTCGATGGTTTCCAGCATGACTCCCGAGGATCCTAAGATGTGTCCTGCGTCATGGAAGCTTGCGCGGACATTATTACTAAGTTGGAAGGGGCGGTCGTAGTTGAAGGTGCGCCATCGTTTTTCCAGCCGGTCTAACTCGCGATGGGTGTAGAACGGGTAATCTGTAATGCCAAGTTCAACACGCTTACTTTCCATGACATTGACAGAGTTGTGAAGCAAAGCGTCAACTAACTTAGAAGTAGCTGGTGTCATATACACCTCTGCTTCCGGCTGATCATTCATGACAACAGGAAGCGAACCAGAGTGGTCGAGGTGTGAGTGAGATACAAAAATGGAATCAACACTGCCGGACTCCAGCTCATGATGAGCCGGTAGGGAGTCGATACCCTCTTCTTTAGGGTGCATGCCTGAATCGAGAACAACGCGATGGTCGTCTAAATCAAGGAGGTAAGAGTTGGCGCCAATCTCGTTGTGGCGAAGTAGTGATTGGAAAAACATCGTGGCTTGGGTGTGTCTAATTTGGAGGGTTAGTAAAGGGATAGGTAAAGCGCAAGCTATTGGTTGCTTGGCCGCGAGCTCTGTGCAGAGAGCAATGCTTTGATATGGCCGATGAGGAAGATGGAACCACAGATGAGGACGGGGGATTCTGAGGCTTGTTGATGGGCGCTGTCAATGGCTGTGAGCACATTATCGTGCACAGTGTGAGGTGTTTCAGAAACCATTGATTGTGTGAGCTCAATGGTGCTGAGCGAGCGATCTGAATCAATTGGAGTAAGGTGTAAGTGAGCGGCGATCTCGGATAAAACAGAGATAACCTGATTCGTGTTCTTTCCTTCCACAGCACCAAAGATGATCGTTGCCTTTTGATTGGGGTAATGTTGTTGCCACGTTTCTACAAGGGCTTCTGCGGCATGAATATTGTGCGCGGCATCAAGGATGAGTCCATTTGGAGAATAGGGTGCTTGGCAGTGTTCGAAACGTCCTGGCCAGCATACATGTGCGAGAGAGTCGCTGATAATTTAAGCATTGGTGGGGATGCCTGCATCTCGTACTGCGGCAATTGCAAGCGCAGCATTATGAAGCTGGTGAGCTCCTTTGAGACTGATGCTTGATTTTGTATATGGATCTAGAATGAACTCAATAGGCGACTTGATACGATGCGCATGTTGTTTGAGAACTTGGTAAACATCTGGATGCTGAGAGCTGCTTAAGGTGGGTTTGCCCTCGACCATAATGCCTGCTTTTTCTGCGGCGATCTCGGATAGGGTTTCACCGAGCCATTGTGAATGATCCATTGCCACTGGTGTAATGACTGCAATATCAGCGGGCACGGCAGTGCTTGCATCAAGCCTGCCACCCATGCCGGTTTCTAGGGTGATGAGGTCACATCCTTGGTGCTTAAAGTGCATCATGCTGAGCACAAGTGTAATTTCAAAGAACGTAGGGTGGTGCTCCCAGTCAGCAACTCGCTTTTTGATCTCACTCAGATACTGAGCAGTTTGAGTTTCGCTAATTTCAAGGCCGTTGATTCGCACGCGCTCGCGGAAATCAATCAGGTGAGGTGAGGTAAAGAGCCCGCATTGTAAGCCGCTTCCGCGTGCTATGGCATCGATCATAGCGCAGGTCGATCCTTTGCCGTTGGTTCCAGCTACGTGGACGACTTTAACTCCAGCTGCCGGGTATGCATCAAGTTCTCGAAGTAATCTTCTTGGCTGTTCTAAGCCAAGCTTGATTCCAAATTGCTGAGTGCCGTAAAGCCAGTCGATTGCCTCTTGATAATTCATCGGCACAGGATGATGAGTCATCCAGTGGTTGTAGATTTTTGAGGACCCAATACTGGGCCGCTCGACTCAGGGAAGCATGTATCCAAGCAGCTGGCTCAGCTTGTTACGTAATTTGCTACGCTTCACGATGGCGTCAATCAAGCCGTGTTCTAACATGAACTCTGCAGTTTGGAAACCTGGCGGTAGGTCTTGGTGCGTTGTTTCTTTAACGACACGTGGCCCAGCAAATCCAATCATGCATTGGGGCTCGGCAAGGTTGATGTCACCGATAGTGGCAAATGATGCGGTAACACCTCCGGTAGTTGGGTGAGTCATGACTGAAATGTAGGGGAGGCCAGCTTCTGACAAGCGGGCCAAAGCGGCACATGTTTTTGCCATCTGCATTAATGAAAGCATACCCTCTTGCATGCGAGCTCCTGATGAGGCAGAGACAATGATAACGGCTTTTTTCTCATCGATGGCTTGCTCAATGGCCCGAGTGATTTTTTCACCTACCACCGAGCCCATCGAACCTGCGAAAAATTTGAAGTCCATGACGGCGATCATAGCAGGCTTGCCCTCGATGGTGATTGAGCCCGTGACCACTGCATCGTTGAGCTTTGTCTTCTCACGCAGCATAGCAATCTTGTCTTCGTACTTGTTGAATCCGAGCGGATTCTCAGAAAACAGCTCTGAATTGGTTTCTTTAAAGCTGTTAGGGTCTGCGAGAAGTTGAATGCGTTCACGTGAGCCAATGAGGAAATGGTGCTCGCATTTTGGGCAAACGTTGAGATTTTGCTTGAGGTCGAGTGCGTGAATCAGCTCGCCGCAATCCGTGCACTTGGTCCACAAGTCATCTGGCATGTTTTCCCGTTTGTTGCCGGTGCCTCTCAGTTTTGGTTTGTTGAAGATACCCATTTGTTGGAGATGTTATGTATTAATTGGAAAAATCCAAAGCTAAAAATGATTAGTAACTTCGGCCCCAGAGTGCTCGTTGGCGGGTAGGCTCGGAGGTAAGAAAGCAGGGCTCTGGATCGCTTTCTTGCAAATCGAGAGGCAGGCAGCGAATAGATATTTTGTGTTTCTTAGAGAGTTCCTCTTCTTGCTGACGCGTTCCATTCCAGGGAGTCATCAGCCAACCAGGCGACTCCTCCGACCAATGCTTGTCGAAACTATGAATATTATCGCATTCGATGATGTTTTGATCACGCAGCTGAGTCGCGCGTTTGAGGAGCGTATCATGAATGTCCTGAAGGGTGTCGGCTGCATTTCGAATAAAGTCCTCCTTCGGGATAAAGCTCTTATCCATAGGGCCTTGATCACGACGCTGCAGGCAGACTTTACCTGATTCGAGGTCACGTGGACCAATTTCTATCCTAATAGGGGCACCTTTTTTGACCCACTCCCATTTTTTAACTCCACCGCCCAGGTCGCGACTATCAACGTGAACACGCATGGATTGTCCTGCGTAGCTGCAGTCACGGCGCAGGATTTCTGCCAACGCATTGCAGGCATCAATGATAGCATCTCGGCTATCCTCTTTCGGTGTCACTGGGACAATGACGATTTGTGATGGGGCTACCCTAGGTGGAAGCACCAGCCCATCATCATCTGAATGGGACATGATAAGGGTGCCTATGAGGCGAGTGGAGACGCCCCACGAAGTTGTGTGGGCGTGCTGCTGATTACCATCGCGCCCGGCGAATGTGATATTTTGCGCCTTAGAAAAATTGGTGCCCAAATAGTGTGATGTGCCAGCTTGTATCGCTTTTTTATCCTGTACCATAGCTTCCACAGTAAGTGTCATATCGGCTCCGGGGAAGCGTTCGGCCTCGGTCTTTTCACCGGGAATCACCGGTATGGCTAGATGATCACGCAGAAATTCTTCATAAAGTCGGTGGATAGTGCGCGTTTCATCGATGGCCTCTTCCTTTGTCTCGTGAGCTGTGTGCCCTTCTTGCCACAGAAACTCAGCAGTTCTGAGGAAGAGGCGGGGACGCATTTCCCATCGCATGACGTTGGCCCATTGATTGATCAGTAGCGGTAGGTCTCTGTAGGATTCGACCCATCGTGAGAAGGCTGCTCCTATGATGGTTTCTGAGGTGGGGCGAATGACGTATGGCTCAGTGAGCTTGCCCGAGGGGACCATCTTTGTTTTTCCCGCATCATCTTTTTGGGCCTCCAGTCGATGATGGGTAACAACCGCGCATTCGGTGGCGAAGCCCTCTGCGTGTTCAGCTTCTTTTTCTAGATAAGAAAGGGGAATAAGTAAGGGGAAATACGCGTTTTGATGCCCGGTTTCTTTGAAGCGGGTGTCGAGCTGCTGCTGAATCAGCTCCCAAATACCATATCCCCATGGTTTAATTACCATGCAACCTCGAGTCTCTGAATTTTCAGCCAAGTCTGCGGCTTTGACAACTTGTTGATACCATTCTGGGAAGTCTTCGGCCCGTGTAGGCTGAATCGCTGTTTTTTGAGGCTTTGCCATGTTGCTACTTTACAAATCATACTGACGAGAATTGCACAAGCGCGATGTTTAGGAACTCACCATCACAGAGCTGATGATTGCATGTGAGCACCTGGGGTGAACGTCATTACAAAAAATATAATCTTTTCGCATTTCTGCTGGTAAAATGATGCTACCAATAGATAATGTGTCAGATAATCTTAACTATGAACTTAATACTTCAGCGTAATTCTCTAGCAGCTGTGCTCTTTGCTCTCATGGCAATGTCTTCTCCAGCTATGGCGCAGCAATACAAGCTAGACATCAGGAAGCCTGAATTTGACAGTCTTCTTTCCCCCACTATAGGCGGTGGCACAACTGCTAAGAAATTCACCCCCAAGGAGTGGTTGGAAGTTGAATTGAAAATCAACATTGCCTCATCCAATCGCAATGAAAATTTTGCAGACCGTGTGACGGTGAAGTGGTATATTGCAGCAAAGGTGACCGACAATAATGACACTAAGCTACGTCTTCTGGAGAAGGAGATCAATTATGTTAATGTGCCTATCGGTGAGGATGTTTATGTATCAGTTTATCTATCGCCTACTGCAGTGAAGCGCATCAGTGGCCGCGACAATGCGGCCAAATCAATCATTGAAGAAGTTGGTGGCCAGATTACCGTGAATGGCACACAGCCTGTTAAAAGTTCTGGCATCTTCACGACGATGCCGAAGTCAAAAGGTAAGTGGTGGGATGCCCTCACGCCCTATGGGAAAATACCTTTGCTCAACAAAAATGAGACTCCGTTTAAGTTTTTCTGGTGGGATCGCTACGCGGAAATTGAGGAGCTCGACTAAATCAACATTTGAGGAGGCATTTCAGACATCTGGATCGGTAAATAATCATTTTCTTCACCCTATTTTATAGATTAATCAATCATGGCAGCTGCTAACATCATTGTAACTCTCAATATTGGATCGCAGCGTATTGCGATGGGGGCCTTTGAGGTGTCCAAGTCAGGCCGACTGACTCTCTTGAAATATGATTCGACTTCTATTTTGGCTGATCCGGCTGCTGAAATGGCACGCCTGCCGCAAATCAGAGTTGCCATATCTGAGCTCATCGACCGTTTAGACATTAGCAAGAGCACTAAGTTACGCTATTCGATATCAGGACAGTCTGTTTTCACCCGCTTTATCAAGCTGCCTCCTATTGAGGACGACAACATTCAACAGCTTGTTGCCTTTGAGGCACAGCAACACGTACCTTTTCCCATCGAAGAAGTCATTTGGGATTGGCAGCTACTTGATAGTAACTCGAGTGAAAAAGAGGTTGCCTTGGTAGCCATCAAGGGGGATTCGTTGAATGATTTGAATGACATTGTGGCTGATACTGGTCTCAAAACGATTGATGTTGATGCGTCGCCTATGTCGCTCTACAATGCCTTACTTTATAATTTTCCTGAGCTTGAGGGAACGACTTTGCTGATTGATATCGGCGCTAAAACTTGCAACCTCATCTATCTCGAGGGGAAAAGAATGTTCACTCGCAGTGTGGCAGTCGGTGGCGCGTCAATTACTTCCGCCATCGCCAAGGAATACGGGATTAACTTCTCCGAGGCAGAGGCTCAAAAGTGCAACAATGGTCTTGTCGCCTTGAATACTGCTCACACCACGGAGCTGGGGGAAGATGCGGCTGCACTAGCCATGGTGATACGGAATGCTCTTAGTAAGCTGCCCGCTGAAATTGCAAGGACCACCAATTATTTCCGCAGTCAACACGGAGGTCGTGCGCCACAAAAAGTGTTCCTCTCGGGAGGCGGGGCTAATTTGCCTTATATTGATAAGTTCTTTGAAGAAAAGCTTAAGCTGCCAGTCGAGCTCTTTAACCCCCTGAAAGAAATTTCTGTGGGCGCCGATGTAAATATCGAACAGCTCAACTCTGAGGCTCACATGCTGGGTGAGTTGGTGGGGTTGGCTTTGCGTGCCGAGGGCAAAACGCCATTGACCATCGACCTAGTGCCGGATCAGGTATTTCGCGAGCGCGAAACCAAAAGGAGAAAACCATGGCTCGTTACCGCATCGATGCTACTTATTGCTGGATGGGCTTTATGGTCATGGACTAACATGGGAAGGAAAGGGCTATCGGAAGAAGGCCTCCTGACGGTGACTGATGAAGTTAATAAGAGGCAGTTGTATGCAAGGCCTCTTGACAAATTAGCAAAAAAAGAGGCCGAGCTTGATGTGGTCGCTCAGCAACTGGCAGGCGAGCAAGCTGCCCGTATCGAGTGGATTAGTCTGTTGGATGATTTGGCGCTTCACTTCAAGAGTGACAAAGTATGGGTAGTTGATTTTGATCCAGTTGTGGGCTTTGATCGCAGTGAGCTTGGTCCCGAGTCATCCGGAGAAGACACATCTAGTATTTTACAATCTGTTATAAATAGCGACTACGCCTCCACTGATTTGGGACAATCATCCATGGCTCAGATCAATCTTGAGGCGTTGTCTGGTGACCAGAAGCCTCGGCGTCCTCGAGCTGGAGAAGCTCCAAGGTCCCCGGAGATTACGGCTATTAGATTGAAGGGTTTCTGGCGCGAGAAAGACGGTCACAAAGAAGTGGATGTCCTCATTGATCGACTCAGGAATGGTTCAAAGTATTTTGATGTGATGCCGACACAGCAAACCATTATTGAGAAGCCAACAGATCTCGGCGATGCGTATGCAGCGCGCTTCGAAATCATTTTACCTCTTAAGCAACCTATTTCGATGGAGTATAGCTATCCAGCCAGCAAATAATGAATACCAGACGAGAGATCACATTATTGAAAATGCGAGTTGTAAATCATCGTGGAGTAAAGATATCCCAATTTTAAATCATGGACTGGATTCAGGAAAATAAATTTGTCAGCGGGCTTTTGGGCATCACGTTAGTATTTGCAGGGGGTATTTTTTATCATGGCTACTCTGAAGGTGATGACTTTGCCAAAAATATGGCAGAGTATGGGCAACAAAGAACTAAATATAACACCCTGGTCAATGCCAAGCCATACCCTAATCAAGCAAATCTAAGTGCTCGCGGGGAAAATATCGACGAGTATGAGTCTGTTATTAATGAGGTGCGTGACGCGTTTTTTGAATACAAAGCAGACTCGTTGCCAAAACTGACTCCGGGAGAATTCAGTGATGCAAGAATTGAAATGCAGACACAACTGCGTAGAGCCTTCAACAAAGCGGGAACTTCTCTGCCAGAAAAGTGCAGTTTTGGGTTTGAAAAATACACAGCTGTTCAAGCTGCCCCTTACGCTACCAAGAAATTAAATTTTCAGCTAGGTGCTATTCAATGGCTGCTTGAAAAACTGGCCGAAAATCAGCCCAAGGCTCTACTTAATATACGACGCGAGTTACTCGAAATTGAGAAAGGGCCACCGCCAACTCCCGTGGGCAAGAAAAAGGCGGGTAGAGGGCGCAATCAAGCAAGCTCTGCCGACAAAATACTACTAGAAACCATGCCAGTCGAACTCACATTTACAGCATCTGAATCATCAATGCGTAATTTTTTGCAGGCAATGGCAAATTCGAAAGAATATCTCTATGCGGTGCGAGCATTACGTATTCGTAATGAGAACCAAAATGCTCCGGGGCCCAAGGATGCAGATTTTAAAGTCACAAGGAGCAATTCAGCAGAAACAGGAATCACTCCTTTTGAGGAAGCCGATGTTTTCGGTGGATTCTCTGTCCCTGGGGAGGCTTTCGAAGAGGGTGAGACCAGCATTGATGGTGCCGCAAGCGATATTGCGATCGAGCCTAGAGTGGATCCAGGCTTAGATGATGAACACATCCTCAAGCAAGTGATGGGTGACGAGAATCTAGTAGTCCACATCAAATGTGATATCTTACTGATGAAAGGCCAGAAACCATCTGCAAAAGATGATGAAGCGAGTGGTAATAGCCAACCAACGGATAAGTAACACTTTAAACACCTCATTTCAAATCACCTCTAATATGTCTTGGCTCTCCGATAATTATGAAAAAGTCACTTTAGGTGCCGCAGTTACCGCATTGGCAGCACTGGGCTACATTAGCGTGAAAAATAAAAGTGATCAGACCAATGCATTCATACTTCCCACGCCAAGGCAAAATCAAGAAGTTGAAGCGAAAGGATTAGCTGCCATTGATAAAGCTAAAGTTTCCATCTATATGGAACATAAAATAAATCAAGCCGACCTGGATGGTCGAAAAGTTGATCTTTTCACAGGTATCATTCTGTTCTCGCAGCGTGATGACCCTAACAATCCAGTGGATTTACTGAAAAGCGATCCCGTTCATGCGGGCATACCAAACACATGGTGGATGGAGAATAATCTAGATCCTGGCTATGGTAATGCTGCAGAGCGAGATCCGGATGATGATGGTTTTTCTAACCGTGAGGAATATGAGGCAGAGACTGATCCCAACAATGCCAGTGATTATCCTGAGCCTGTAACTAAACTCGGCGTGCGCGCATCAAAGCCAGTTTATACTACGCAAGTGCATATCAAGCCAAGGGTGGCTACCGATGGTGGTAGGGAATCCTTTTTCAACTTAGAAAATAAAGTTAAAGTTCCGTTGAATAAGACTGATCTGCAAGTGAAGCTCGATGAGGTTATCAAATTTAAGAAGCCATTGATGCAAAATCGTTTCAAATTTGCGGGCCTTGATAAAAGGCGAAATGCTAATGGAATGGTTGATGTTATATGGGTGATCGAAGACCTTCAGCCTAACAAAAAAGGAACGCAATACCGATTTGATAAACGAGGTGATCTGGACGGCCACCCTAAACGATCTCTGGGAATAATGGACAATCGGGCTACCCTTGTATTGAATGCGCTGAACCAGGAAGCTAAGCCTTTTGAAGTGGATGAAAACACCCATTTCTCCCTGCCCTTTGATCCACAAGCTGAGAAGAAACCCTATCTGCTTAAGACCATTGATATCATTAAAATGATCATTGTTGTTGAGTATCTCGACCAAGAGGGCAACAAAATCGAGCATCTCATGCCTTATACGCAATGATCGACGACCCCACTTACATGCGTTACAAAATTGCACAGAGATGCGCTTTAAGAATTACGAAATAATTAAAATTATACTTCACACTCGGTATTAAAAATGTTCAAATCCGCTTATTAGACATGAAAAGCAAACTTACCCACCCATATATTCAAGATTTGCGTAACAATTTTCCCACTTATAAAGTTAGGGAGGCAAGGAGGCAGCGTGCCCTGCAGAGTTGCATATTATCTAGCATGATTCTCTCTGCTGGAATGCTCCATGCTCAGGAATTTGCTCCAAGTGCTACCGGTGCTGCACAGCGCGAGATCGCACGCCGACTCAACGATGTTGCAGAGGCTGATAGAGCTCTCGAACTCGGCCGAGCTGCTTATCAAGAAAATCAATATCAAGAAGCGGTAAAGCAATACAAGAGTGCGTTGAACATGTTGCCATCTGCTCCAGCTTTGTCGGATCGGAGAGAAACATACAACGATCACTTGAGTGACGCGACGATTGCGCTAGCGCAGGAATATAGGCGTGTCGGCAGATTGGACGAGGCGCGTAGCATGCTGGAAGATGTCATGGTGCTAGATCCATCAAACAAAACAGCCAAGGAGCAGCTAAGTTATCTTGATGACCCTATTAGAACCAATCCTTCATTGACGTTAGATCACACGAAAAACGTCGATCAAGTTCGTCGCCACCTATATTCAGGTGAGGGATATTACAATCTAGGAAAATACGATGAGGCTGAGGCAGAATTCAAAAAGATTTTGCAAATTGATATCTACAACAAAGCCGCTCGTCGCTGGCTTGAGAGAATAGCGGCAACGAAATCTGACTACTACCGAGCTGCGTATGACCAAACACGTGCTGAGCTCCTGAAGGAGGTAGACCGAGCCTGGGAAACTACCGTTCCACCCGAGCTGCCTGATTTTGGACCTGGCCAGGGTCTTGTCAGTCAGGCAACGGGGGTCGAATACATACAGCAGAAGCTCAAAAATATAATGATCCCATCGGTCGATTTCGAGGATGTTACCGTAGATGAAGCCCTACAGACATTGCGCGTACGTGCGAGAGAATTTGACTACGAGCCGGATGAAAGCAAGAAAGGTATCAACTTCTTAATCAGAGACCCTAAGCTTCTAGCCAATGGAGCGGCTGACCTCGGTGGTGCCGACGCCTTAGATGTGGGTGCGGTTGCAGCCCCTGAGGAGAGTATTGGTAGCATTAAAATTGATACACTTCAGTTACAAACTCCTGTGCCACTTGGTAAGATCCTCCAATTTATCTGCGATAAAACTCGGCTGCGAATTAAAATTGATGAGTTTGCTGTAGTTCTCCTCCCGGTTGGAGCTTTAGAAGTGGACGACCTCTACACCCGTACCTATACAGTACCTCCTGATTTCATATCACGAATTTCACAAGGCTCCGGTTCAGGAGGCGGTGGTAATGACGATCCCTTTGCTGACGATGGTGGTGATGACGCAGGAGCATTGGGGCAGCGAGCCAGTGCGCAAACTCTGCTCAAGGAGAGTGGGGTTGCATTCCCAGAAGAAGCGTTCGCTAACTACATAGCCTCCACAAGTACGCTTGTTGTCTCCAATACCCTCAGCAACCTTGATCTTATTGATGACCTCATTGCGGTTATTCGTAAGAAAGGACCACAGCAAGTGCGTATCATGACCAAATTTATTGAAGTAGCCCAAGAGAATTCTGACGAGCTTGGTTTTGATTGGATTCTGGGAGGAGCAATCGAGTTGGGAGGTAGTGGGTCTGATTACCTTTTGGGTGGTGGCTCTACTGGAAATGGCACGCCACGCAATGTGGGAGACGTAGGTAACCCAAGTTTGCTGCCAGACGGTGCCACTTCAGTTACCAACATTGCTACAGCGGGTCTTCGAAGTGGCGACTATGCCAACACGCGCAACTCCATTGATTCTATCATTAACAACCCGACTCGAAGTAATCAGGCCACGAATGTTGCCCCTGGGATTTTATCGATCACCGGTTTGTTTGACAACAGCTCAGCGCAAATGATCATGCGTGGATTAGCGCAGAAAAAAGGCACAGACGTCATGACGGCACCCAGCATCCTTGCGAAGAGCGGTGAATCCGCGATGATCGAAGTGATTCGTGAATTTATTTATCCAACTGAATACGAGCCACCAGAACTACCGCAGTCTGTTGGCACTACCTCCACCAGCAGTAACAATGGTGATGCAGGCGGCGGCGGATCAGCAGAGATTTTCCCTGTTACACCTGCTACCCCTACCGGATTTGAAACACGTAACACAGGTGTCACTCTTGAGATTGAGCCAACCATTGGCGAGAACAACTATTCCATTGATTTGAGATTCGCTCCAGAATTAGTTGAGTTCGAGGGATTCATCAACTATGGCTCACCCATCCAAACATTAGGGCAAGACATACTCGGCAATCCGGTGAGTATAACTATCACCGAAAACCGCATTGAAATGCCAGTATTTGCTACTCGCAGGGTTACTACAGGTCTCACCATATATGATGGTTATACCGTGGCGGTCGGTGGCCTGATGCGCGAGGACGTTCAAAATGTTGAGGATAGCGTGCCCATACTGGGAGACTTGCCAATCATTGGTCGTTTATTTCAATCGAAAGCGGAAACCAGAAACAAGAGTAACCTGATTATCTTCGTCACAGCTGAAATCATTGATGCTGCTGGTGCGCGAATCAATCAGCCGACAAGTGGTGCTCCTGGTGCTGGTGGAGCTGTTCCTCAATCAGCGGTCTCACTTGATGGTGGCGATGGGTTGCTACCTTCACGCTAGGATAGTGGCTATCCATCGCATTCATTCTTTACCAATCAACCTCTCAGCTGTCTTTTGGCACTGAGGGGTTTTTCATGACAGTGTAAATGGAGAGCACATTTACCCACACTAATTCTCATTTCAAATGGTGACCACTCACATAGATGAGTCATTATTATGTGGCATTAGCACGATAAGTGAAATCTACCCTACCAACCATTGCCCTCACAGGTGGAATAGCCACAGGTAAGTCGACCTGTTGTGCGTTGCTACGCGGCCTGAATCTTGGGGTTACAGTATTTGATGCTGATGCCAGTGTTGCCAAGTGGTATCGGGAAAAAGAGGTGCTTGACCAAATCCGTCTCTATTTTGGCAAAGATGTATTTGGAGAGAAGGGAGAAGTGAATAAGGTTCGCTTGAGAGCATGGGCTTTTGCTGATGTCGATGCGAGGCACTTTCTAGAGGAAATATTCCACCCGAGAGTGCGTGAGGATTGTCTTGCATTATTAACACTAGAGGCTAAGAATCCTGCAACGCGCCTCTTCGTTGCGGATATCCCTCTTCTGTTTGAGAGTGGATTTGATTTCGGTCAATCAGTTAATTTGCTGGTAGCTACTAGTAGAAAAACTCAGATTGATCGTGTTAAAAAACGCAACGGTTGGGATGATATGATGGTGGAAGCAGTGCTTTCTTCCCAGATGCCTATCGACGCCAAAATCAAGTTGGCTGACATCGTTTTCTGGAATGAAGGCCCGGAGCAGATGCTCAGAAACCAATGTCATCGCTATTTGCAGGAGCTTGCTGACGTTCAGTCGCAATGATCCATTCTTTTGGTGAATACATCTGAGCCATAAGTCACAGAAAAATAGCATATTGCTAAAACCCCATGAATTAAATCTCAAGTTAGGACCTTGTAAACACTCAGACTTTACCATGAACGAAGAACACGACGCAAACGAGCCCGCTGTAGGAACATCAGAGACCTCGGGCAATGATGCTTTGGATTCAAAACCCGCAGACCAGAAGGATACTGCAGTTGTTGAAAATAATGACGCTAATAAGCTGCAGGCTGATGAGGCTGAGCACGCGGAGGCCAAAGAGGAGCGCCCGCCACTGCCGCCACTGCCCGAGTCCATTAGTATCAACGCATTTCGTGAAAAGCCTTTGTCGGAAATTTACTCCATGCTTGAGGTGTTGCCGGTCAAAATTCCAGCAAAAGCATCCAAAAGCCAACTGGTTTTTGATCTGGTTGCCTTTTACGCCAAAGAGGGCGTTATCGTTGAAGGGGAGGGGGTGCTGGAGCAGGCGAAGGACAACTATGCGATGCTTCGTGATCCTGCCAAAAGCTTTAAGACCTCGCCTGACGATCTTTATGTGAATGGCAACCTCATTCGTGAGCATGGCCTAGTAGTAGGTCAGAAGATCAAAGCGCGCCTCTGTGCTCCACGTGGCCGCGACAAATATATCTCAGTCAGTGAAGTACTCGAGATTGAGGGGGCGCCAGTTGCGGACTACAGCAAGCCCAAGGATTTTGACCACTTGACGGCGATGTTTCCTGATCAGCGTATCATGCTGGAAAATGCCGAGACTGGGATGTCCCCGAGAGTGCTCGATATCGTGGCACCTTTAGGAAAAGGGCAACGTGGGCTGATCGTGGCACCACCTCGCGGTGGTAAAACCATTATTCTCAAGCAGATTGCTCAGTCGATTCAGCTCAATCATCCAGAGGTAGTGCTCATTATTCTCCTGCTTGACGAGCGTCCTGAGGAAGTGACTGATTTTGAAGAAACGGTTGATGCGGAGGTGTTCAGCTCGACCTTTGATGAGCCGGCTAAGCGGCACGCTCAAGTTTCTGACCTCGTGATGGAGCGCGCCAAGCGTTTGGTTGAGCTGGGTAAGGATGTCGTGCTCTTGCTCGATAGTCTTACTCGCCTCGCTCGCGGCCACAACAACTCGCAACGTGGTGGTGGCCCGATTGGATCAGGTGGTCTGAGTCCAGCGGCCCTGCAGCAGAGTCGTAAGTTCTTCGGCGCGGCGCGTAATTGTGAAGAAGGCGGAAGCTTGACCATTCTTGCGACTGCCTTGGTGGAAACAGAAAGTAAAATGGACGAGGTCAT
>CBFHPA010000013.1:0-47110 GCA_965657565.1 Oceaniferula sp.
AGATAGAGCTCGCGGGGTGCGTGAGCTATTGATGACTCAGGGTGGTATCAACACATCCCGCATAGAGATCAAAGCACCAACCGAATCCACAACCACACGAGTCAGCATCGCTTTTAATATCACCGTACAATAAGGGCTAACGATCAAGATATCGCCGAGTGTATCCTTCTCGCCATGAGCACGACTAGAAACTTGCTTACTCAAATCGAAGCCTGATACCGAAGCCTGATATAAAGCTCTTAAAGAAGTAATCACCATAACTCCCTGACCATACAAGAGCCGCTGGCCGGAATTGAACCGGCGACCTATTCATTACGAGTGAATTGCTCTACCCCTGAGCTACAGCGGCCTTAGCCATGGTGGCGATGACAGATTATTTACCACAGAATATGCTACTGACAAGCCCAAGAATAGAGGTTGCGAGGACGGCTCGACAAAGCGCTGTGTATTGATTAATTTCTCCTGCGTGAGCCCATCCCTCCATGCTGATTTTCTAGCGCAGTCAAAAAAACGGCGCTATCTACTTGGTATCTCTGGTGGGCGGGACTCCGTAGCGCTGCTGCACCTACTGTTGGACGCCGGCTACCGGAACTTGGTGCTGTGCCACCTAAACCACAGCTTACGTGGACGTGCCTCAGGTCAAGACGCTGCACTCGTAACTAGACTAGGCAAAAAATACGACCTTCTGCTCGAAACAGACCGAGTTGATATAGCCCAGCAAATGTCACACAATAGTGGCAGCATGGAGCTCTTGGCTCGCAACGCTCGACACCAATTTTTTGCCAAGTGTGCACGCAAATACCGATGCAATCGAATCCTACTCGCACACCACGCCGATGACCAAGCAGAGACTGTATTATTCAATTTACTGAGAGGGTCATACGGGCTCAAAGGCATGCATTTCGCGACCATTCATCATGTTAATGGCAAGGATCTCGAGCTCCAGCGCCCGCTTCTCGAGATAGGTCGGAAGGATATCAATGAGTATCTCAAGATTCGCAAAATCACCTACAGAGATGACGCCAGCAACGCCGAAGGCATCACCACACGTAACCGCCTCCGCAACGAGGCAATACCCTTGCTCACTAAAATTATGGGTCGCGAGGTCCCTCCTGCCATCTTGAGGGCAGCAGGTGCATCCCAAGCTCAGCAAAATGCAATCGACAGCACGCTTGAGGCATTGCAGCTCTATGACCCGCAGGGGCGATTATTTCTTCCTAAAATCGTAGAGTTATCCCCTGCCATGCGATCAAGCGCCTTACATCATTTTCTCAAGGCAAATAACATTGCCGACATTAACCTAGAGCTACTTAGCAAATGCGACGAACTCATCACAAACAGAGCCGTTGCAAAAGTAAACTTACCTGGCGGTAAATTTCTCCGGAGAAAAGAAAAGCGAATTTTCATCAGCTAAATTCATATGAGAGCCATTATCCAACGTGTGTCACAGGCCAGTGTTTGCATCAATGGCGAAGCCTCGGCTAAGATAGAGGCTGGCTTGCTCATCCTGCTAGGCATTGTCGATGGTGATACGGAGGAAGACATCGACTGGCTTGTGGGGAAAATCACACGGATGAGAATTTTCAGCGATGATGATGGCAAAATGAACAAGTCTCTGGAGGACATCAATGGAGAGCTTCTTGTCGTCAGCCAGTTCACCCTTCATGCCAGTACAAGAAAAGGCAATAGACCCTCATTCATCAAGGCAGCTCGACCAGAAACGGCAATACCACTCTACCAAAACTTTCTAAAAAAATCCCAAATTGCTATTGGCAAGCCCTGTGCCTCTGGAGAATTCGGCGCCGACATGCAAGTCAGCCTCACCAACGATGGGCCGGTCACCATCATGATCGATACACAATTAAGGGAGTAAAAATGCAAGCCCTAACACAAGGCCTCACCTTGCTACTTTTTAAGGCGCAATGCTGTGCCACAGTATGTGCAGTAGAACCATTTGTAGACAAGCAACTGTAATGCGGTTGGCAAAATATAACCTATCCCCTTCACATGGTGCGCCTTCTTGTGCTTGGTGCATTTTTTAGGTAGTAAGGGAGGTTGTCGGCAAACTACACATCGAGCCCTCGTTCCGAAATGAATATAGGCCCCTGCTGATGTCAGCAACAAAAAGAGTAATCCAATAACCCACACCATTACCGTAGGAGCATTGAGACCAGCTCGATATATAAAGAGGCCTATCAATGAAAACATGTTAACCGCTAATATAGCAACAAATAGTATGGCGGTGAATGCAGCCAAGCGCATCGTCTTAGTTTGGGGGCAAAAAACACCTTTGATAAATTTACGAGACCTCGAATCGACACCTTGGTTTAGATCCTCTGAGCTGGCTAAAGCATCTTTGATCGGCGCGCGGTCTAAAGGCTGAACGTATTGCACTGATGAATCAAGGTCGTCGAAATTACGGACTCGAGAGGAGTTAAGACCTACACGCACAACCTCATCTTTACGAAACATGGAGTCTGCTTTCCCGATCGTTGTCATGATATTAATCTTCACATCACTTTCACACTGATCTAGCAGCACACCGTCTGAAACGTCATTGATCGATAGGCCTTGCTCTGAAGCCATTAGAGGGTCGAGTGGCTCAGCTACTGGAGATAGGCTGAGCATCTCCATCATGTCTTCATCTTCCTCGAAATTGACGAGCTCGGGCTTCGGAACCCTAAGCTTTCTATTTAAGACTTTGGGTGAAGCACTTTGATGACTGCTTCTTTTCCCCGCGAGCTTTTCCTCGGTGGCCTCCGCCGCCAAAGCAGCATCATACTCAGCAGCCAACTTCTGCCATTTCTCGATACTTGCCGGAGTGGGATCATTCGGCATAAGCTCCAGAATTTTGTTTGCCTTGGCTAATTCATCAACAAGATCTCTGATCTCAGCACCCCTGAGATCAGACACCTCCAAATATCCCACAGCTTCAAGGAGTTCAACTGCCTTGCTAGGTATACCCGTGATATCGTCGAATTTCGGCATGTTGAAGCGGCTACTCAATAAGTAACTAGAGATTCTTTGATTGTAACAAAGCTGTCAGCACTGGCAAGAAGCTTATCGAAATACGCGTCAACCAAGCTTATCAATTAAGGGACGCGTGCATTTCCTGAAGTTGCTGCAGCTTCTGCGACCACTCGTCTCTTCGCGCCTTCTCTCGCTCAACAAGCTCAGCTGGCGCCTTATCAACAAAGGCTTTATTGCTGAGCTTACCATCACATTTTTTCACCTCTACTTCGACCTTGAGAATCTCTTTGTGTAAACGAGCTTTTTCAGCATCAACATCTATTAGACCTTCGAGAGGCATGTAGACTTCTCCTACATCAGTGACCGCGGCCGGAGTGCCCTTCGCGGCATCGTAGCTTTTGATGATTTCCACTTCGCCACCAGCGAGTAGTCCTAGCACGTCAGCCTCATCAGCAAGCCATGGTTTGGATTTGATGATGATAAATTTCACGTCCTTGCGAGTGGCCATATTATACTCCGCCTTCAAGTTGCGCATTCTTCCTGCTGCGGCATAAATGGCCTCAGCCTGAGATGAACTTTCAGATACATGATCACCTGAGACAAGAGCTGCTTCCGGATACACTTTCTGCATCACAAACTCGCCCTCATCAACATAGGACATACGAATAGATAGCTCCTCGGTAATATGGGGCATGTAAGGATGCAATAATTGTAAATATCGACTCATTACTGCATCAAATACAGACAGAGTCATCTCACGGGCTTCTGCCGAAGCTGAATCGCGTAAATCGCCCTTCACTGCCTCAAGGAATTTGTCACAAAACTCACTCCAAAGAAAATCGTAAAGCTGCTGACCAACATCATTGAAACGGTAGTCCGCATAGGATTTATTCAAATTGAGCGCCAACTGATCAAGCTTACCAGCAATGTCGACATGATATGGGCGTAGGCCATCGGAGGGCATCTCAACAGTTTCGCTAGGTAGATCTGCGCTATTTGCCATCTGGCGAAAACGACACGCATTGTAGAGCTTGTTGGCAAAGTTACGCCCCTCGGCAACAAGCTGCTCATCAAACCTGACGTCAGTGCCCACAGGTGCTGTGCGCAATAATCCGAAACGGAGCCCATCAGCACCGTATTCATCCATCAGATCGATAGGATCTGGTGAATTTCCCAGAGATTTACTCATCTTACGCCCTTTGAGATCTCGGATGATTGAAGTAAAAAAGACGTTTTTAAACGGCAATTGATTTTCAAACTGGTAGCCCGCCATAATCATGCGTGCAACCCAGAAGAAAATGATATCCGGCCCAGTCACGAGGTCCGTGGTGGGGTAAAATTTAGATCGCGTAGCGTCATCCATGGTCGCAAACGGCCACAGCCATGAGCTGAACCAAGTGTCCATAACATCTTCGTCACGGACCCAATTGCCACCATCATCTGGAGCCTCAGCACCCACGAAGATGTCGCCAGCCTCAAGATCACTAACATCGAGTGACTCCGCAGCCTGGAGCTCTCCTACTTTCTCTTGTCGATACCACACAGGTATTTGGTGCCCCCACCAGAGCTGGCGACTGATACACCAGTCCTGAATATTCTCCATCCAATTGGCGTGGGTCTTTGCCCATCTTGCTGGGCGGTAAGTGATATCTCCACTCGCTACAGCGTCAGCAGTTTCCTGCACACAGGGGTATTTAAGAAACCATTGCATTGAAATACGTGGTTCGATGGGCACGTGGGCGCGCTCAGAGAAGCCTACGTTATTATCATATTCCTCAACGCGTATAAGCAAGCCAAGCTCCTCAAGTTTCTGTGCGGCTTTCTTACGAGCCACAAAACGATCAAGACCATCAAGGTCTGGACACTCTGGGCAATTCACGGTGCCGTCAGGATGAAGCACATCAATAATTTCAAGCTCGTGACGCTGCCCGATCTCAAAGTCTGCCTTATCATGGGCTGGAGTGATTTTTAGCGCCCCTGTGCCGAACTCCACATCAACATGATCATCAGCGATGATTTCAATCTCAGCTGCAGGGAATGGCCGGCGCACTTTCTTGCCAATCAGGTGCTCGAAACGCTGATCTTTTGGGTTAACAGCCACGGCCGTATCCCCCATCAAGGTTTCTGGACGGGTGGTTGAAATCTCAAGAAACTCTCCAGGAGAATCCACCAGCTCATACTTCATGAAATAGAGCTTAGACTTCTGCGGTTGCATGATAACTTCCTCATCGGACAGCGCGGTAAGTGATACCGGGCACCAATTAACCATTCTCTTACCACGGTAAATAAGTCCCTCGTGAAAGAGATCAGCAAACACACGGCCGACCTCAGCCGAGTAATCATCGTCCATCGTGAAGCGTTCACGGTTCCAATCACAAGAGCATCCTAATCGCTTGAGCTGCTGGATGATGATACCTCCATGCTTTTCTTTCCAATCCCAAACTCGTTCTAAAAATGCCTCACGACCCAAATCACGACGTGTCTTGCCTTCTTTTTCGCGCAGCTCACGCTCAACTTTAGCTTGAGTAGCAATACCGGCATGATCTGTTCCAGGAAGCCAGAGCACCTCTTTACCCTGCTGGCGCGCCCTCCTGCACAAAATGTCCTGAATCGTATTATTAAGGACATGCCCAAGGTGCAATATCCCCGTCACGTTGGGCGGCGGGATTACAATCGAGTAGGCCTCTTTTTCTGAAGATTCATCTGCATGAAAACAGTTGTGCTCCAACCACGCAGCATACCATTTTTTTTCAACTGCTTGAGGCTCGTAGGCTTTGGGAAGCTCGGACATGGCGCGGTTTCTGCCAAAGACACCCCTGTTTGTAAATGTCAAAGGCATCGCATTACCTGCAAGCCAAACCAAAAAAATCTGTGCATACGAAAATTAGACACTAAAACGACCCCATGACGACAACCATTCTCGCTATCGAGTCCAGCTGCGATGAGACCGCTGTGGCCATCTTGCGCTATGATGGTGAAAACAGCCATATATTGTCATCAGAGATATCTTCTCAAATCAACATTCATCGTGAATTTGGAGGTGTCGTCCCCGAACTGGCCAGTAGAAATCACTCTTTACACCTAAGGCCATTGATTGATTTGGCGCTAAAAAATGCCAATCTCAATATCGGTGATATTGATGCCTTTGGAGCCACCGCTGGCCCTGGTCTTGCCTCTTCTCTACTGGTGGGAAATACCACTGCCAAAGCTCTCTCTATCGCAACAGACAAACCCTTCATCTCAGTCAATCACATGGAGGGTCACCTGCTCTCACCCTTTTTGTCTTCGGCAAAGATTGAGTCCAACCTCGCCCTCATCGTTTCAGGAGGACATACGATGCTCATTCACATGAGGGCATTCCGTCATTATGAGTTGCTCGGCAGCACGCGTGACGATGCCGCTGGAGAGGCCTACGACAAAGTTGGTAAAATGTTGGGCCTGCCCTACCCCGGTGGCCCGGAGATAGAAAAACAGGCACGTCGAGGATCTGCCACAGCTTTCCAATTTCCCCGCTCAATGATCAAAGACGGTCTCGGCTTTTCGTTTTCAGGCTTAAAAACCGCAGTCCTGTACCAGCTTGAAAAGCTAAATCCCGATACAGGCAAAGCCCCCGAGAACACCATACCCGACCTGTGCGCTTCCTTCCAGCAAGCGGTAATCGACATTCTAGTACACAAGACGATGAAAGCTGCTGAACAGGCAGGCGAGGAGCTTATCACTGTCTCCGGTGGAGTCTCATGCAATCGCGCACTGCGAGAAGCAATGCAGCAAGCGTGCGATACAGCAGGCAAGCAATTACTTATTGCTCCACCGGAGCTCTCCACAGACAATGCCGCCATGATTGCGTTCGTCGCACTGCAATATCATCTCGGCGGTCTACAATCAGACCTTAAAGAGGATATTAATCCCAATTTAGCACTCATTCGCAACTAAATCAGTCATTAGCAATTGGTCGCATCTTATTGATAAAAAGAACATAGATGTTAAATTCACAAGATCGAGCTCTTGCACTTATCTAAAAAAAAGGCTAAGAAGAATGAACTATTTCCTCTTACTGGAAAGTTTCACGCACTATGGAAACAAAACACACTACGGAATCAGATCCTTCCCAGGCGAGTGATACCAACTCTCAGAAAACCTCTGAATCCCAATCCATGCCTGAATCCGTTCCAGCTTCAGCCCCTGTAGCTGGTGATATCGTTGCTAGAGCACAGACAACTCAAAACAACAGCAATCTCATCACCACCTCGCTTATTGTTCTTATCGTATTCCTGCTATTTATAATGCTCATGCTCTCCACCAGCGGCAAGTCATCGCGCCGTGCAGGAAGCGATCATGGCCTCACTGCACTGGAACTCAACAACCAACAGCTGCGTGACAAAGCGAACGCAGAGCGTTTAAAAAACAACCTCCCACCCTTACCACCGAGCTCCCACAGCGCCTTCTCGACCGCTAAGCGCTTAAGTAATGACGCAAGCAGCCTCGCATCGCTTGCAAGTAGCTGGGAAGCTGAGCTTCAAACGAAGAATAACACCATCACCGAGCTACAGGCTCAGATGGCATCGAGAGACGACAACACCAAACTGCTCTACCAGCAAATCTCACAACTCACCGCTAAATCAAACCAAGCGGCAGAAGTATCAGGCCAACTCATTCGTCTCAGTGACGATCTTGAATTTGCTAATAAACAAATCGAAAATTACCGTATACAACTCAGCGAGCTGCAGGGTCGCCCCAGTAACGATCAACTCGCAAACCTCAGAAAACAACTCAACGAGAGCCTCACTCAGAGTAGCCAATTGCAATTAAAAATCGACGAACTACAAAAAGCGGGTAGCGGTGAGAACACCAACGAGAACTACGATTTGGCGTTATTAGAAATTGAGACTCTTCGCGGAGACAATCGCAAACAACGATATGAGATACAGCGACTTCGAGCCGAGATCGATCACGCTAGCCTCTTTGTGAAATCACATGAAGACCTCCCCAAAGCCGCTGCGGAATTGTTCACCAAACTCACCACCTTAGAGGATGCCGATCTCGAGAAACTTACCGCCGCCTATGAAGATATCCGCAGCACAATGAATGCAGAAATCATCCACCGGCAAACCTTTGCCAGTGGATCATCTCAAATCACCTTTGATCGGGAAAAGATCATCCAAGACATACTCGACAAACGCCAAGACCGAAACTCTCTATTTCTCGTAATCGGCTACGCATCCACATCTGGCGATCAAGAAAGCAACCGCGAATTGTCTGCCAAACGAGCCACCACAGTAGCCTCTTTAGTAAGAATTCTCAAAGCTGCTGACCAACAAGTTAAAGCAGTTTACCTTGGCGAAACCAAACGCTTCTCAGCAGAGACCGAGATCGAAAATCAGATTTGCGAAATCTGGGAAATCAAAATTTGAGCTGAACTCCATCAGTGGCCAAATCCCGGCTGAGAGATCGATAATCTGTGATGGGATTTCAGCTCAGCGATTGCCTCGCCGCCTTAATAGTATTGGAGATTAGCATGGCGATGGTCATCGGCCCTACCCCTCCCGGCACCGGCGTGATAGCTGAGCACTTAGCTTCGACTTCATCATAGGCAACATCTCCCACAAGGCGATACCCCCTCTTTGCACTTGGGTCATCAACACGATTGATGCCAACGTCAATGATCGCAGCTCCCTCCTTCACCATATTCGCGGTCACAAACTCAGGCATACCAATGGCAGCTACAATGATATCAGCTCGACGACACACCTCAGCAAGGTCTTTAGTTCGTGAGTGGGCCACCGTAACTGTTGCATTGCCCTCCTTACTCATCAGCAACAGTGCCATCGGCTTCCCAACGATCATACTGCGACCAATCACCACGGCCTCGGCTCCTGAAGTTTCTACCCCTGCCTCTTTGAGCAATCGCATGCATCCCGCAGGAGTGCAGGGAACAAAACCAGTAGCATCCTCAAGCGCAAGTTTAGCTACATTGACAGGATGAAATCCATCCACATCTTTAGCGGGATCTATTGCTTTGACGATCGCGTCCTCATCTATCTGCGGTGGAGGTGGCGACTGCACAAGTATGCCATGTATTAGCGGATCTTCATTCAATTCATGGACCACCGCAAGCACGTCTTCTTGCGTAGCATCAACGGGCATCTCAATTTTACGTGAGTGCAAGCCAAGCTCTGCACATTTACGAACCTTTGAACCCACATAAACTTTGGATGCCGGATCCTCACCTACCAATACGACTGCGAGCCCAGGAGTAACCCCATTCGCTTTGAGTTTTTCAATTTCTTCTACACACTCAGCTAAAACTTTTTCAGCCACTGCTTTACCGTCAATTATCTTACTCATGGATCTTGTTATCTATTATTTATTTGGAGGTCTTATGGTTCAGCGCATCCTGCACCTTCATGCGATAGAGCTCAAACTCTTCATCATCTAACTTTGCTGGCACCTCAATGGATTGACCAACATGCACCGTGATTTTACTGAACGGTTTTGGGATATGAAACCTATCCCAACTGTTAAGCCGCCAGCTAGATGAATGATCGAACCGGACTGGAATAATCGGCACACCTGATGACTGAGCAAGCTTAATCACACCGGGCTGCAACTCATATCGAGGACCCCGTGGCCCATCCGGAGTAATGAAAAGCTGCTCTCCGGCTTTTAATGCTTTTCTCAAAGCCACCAATGCTGCCACTCCACGCCGCGAGCTTGAACCTCGAACCGTTTTAACGCCAAAGCTTGAAACCACAGATTCAATTACCGCGCCATCTTTACTAGCACTCGCAAGCGCACTTGCCTTAGCACTCCCGCTGTATCGTTTTTTCGCCAGCGGTGATGCAAACAAGCAGTTATGCCAAAATATCCAAATAACCGGAACACCGCCCTCAGTTCTTCGTTTTTGCCCACTTGGGTCATTGATCTGGTAGCTTAATGTGAGACCCATGATGCGCATCACCAACGCGGCAAGCTTTCCAGCTAACCATTGCAATTTGGCACCTCTGATATCGGCATGCTCGCTCATGATAGTAGGCAATAAATCACCCTAGAGGAATCCTGGCATGTGCAATGTCTCAACCAGGTATTGCTGCTTCGCCAACATCTCCTGATAAAATGCATGTGCTTCGTCATCTGGTTGACATTGAGTATCTGACTCAGGTGCTACTGCATAGCTCACTATTTCCTGCAAGCTAAGGTCTTCGCCATTATGCTGGAAAAATGCGACTGCTGCCTGTAGCGCAGCTCCCAGCGCGGCCCCCTCGTCCGTCTTCAGCTTGACAAGTGGTAACCCCAGCACATCAGAGATCATCTGTCTCCATACAGGGCTTTTTGATCCACCTCCTGTCACACGCACCTCTGTTGGCTCGAAACCAAGTTCACAAAGCCTAAGCATACCATAGCCAATGCTTAAGCTTACCCCCTCCATCGCAGCTCTCATGATATTAGCATCTTTGAAATTATCTAAATTAAGGCCATGAATCACGCCGCAGCCTTCTGGCAAACTGGGCGTTCTCTCGCCCTGCATGTAAGGTAGCATCAGAACACCCTCAGAACCTCTCGGTGCCTTGGCAACCTCATCCTCCATGCGCTCGTGATCCCAGCCGTAGTGATTTCGCACTGCTTCGGTAACTACCGTTGCATTCATGGTGCAAACCAAAGGCAGCCATTGACCTGCTGAATCACAAAAAGCAGCCACCTCCCCCTGCGGGTCGATCAGAGGCTCTCCGTGCACTCCAAAAATAGTACCACTGGTTCCTAATGAGACAGTCACCTGACCACTACTGACATTTCCAGTCCCAATAGCACCCATCATATTATCACCTCCACCAGCACTAACAAGGACTTGGCTATTTAAGCCCCACGCCTCAGCCAACTCTGGCCTGATGGGGCCAAGTATATCTATCGAGGAGCCCACCTCAGGAAGAGCCTCAAACAATCGAGGGTCAATAAAGTCGATAAGTTCACGACACCATTCACGCTTTCTCACATCAAACAATCCTGTTCCGGATGCATCACCCGGCTCCATGCGCTTGACCCCCGTCAGCCAGTAATTGATGAAGTCGTGCGGTAAAAGGATGGTGTCGATTTTCTCGAAGTTTTGCGGCTCATTCTCCTTAATCCATAGAATCTTTGGCGCCGTATAGCCCGGCAACATCGGATTACCCGCGAGCTCAATGAGACCAGGAGTGCCCCAAATGCACGGGCAATTTCATCACATTGCTCGCCTGTCGAAGTATCACACCAGAGCTTTGCAGGTCTAATGATGTTGCTATCCTCATCCAGAACAACTAATCCATGCTGCTGGCCACTGATGCCGATTGAAGCAATTTGTGAGGCCTTATCCCCAAGTTGAGTAATGCAATCTCGTACGGTCTTGTCGACCGCCGTGATCCAGAGCGACGGATCTTGTTCACGGTGCCCCTCAGGAAGTCCATCGATCATATCATAGGACTCAGACGCTTCGGCGATTACGTTTGCGTTTTCAAGATCGAAAACAAGCGTCTTCGTCCCTTGAGTGCCTATGTCTATTCCTATTACGTACATGCCTACCTTATGAAATTCATGCAATGGTCAATGTTGCACCCCTATTCATTGACATGAGAGAGCTTTTTGACAAGCCCACGTGTCATTTTTCTCGCAGAAAACATCTCATGAGAACGAGCATGCTCAGCTTAAAACTTTCATACAAACCATACAGGTTGCAAAAAGAATGAGCACTCCAGCAGCCACCCCCGCAAAACAGTCCCTGATCATCGTCTCAGGCCGATGGATCGATGATGACGCTGGGAATACGACGACCGCATACACTACACCAGCTAGAAGGCCGCCAGCATGTGCAGCATTATCAATAAAGCTCATACCCAGCAAACCAATGACAACAAGCATTACCACCCCGATCAACAATCTGCTCCGTGCTGGCTTTGGCACTATCTGAGAATGCAAATATTCAAAGACGAGCATAAAACCGAGCAAGCCCATGAGCCCGCCAGACGCTCCAACCGCTATCTTATCAGGAATCCAGTAGAAACTAGCCAGGCCACCAACCCAAGCAGCGCCCATAAAGACCACCAGCATATGCGGCCACCGCGCCAGAGCCTCTGTGCGCCGCCCCAAATACAATAAGCCCGCTAAATTCATCGTCAAATGAATCACATTACCGTGCAACATGGGTGCTGTCAGCATGCGCCACCAAGCACCGCCATCAACCAGATTGGGATAGGATAGCGCCAATTGCTTAAGTAAACCCGCTTGTAAAATCGACCCGTCAAATGATGTAACACTTCGATCAAAGTAGACCTGGACACAGCTACATATAAGAATGCATCCAATTAGAAAATAAGTAGCTGGGATTTTTTGCCGATCAAGCCAAGCCTCGAACTGAGCCTCAGGAATTTCACTGGTGAGATCAGTCTCCCTCTCCCTCGCCAAGCGCCGCTTCATCTTCAGTCCGTCAGACAAAGGCAGGATCCCAAAAAACAATAACAGCAAAGAGGCCAAGCCCGACAACTGATGAGTATATAGAGCTGAAAATTGCCCCCCGCTATTTTGCCATGCGGCATAAAGCGTCCAGAGCAAGATGAACCCGAACACTGCGCTCATTCTTTTACCATCACTGAGATCTTTGCGAGCCTGTTTTTCAAACCGAGCCCTTAAGGGACGCTGCAAACATGAAAGCTGCTCAGGCACAACAAGCACATCAGATTCCACCGTCCACACCAGGTCGATCGTGCTGGATGCTCGTTCAATCTTACGGGCAAGCTCCTCCTCGCTTTTTGCCGAGTGAGCATTACCCTTGGAATCAATAAAACCATAATCGCCCAAGTCACTCGGTTTGGCGGGAAACGCTTCGGCACGGGCCCACACCGGGACCTCTACCTCATGACTGGATGGCTGCGACTCCAATATTACTGCTGCGAAGCAGGCGCAGGCTTCTGGGCTGGCTCAACACCAGGTTGAGCAGGAGTGGTGAGGGTTTCTGCAGAATCAGGATTGGGTGGAATGACAGCTGCAGGCTTTTCACTCTCAACTTCGAGCTTAGCAGCCCCAGCATTGGCATCAGAGTTAGTAGCACCTTCAACGTCATCCTTAGAATCAGTTTCTTGCGCGGGGGCTTTAGGCATTTGAACAGCGGCCTTTACCTCGCCTGGTGCCTCGGGCTCTACTTCAGCTTCCGCAACTTCCTCGACCTTGTCTTCGACGTCGATGCTAAGTGTAGGGTTATCGCTTTGGCGCTTTCCAATGAGGATCGCAAGCACGAGCGTGATAACAAAAAACAAAGTTCCTAGGTATACTGTTCCCTTCTGGAGCACATCAGTGGTGCGGGCGCCGAAAGCCTGGTCGGTAAGTCCACCACCAAAAGCCGCACCCAGACCTTCTTGCTTAGGGCGTTGCATAAGAACAACAAGGGCAAGCAAAAGGCAGATGACCACGTGGATCACAAGCAAGAGATTAATTGAAATGTTAAGCCAGTTGGCTGCTAAAATAGATGTCATGAGCGCGGGAATATGGTTAAGTGAGGGCATCTTGTAAAGACGCGAATTAATGCTTTTAACAGAAGAATGTCATAGGCTGGAATGAAGCCCGTGGCTCAGTTCACTCTGCGAATGATCTCGTTTAGTTCATTGCAGACGATTTTTTTGGGCACTATGGGATTTTCAGAGATCGCAAATGACATAATTGTAATACGCTCACCAGCCTTGATGATGTGAGCAGCCCCACCATTCATGATGATTTTACCTGTGCCGGGCTCACCTGCCTGGGCATACGTTTCAAGTCGGCCACCTTTTGAAGCAGAGGTAACCAAGACTCTTTCCCCCTCCCATATAGCTGCTGCCTCCATCAAATCAGAGGGTATTTCAATACTTCCCTCATAGTCGACATCGGCAACCGTGACACAAGCCCGGTGGATTTTTGATTTAAGTAGCACGTGCTGCATGAGCGCAAAGAAACCGCGATCAACGCACAGGTCAAGGCATAAGCACATCATAGACTATCAATTTTTCAAAACATACGCATTGCAATTGTCTGTTTTCCCCCTAGCTTCCCGCCTCATGCTCAAGGCAGGAATTGTTGGCCTCCCCAACGTAGGCAAATCTACTCTCTTCAACGCAGTCACTCGCACTCGAAATGCTGAGGCTGCAAACTACCCATTTTGCACGATTGATCCAAATGTGGGCGTAGTCACTGTACCCGACGACCGGCTGCAAGTGCTTGGTGAAATTAGTAAAACCCAGAAGATCATTCCCGCAGCAATTGAGTTTGTCGATATTGCAGGCCTCGTAGAGGGGGCGTCAGAGGGCGCAGGGCTCGGCAACAAGTTTCTCGCCAACATTAGAGAAGTAGATGCAATCGTACAGGTCGTTCGCTGCTTTACTAATGATGATATCATTCACGAGTTAGGCAGCGTAGATCCAATACGTGATATCGAAATCATCAATTCAGATCTGATACTTGCCGATATATCTGCGCTCGAAAAACGAAAAGAGTCACGCATCAAGAAAGCTCGAGGAGGTGATAAAGAAGCCTCCCATGAACTAGCCCTCATCGAAAAGCTACTACCTCATCTAGACGCGGGCAAACCCGCGCTCACGCTCGAACTCAACGATGATGAGGAGCTGATCTTGCGTGACTTTTTCCTGCTCTCTTCGAAGCGCACTATTTTTGCCTGCAATGTGGCAGAAGACGAACTCGCCGACGCCCAGCAAAACCCTGATGCGTATGAGATGGTAGCCAGAGTCCGCGAATATGCGGCCGCAACTCATGATGCTGAGGCTATTGTTATCTCTGCTCGTATCGAAGAAGAGCTAGTAGAACTTGACCCTGAAGAAGCATGCGAATTCCTTGCAGACATGGGCATAGCAGATTCTGGCGTCTCCACGCTCATTCGCGCAGTCTATCACTTACTTGGACTACGCACCTACATCACAAGCGGAGAAAAAGAAACACGCGCCTGGACCATTCGCCAGGGCGACAAAGCCCCAGCCGCAGCCGGTGTGATCCACGGGGATTTCCAGCGTGGATTTATTGCTGCAGAAGTGGTCGCCTATGATGACCTCGTGGCAGCAGGTTCAAAATCAGCTGCTCGAGATGCAGGAAAGCTACGCATCGAGGGCAAGGAATATGAAGTGAAGGATGGCGATGTCATTGAATTTAGATTCAACGTCTGATCGGTATCAGCAGCATACTTACTTCAAGCACACCAGGAACCGCTATTCGCTAGGCCAAGAGGTTTATTGGTTGCTTAGTATTCAATACATGCGCGTCAACCTCATTATTTTTAAATAATGGTGGAATTTGCGCCGCTAATCGCAATTATTTTAAAAAATAACGCTTATTTTTGTGCTTTTATTTGCAATAAATAGCTTGTGATTTCATGATATTTTGGGATGATAAATATCTAATGCAATAAGGCTAATCAAATAATCATAAGTATCTTAGCACAAAGTAAGATCTAATATTATCCAGCCTTCGAATACCTGCTTCTTAAACAGCCTAGCAACATGGAAGCGAGCGTTTTATTGCATAACCCTTACATACATTTAAATGCGACACGCCTGTTCATACTTGGTAACAGTCATGTTTTTCCTGACACAGGATTTACAGGCTAATGCAGTGTCGTTAGGAGATGCTCCAGCAGCCCAATCACGCATAGATCACGAGCACGCTCGCTACTTAGAAGAAAGGCGCCACGCTATACCTGGCATCATCTCCATCTTCAAAGCTCCGCCCAAAGCAAGGGTATTAATCGAAGAGCCTACCCCCTGGTCTGCGCAAAAACATGCTTGGCGCAGAGGCATCACTGCAACCGTATTTTGGATAGGAGAGAAAGCTAGTGAGAGAAATCCAAATGCCAATCATGCCAGCGCTTGGGATTCAGACTGGCAAGCGAATTACGGGGGTGTGGATAGCCCAGCTGCACGCAATGGCTTTGCGCCCTCAGAATTCCAACCACAATTAAATCCTTTTTATGTCGCACTCCCCTTCGATGATCTCACCTACAACTTCTCTTCTGACACACAACGAGCTGAGATGCTGCCATGGCATTGGCAAAGACCACAACACACAGGGCGGTCAATTTGCAAAGGTCAATGGATAATCATCCACTACCGCGGCAAGGTATGCTACGCCCAGTGGGAAGATTGCGGACCATTTCACAATGATGATTGGCAATATGTATTCAACGGACAACCGCCCAAACCAAATCCAAATGGTTTTGCCGGTATCGAGATAAGCCCCGCCATACGTGATTTCTTAGGCATCAGAAGTGGCTACCGTGTATCTTGGAGGTTTGCCAAGCAAGAGAGCATTCCAATAGGGCCATGGAATCAATGGCAAGTTAATTGATCGTTACTCAAAGCAAACTTCACAACCAACACTTCCACTCACATTCGCTTCCCCACCAAGCCAAAACCAAAACCAAAACCAAAACCAATAAAATGAAAACCATGAAAACTATGAGCATTCTTGCCATATTAGCGCTTGGCATCACATCTGCCCATGCAGGCAGAGGCTGCACAATTATTGTGCCGGGTGCACCCACCCAACTTCAGCACGCCAGTCACGCAAAACACACATTTGCTGTGGGTCAAATGTACAGTTATGAAATCAACAGCATCAATTACTGTCTCAAAACAATGGACGCCAGTAGCCCAGGTAATCGCATTGTTCTCTACAATAACGGCTCCTTCTTGACCAACATCAACATCCCGCTTGAACGCAAAGAAGTCGAAGAAGGCACCGTGACGTTTGACCCACCCATCACACTCACTGGCGATATTAATTTACTTTTCGACTTTGAACATACGGCTTCCGCTTTTGGGGCAATAGCACTGAATGTGGAATCCATAAAGACAGCTCCAGAAGCATCAGGTAAGCTTGTAGCACCCACCTATGCTAATACAGAAGATAAGCCCAACATAGATTGGACTGCTCTCATTAGTGTAAAGACAGATACATCCGTTACTGACGTAAGTGGCTCTATCGCTGGTGCAAAAGTACTCGCCGATAACTCTGGAACGACACAAACGACGAAGTCAAATAAAGGTAACAAATAAACCATATAGCGGTGACGATACATAAATGTAGTCAACACTAAGTAATGTCGTTTGGGCCAATGAGATACATAAAAAACAAGCTTTGTTGCTACTTCAGCGTGATCATCATGACAATGACTGGTGCCGTTTCGCTAAACGCTCAAATTAATGATACAGGCTCAGATCAAAGCAATTCCAAGCAACGACTTGCTCATGTATATCGCCAGGCTCACATCCTCAGCAATCGAGACATCCACACCGTGGTCCCCTTACAAAGCATCATATACCAGCCAACTAAAAACGAATCCAAGGTAACAGAGGCCCCCTCCGGAAAATTTCGGTTCTGGCCAGATTTCTTGCCTGAAAATCGTGACTGGCTAATGACCTTTGAAGTCACACTCGAACAAGCCAAGGGCGTCGATCCAATTCCAGATAAGAAGCTCGAAGAGTTTGCGAAAATCAACCGCACTGTCATCGCCACTTATCGCCGAAACCCCATCTCGGTTCGCCCCTTTAAAAAACCCTCTACATCCAACACGAAATAGTAATGAAAATTACTCAGTAGCCTCCCAAAGCAGCTATTAACTAAACCAAAAAAACACCACTATGAATTTATCAAATTCAATCAAATTAGCCACATTAGTCTTTGGAACCTTGTTGACAAGTCTATCGATGAGTCAAGCAACGGTTACCTTCTACATCAAGCAAGTACAAGAAGGCGCTAACGGAGAGGCAGGCCTCTCAACAGATGTCTACATCGAGGATGCAGAATTACTGAAAGAGAACAAAAGCTCTGAAGGTACGCACACCGCCTTAATGGAGGTTGGCGAATATGGATCCACTTTCTATCTTTATGTGCAAGGTATTGACGGCCCTGACGGTCCTCCTGTTCTATTAGACCAAAAATTCATAGGGCAATACGTAGCGACTGCAGCCATTAACATCACCAGTGCTGACCCATACATTCCCACGCGCACGCGTGCCAATGAAGCTTACACAGTCGAAATAACCTCGTCTAACCAGCAATGGACATCGGCATATTTAAGCGGAGCTGCTCCCGAGCTGAACTGGGACCCTCTCAGCATTGTGCTCAATGCTACTTATGAAAAACAAGAAGTTGATGGCTCCATTATTTCGTCAGGTAATATCGACCTCAATACTACCGATGACGAAGTTGACAGCACGACACTGACACTCATTGCTGGTAGCGAACAAGAATTCACATATTCCTACGCAGAAACAAACATCCCCGCTGATAATGACCCCATAGATTCTACTGTCCCTAGGGCCTCGGACTCGTACTTGATGGGAAAAGAAAAATTCGTGGTATTGGCTGAATCTGATGTTGATGCCAATGGCGAGCCCATACACCGCCAAATAGGTTCCAGTAGTATTCAAATATGGCCAAGAGCCCAAGGCAAAATTACTGGTCTCGTGCAAGATGACCGCATCACGAGATCTATGCCAGATGTTAACATCTACCTCTATGACCTTTACCCCAACAGCACGACCTATGCGACTATTTACCAGGGTGAGGCGAACCTTGATGGCAACGTCATCCCTGTCTACACCTCATTCAAGCTAGGGCCATATAATCGTGCTGAGCCTATTGGAACTGCTGATGCACCAGCTGAGATACCCGTAACGAACTGGGATAAATACATCACTGATGACGGATTATACACCTTAGAGGTTTCAACTATCACCCCTTTCAACAATGGAAATCCTGAGAGGATTCTAGCTGTTACTTTTTATGTTGATCGCAAAATTCAAGTAGTTGGTAGTACTACTTCTTCGGAATAATATTTTGATTCCTATAAATAAGAGAAAACCGTGCAGAATGCATACCACTCTCTGCATCTTCCAGCTCAGATAAAACTAGTAACAACAGCACTCCACTCACCGGCTCCACATGATAAGCAACTGACTTTCTAACTCCCTCCCCCGTTTTGTTTTGTTGTTTATTATTGGGTCTGAACATACCGTACTTAACGGCTAATAAAGATTTCAGCTCATTAAAATAATTCACTGTATATTTTGGATCACTATGAGCTGCGCCATGATGAACCGACACTTCAAACAATTTGCCTTCATGATATCTAGCTTCCAGTGCATGTGCCTTGTGATTGGGCAGAAGGCCACTGGTGGATGCAACCCCAATTACTTTCAGGCGAGGGTCTTCATCCATAATCTTAACCGTAACCTTAAGTTGTTTCTCAGACGCCCACTTCAAAAGCTTTTCCGGCTTCTCGCCCCACTGCAGGTCGAATGGTGGAAGCAGAGCCTCTTGCGCAGAAGACCCGAGATTAAGTGCAATGAAAGCCATGCAGCCCATCAAAAACTTAAATACAAAAGGCAATTTGCTAACCATGTTACTCGTAAAAATAATACGCAGCTCTCTCAAGGCAAGCATGTAAAATCAAGTTGCTTAGCATTGGCGAAAAAAACAAATTATTCAGCAAAACTTTGCCCAGGGAGCATGCTAGTCGAGCTTACCATTGCACTGACACTGCTCACAAGTATTGGCTTAGTTGTATTTAAAGGCAGCCTAGACATCATGGCTCCTAGACAATGGGTGATTCTTCAAAATATGTCCGATGCTTATCTCACCTACGAGGAAGCTTACGCTCAGCGCATTAGCTTCGAACAACTAACAAGCTATGACTCCGATTGGCCTATTTACCCTCAAACTAGCACCACCCAAGTTGAAATGGGTAAGCTGCCAGGAGGAGTGCCAATCACAGCGAGCGTGATTCGCACACGCATACCTGATAGTAATAATTTACCGGCATACGGAGGCACAGGATCAAATTCAACCAACCCTTCAGAAATGCAAACATGGAAAATACAATCTCACCTGTCTTATAAAATCGGTGAGGCTGATTACATCAAATCGCGCACGACGATTAGGACACAATAATCATGACACTCAGATGCAAGAGACATAAACGAGGCTTAACGCTCGTTGAAATGACAGTGATCATTCTTGTCGGGCTAATGGTCGCGACTATTTCGCTGACGTTATTTAACAGTCAGTTAGCTTCCTACAAGATACTGAAAACTCAGAATTTCCTCATTAGTGAAGCTCCACAAATCAATAATAGCCTCAACCGCATCATACCCAGAGCAAACTTTTTTCGGATGTATAGCAACATAACAGATGCCAAATCTGGAAGTAATGCAGTCATCGCAGATGGAAAAGTAATCGCGCTTAAATTTCAGGATCCTGCCAACCCAGCTGATAGTAGCTTTGGGGTTATTGCATTCGATGCCAACGAAAATGATTTGGATTATTACCATTTGAAAAGCATGGCCGAATTAGCTGTTGCCTCCTCAGAGTGGAGTATTAGCACACAACTGACAGATGTTGTTTTCTTCGTCGAAAACGGCGTTCTTCGCACTAAGCTAAGTGGGCCAAATGGCGAAGAGGTTACCTACTCCGCAACAACACAACGATGAAAATTAAGATCAAGAGCTTATCACAGCAAAGTCTACCCAGCCTGCCTGGTTTTGCATCATTGTTGACCGTTACCTCCGTTGGCATCGCCTTGCTCATCATACTTGTCTCCATGTATGAGAATACGATCGTCGCGCATGATGTACAGAAAAACAGCTTACTTAAAAACGACTACCAACAACGTGAAGATGCCTTTCTTCGAGCACTGACTAACATCATCCCCAATAAGGCAATACAGTGTATGCAAGATGACTCTATGAGTGCACCTAGTAGCGACAACCTTCAGTGGAAAAGCATCATTAACGAGGCCCTTGAATTATCGAATGCTCGCCAAGCACTATCTCCAGAGATGTCCATAAGTCTGGGCGTTGGTGATTATCGTAGTGGTAACAATACAGACTCCAACTTAGGTCAAGAGGCTATCATCAGTGCACTTAGTGGCACCACATCCAATCCTGATGCCATTACCTCAGGAACTAATCTATCTGCAAGCAGCTCTTATCCACCCCCACTCAATTGCACCTCTACTGAGCAAACCACTGATACCATGTATCCCGTCGTATCTCTTAATAAGAGATATGGAATAGACGCTGAAGGCTGGGTTCAAGCCTCTGTTGAAGACTTCCCCCACTACAATCTAATCGAGGCACCAGAGATGCACTTCAACTATCAAAATGGCAGCACGATGATCGCCAAGCATAATTGGTGGGTATTTGAAATGTCTTTTGCAGCTCAGGATGCAACAATGACAAAGGTTGTCACCAGGACAAAGAAATACCTCATTTCGCTATACGAGATTCCATCTCAGCTGCCCATAAGTGCCTCATCATTTACTACTTTTGGCACTCACAGCGATGGAACTGAGTGGTCTAATGTTAACCTGAAAGGTAGTATCTTTGCGGAAAAAGTAAAAACTGAGGGCACATTTTCAACTGATGCTATTGCCGCAAGAAAAGGTGTCGAAGTTTCTGCGAATACGACAGTGAATGGTGATACGGTTGGCTTTGATGGCGCGGATCCATTTGATAGCAATGCACGTGAACTCGCGCAAACAAAGGGCCAAACATTCCCTATCTCATCATCTTCTGATGGAGGACGAGTCACATTCATACCAATAAACCGCGGACTCGAATTTTATGATCGCTACACAGGCGATCCGGACTCTGCTGTGGACAGCGATAATGCGGTATCACCTACATCATGGGACTATTACAGCATTGGCGCAAAGCAATGCAGCATGCGCCTAGATGTTGTAGATGTGGCCTCCGCAACTGACCAAACTCCAACCGCAATCAAATTTAGCTATTGGCAAGATGACCCCAACGACGGCATTACTGGTGATTTAGAGCTTGTCAGTATTACCTTCAGAAAAAATCCTGACCCCTTAAATCCAAGTGAACAAAATTGGCCTGGTGTTTATGAGTTAGGTGGGGACACCTTCCCATTCCATATCGACAAGTCTTATTCTGGCCGCCCATGTCTGGCCATCTATGCTGAGCGCCTTACAGCTTGGCTACAGAACAATAATGCTGGTTATTTCGAAACCAATAAATCTATCTCGGTCAACGTTGATTATGTCAACAATCCAGCTATTGTGAAACCACCCTTCCCCACGACCGTTACAGATTTAGCGGTAATGTTGATGGATGCAAAAGACTTAACCATTTTCCCCAAAGGCTTCTCAATGGTTACTAATATGCGGCTTATTTTTACTGATGACATCAATATTACCCCAACAACATTACCTGAAGGCGTCACTCTTCCATCAGGAGAGCAATTTTACCCCCCGGTATCATTTTTCGCTCCAGAAAAACGATTCGGTGATAGCGGCATCGCTCTGAAAATTGACCTTGATGGTCAACTTGGTTCACTTGCAAAAGACAATAGCGAGCCAGTGCGCATTGCAGATCTTAAATCAAGTTTTGCCGACGAGATCATACCCGAAAATATAGAAGCCAATTTAAAGACGATCGATCACCCAGCTGCCTTACCTCCTATCAATATGATGAACTGGATGGTCGTCATCAGGGAAATACATCCTAAGTTCAATCCCGATCAAAGCTGACACTGGATACTAGACCCCCTGCAGCGACACCACTTATGGGCTACTGCCACCACATAGCCACTGCATAAAGCTGTGACAAACACTATGGCCCAGTAGGTAGCGAACTATCCACCTCGATCACAGGCTCCTCTTCAGGCACTTCAATTGCACGGGGCCTTTGATTTAATGTATTTAACGGCCTGAAAGAATCACTATGGGTATCAACCCTAAATGTAAGTTCATCAATCTCTCGATTACTCTCTGCAATCTGCGCCCTGAGTGCCTCTTGTTCAGTACGAATAGCCACTAATATTTCCAGCAGGACCTCGTCTGGAGACTTTGATTTCACGTCACCCTTCTGCCCCTGAAGCTCAGCTTCAGACCCAGCCTTCGCCTTATTGGCTTCACCCGCGGCTATTTTTCCAGTTTCACGGTTCAATTCATTCAAAGCATCTGGCTGATTTTTGAATAATTGATGTTTTACACTACCCTCTATGGCCGAGCTATCAACAGCCATCGTGTCGCCGCCCTGAAGGCGACTAAGGTTGAAACCAATAATAACACCGAGCAATAACATCAAGAGAGAGAGTATGGTTTTATTCATCATGAAATGTGGTAAAATAGCTCGTGATTGCTCTTTATTAATCTGAGGAAGGTCCATGTGTCGATATTTGATCACCTTGCACAGCAAAGGCACGCGTAATTAAAACTCTGTGTGAGCGAGGTGGCACATGAACCATCGTAAAGCTATTGCTGGTAATGCTAAGCTGACGAACTAACCCTGCACTCTGATTAAGAGCCTGCACACCAGCCAAAAAATCGATCTCACCTGATGCTCGACTAATTCCGATACCATCTGAACGATAAATTTGAAAAATGATGAAATCATAATCATCTGAGCTCGGATAGTACAAGCGAACTTCAATACCATCGCTATAAACCTGATACTTCAGAGGTGATATAAGCAATGGAGTCGTCTCGCCTCGTTCCACTCGAACCTTAGAGTTAAGCTGATAATTCCCTATAAGACGGTATCTTGAGGGCAAACCATTGGGGCGATCGTTACCACTCACATTTTCACCACAAACAGCCCCCATCAGTGTGGCAAAAACTATGCAAAAATAGAAAATAGAGTTCATAGAGAAGATTTCCGATGATCTACCCACCTACATCCCAAAGACCATCATCAGTATCTCCTGAAGGATCGTAATTATTACCATCGCTATCCAGTAAAACAGGAGGACTGACCGTGACATCCACGCTCAAAACACCGTCATCTAATCCTATTGCCGTTGGTAAGGCGCTGGAACCATTCGAGAGATAGGGTAATATTTTTTCTGCTGTAAGTGCGCTAGGGCTCTCGATGGGATGCTCGGCCAGATACGTGCGTTGAGCATTGTAGACCATTCTTAAGACACGGGACCCCTCTGATCCACGCTGCCATTCGCGATATCCCGTCATTGCGTAGAATGATATGCCAGCCAAGGTGAGCAAAACCAAGATCACCACCGTCATCTCAAGTATGGTAAGGCCACGCTGCCTAGAACCATTGCCAGACAATCTGCCGGAGTGAGCCATGATTTTGTTTAACATCCTATATTATGATATCAGCTTAGCTTTCATTGAAAATACAAAACGATAAAATTAAGGCGACTGACTTAAAACGATAGCTCATAGTGGTTATCGACTACATTCCCGACTTGAGATCCTCAATGGCACCCATAATCGTAGCTCGCAGCTCCTCGTTTTGTGATAATTTAAACATACCATAAGCGCCTGCAGATAGCATTATCACCGTGATAAACCTAAATATCCATCGATAGGTAAAGCTCTGCCCTTCGGGAGCTATGCGCTTGTTATACCAGTGATGGCCCTCAACAACATGAACCGCGTGCATGATATGGCTCTCTTTCAATTGCGTTACCATCTGACCGGCTAAATCATTATCTTTGACGATGAGACGGTGCCTGTAGTCCCCTCCTTTATTTTGCTCCACATCCTGCAACTCTACACCAGTGGGCAACTTATCTTCAGGCAACCTAAGCGTTAATATGTGCGTCTCATAGACAAAACGCTCCTTTAACCAGCGATCTAATTTAGTGAGTTGCATGTACTTTCATTTAAATTGCTTACATAGCCTCTTGCATCATCTGAGGTCCCATCATGAAAATAGGCATGAAAGTCCCCAAGAATACCGCTGCAATGAGCAATACCGCGATAATCATTACCACCAAACTAATAAACTGGCTAAAATCATCCATAAGCTGCTCTGCATCCTCTTCGAACATATCTGAGAGCATCTGCAGCTGAGTATCCAGCGAAGCAGACCTTTCACCAATTGCCAGCATGTGGACAACCTGAGGATCTACAGATGTGTATTTAGCAAAGGCTGATGATATTGGCACCCCTGACTTTTCATAAACCTCGGCAGCCTTGCGCAACTCATCATAAAAAGGTGTTGTTTTCACACTATTAGCACCAACACGCAGGGACTTCGCCAGGTTGATGCCATTCGAGTAAAGAAGTCGAATTGTCGATAGCAAGGTCATCTGACGCAGGCTCATGACCATCGATCTAACGACTCGAAATCGAGCCATAGCCAAGTTGATGATAGAATTTCTTACCGGGGAAGACTTCCAGACAGTGACTGCTGCTGCCACCATTATCAAAACAACCAGCGGCCATATTTTCTGCACGAGGTGACTCACTTCAAAAGAGAGCTTCACAAGACCCTTAGGCTCCATACCGACCATCATCGTTTCGACTTGGGGAACAATCTTAACCTGAGAGACAATGAATGCTCCGATTAAAATTGGTATGACAATACAGGGCATCATAATGAGCTTTCTTATCTTCTTGCGAAAATGTATCTCATTTTTGATCCGCTTACCTAATTCTGCAAATGCCGTATCGAGCTGACCAGTATCACCTCCCGCTTGGATCAAACCGATAGTCATATCATCAAACCGCTCGGACCTTTTGAAAGCAGAGTGAACCGGCACCCCCTTATTGATATCGCCACAAATTTGATTCAGCGAGCCCACCATGTCCTTACTGGGATGGCCATGCGCATAATACTTAATAGCATCTGCTGTGCTAATCTGGGCGCGCAGCATCGACGCCAACGAGCGGAACATCTGTACGAGTTCCTTTTTTTTGAATGGCTTCTTTTGTGATGAAAACAAAGTAGATTTGGGTTTCTCCTTAGCTTTATCCAAACTATTTGTAGCTATGGCACTCCCCTCTAACGTTGATTCACTCATTATGATGTTTATTAGTCGTCAGTACTCATATCGATCATTTTGCTGATCGCGGCTAGGTCCGTCTTACCCTCCTTTAACAATTTTAAACCATTGTTACGTAAATTAGGCAGCACCCCCTCTTCCTGAATTTTGAGCTCCAACTCATACGGAGTAATTTCACCTTTAGAGAGCATGTCTGATATTTTCGGCGTGATAGGAATAATTTCCAATATAGCCGTTCTGCCTGCATAGCCTGATCCATGACACTCTGGGCAACCGTCTGGGGAATGATTGTAAACGGTATTTTTCTCCCAGCTCGAATCTAAACCATAAATCATGCGATCTTTTTCAGAAACACCCTTCTGCTCCATCTTGCAATAGGGACATAAAATCTTAATTAAACGTTGAGCACAAGCAGCCTTCAATGTCTGTGCGATTTTCCAGCGCTCAATACCTAACTGCTCAAAGCGCTCAATAATTTGCGATGCACGTGGTGTGTGAATTGTAGTCAACACCTTGTGCCCAGTGACCGCAGCCTCAATAGCCAGCTCTGCGGACTCAATATCCCTCACCTCACCCATGAGTATAATATCCGGATCACTACGCATAAAGCTAGCAATCATAGGTTTGAACTCAGCTGGGCTACGTAGATCACAGTGAGTAACACCTGGTATCTCATCCTCCACAGGGTTTTCTAAGGTCAAAATATTGACATCAGGCGTATTCATCTCACGCAAGATTGCATTCAGAGTCGTAGATTTACCAGATCCGGTAGGGCCACTCATGACGATGATACCCGCAGGAATTTTCATCACTTTATCAATCGCGAGCAGAGTAGCGCTGTCAAAGGCAAGCGAACCCTTACCCAATGTCACATCCAAGTGCCCCTTGTCGAGAAGACGCATGGTAATGTGGTAACCGCGATAAGTCCGGTGGCGCTCATAACGAATATCAATGGGGCGCCTATAGTAAGAAATTGTGAAACGGCCTGAAATACCCGGGGTCGTATTTCGAATTTCCGCAGGTAGCTTCATCAAGTTTAACAAGTAAGCGTCTAGGCGATCCTTGATCTTCATAGGCAGCTCCGTCTTCTTACCGATATCGCCATCAACTCGATAGGCATAGTAGAACACCTCTTTTTCTACCTTAAAGTGAATGTCAGACGCTCTCTGCTTCACAGCACTTGCCATAATAGTGGCGAGCAGTTGAGCCATAGGTTCTTCGTAATCTTTCGTGATATTGAAGTCCTTAATTTTCTCGTCGGCTTCATCCACTCGAATCGCCTCCAGCTCATCTTGACTAGGGCCCGTGTTGCTTGCAACAGCCTCGATAGATCGGCTGATCTCGGATGTAAGAGTAACAATCTTAACAATTTCCAGTTCAGGAAATCGCATCGTAATATACTCATCAGCTGCAGAGTTCCATGGGTTAGCAATCGCCACAATAATCTTTTGGCCATCAACACAGAGCGGAGAAAACCCACCCCTAGTCAGCACGGAGGGGTCGCACTTATCCAATAATGAGCTCTCACAGAACTCAGCAACCCTGGGAAAAAAGGGCATGTTATTAACCTTGGCGACAGCCGCCATAAATTCGATCTTAGTGACTTTCGCCCCAAGTTGCCCATGATCAATGTCTTTCAGGGAGCTATCGTGCTCTACAAGAACCTCCATAATACGCTTACTGATTAGCGCATTGAAACGAATACCATCAAACTCGATCATGATACACTATCCTCTCTAAAATGCTTACTGCACATCTGTTGCCAACCCGCATAATCCAACCTAACGGAACTTATAATTGGCTGTGTGTTAGTTTTTTCCATCGTGTAATCAGATATTGCAGGTGATAACGCATCGACAAAATATGGATTAATAGATGCTAGTGCTAATACATCTAAGTCCTCTGCATAGGCAATGGGAACTAACATCAGCCTGCACATCAATTCAATATCTGGATTCTTCTCATACAAAGAACTAGGAGCAATAAGCTTACCTGCAAAAGGAATACGTGTCGGTTGAAATGGCAAAGTTCCCGCTAGCCTTATAGATATGGCTTCTACTGTAGCCTCAAGCATCTCACTGTCACTTGTAGTCAACCTCGCCAAGCAATCCACAGGGTCTGCACCCTTGCCCGCCAACCACTCGGACTTCACCATAGCCGCAACTTGCGTGCAATCCTCCGCGGTAGCTAAGTTAGTCTGTTGTAGCATCGCCAAGGTCCTTATTAAGGCGTGCTCAAGCGCAACAGGAATTTCCTGATTTACGACAGAAAAACCTTTAGCTCGGGATGGTTCAGCATCATCAGTCGATGACATCTGAGGGAGAAGGTCTTGCTCTTCTAGTGGCAATTGTTCGTCTCCCTGATTTTGAGGCTGTATACTCATGACTTACGCTTGTGTATCTTATCGGGTATTGTTGCGTGATTACATTCATTCAATCACATTCGAGTCATATCACTGCTCGACTGAAGAGGCATTACTCACACGATCGTTCGTTTTTTTATGGCTGGTAATACAAGATGGATTGTATGAGGTCGGGGTAACGACAAAAACCAAACTCGATTTTTCCTTCTTTGTATTCTTCGACTTAAAGAAAAAGTTAATTAACGGAATATCGCCTAAAATCGGAACCTTGTTGTCACCTTTACTCTCCACTTCCCCATAGAAGCCGCCTATTACCAGGGAATGACCATCCGGTATTCTAGCTATTGATTGAATTGTCGCCTCGCTAACACGAGGATAAACATTACCAGACGCTGTTTCCACATTTTCAGTGATCTGCGCATTTCGTGGGCGCATTTTCATTCTAATCGTGCCATCTGGAAGAAGGCTTGGTGTGACCGAAATCGTCACTCCAATTTCACGAGTTGTTTCAGGGTCTGTTGAGTCCGATGTGTCTATAGTGTAGCGAACTTCCTCTGCTGTATTTTGACCAGCTGTTGTGTCTGATACGGTTTGCGTGATGATTGGCACACGATCAATCAGCGAGATCGATGCCTTCTCATTGTCTTCGGTGATCACCACAGGATTAGACCTCTGCGTGACCAAGTTACTGTCGTTGAGCGCTCTCAATACGCCGCTAATTTGCAAGGGGGATAAAACAATATTACTTTCTGAAAAATCAATAGCATCATCTATGACTAATCCATCACCATCTAATCCGAATACAGAATTCAAATTACGCACAAGGCCAAGGGATACCCCCTGCGAACCCAGCGAAGATGACCAATCTACTCCAGTTTGAGATCCTTCGCTATTATTCACTCTCAAAATTTTCACCTCCACGACGATCTGACCTTTCGGCTTATCAATTTTCCTGAGCAACTTCTCAACCATCTCAATATTCCTCATGGTATCAATTACGATGATTGTATTTGTCTTAGGTTCATAATTAACGATACCGCGGCCGACTGACAGCATGGGTTGAATCAACGCTTTAATTTGCTCGATGTCTGTAGGACGCAGGTATTGCAGAGAATACGTCCACTCTTTAGCCGGTAGATTGTTCAACTGGTCACTCATCATTGCATACACAGTATTTCCCTTAACATACATTCGGAGCCCGTATTGAAATGCGAGCTCCTCCATCTGTTGAAGCGGGTCTACGTCTCCACTAAGGTGACCCGTAACCACGTAATCCACAGTGTTGAGCTTATTATTGTGGAAATATTGCTTATCCGAGCGCTTGGCGAGCAGCTGAAAAATATCATTAATATTAGCATCCTTGATCAGAAAACCGCCTTCCTCAGCTTCAATAGGGTTGCTATTCTCACCTTCAGCTGTTTTTTGATTCCCATTTGCAGCATCGACAACTGGTGCTGCATCAACAGCCGGTGTTGGATTGTTGACAACGCTTGCCCGAGTTTGGCCTTCTGGCAAGACTACCTCGACAGAGTCTGTTTGTGCTGAGGCTCCATAGGAGCAAAACAGTAGCGCGAAAACTAGTAATTTATGTGTGAATTGGTTCATTGTTTTTTACTTTTTGTTAATAGCGTGAGCCTAATTACTAATCTGACTCAGAGATTCATCATCGAGATTGAGCGGCCTGACATTTTTTTGGTTAGCAGCGTAAACACCACGGATAGCCCCTAGATTTGAACTGCGTTTCATTCCAGAGGGAAGAGTATCGAGCTTTTTCCTTACTTGCTCCCCTGTTGCTCTATTTTTGAATACAATCCCTTTTGAGCTAACGGAAATCACTTCAATGTCGAACTGCCTTTGATGTTTGATAATTGGAAATTGATCCCCCACTTTAAATTCACGTGAATTACTAACAAAAGTTCGGTCAGACGGCATCACAGTGTTAATCTTTATTGCACCTATAGCCTCAAGAAATGCTCCTTTTTCAACCTTTTTTTCGCGAGGCTTTACTACCACAGCATTCGGATCTTGAGTTAAACCAAAAGGGCCCGTCGCACGTTTTAAAATTGTCATTTGGTTGCACATTTTATCAACCCACTCCATTTTCTCGTCACCGATAAGCAACCTTGAGCTTGTGATAACATCAAGCACCTTAGCGTCCTCTGCCACATCAACTGACTTTGCCTCTTGAGCCCATAATGTCGAAAGTGACAGGATGGACAATAGGATCATTATTTCTACCTTTGCGTCCATACTGTGTATTTAGTGGTGAATTTTACACTTCTCCCATTTCCGTTTTCTGTCATGTCCAGGGAATCCAGCTGCATCGTGGGTAGCGCTGTTTCTAATTTCATCAAAGCTGTCTGCATTGCTCGATAAGTTCCAACAAAGGACATCACTACTTGACTTGACGGCTGATCCACGCCCTTACCCAAGCCTTCACTGTAGTTAATCCAACTTCGTGATGACTTCGTAAGTTCTTTGCCAGTAAAGCCGTAAGTAGCATCTTTCCAGTGCTTAAGGAAACTTCCTCTCGTCTCCGTGCTCAGCATCTTATCCCACGCAGTCATTTCGGCTTATGTATACCAATCTCACTACGAAGCGCTGCCAGCTCACGTTTAGATTTCTGTGATGTATCGTATTTCTTTTTCTTAACCGCATACTGGCTCCTAACAGACGAAGTGTAGGTCAGCACGGCTGCTATGAGAAATACCATGACCACAATCGGCAGGATGAGGCCGAATACAGTGATGGGCTGTCGATAATGTTCGCTCATGATACTATTTCGTGACTCCTTCCACAGCAGCTAAAGCCATTTCATCCTCAGATGTAATGTTCTGTGTGATAGACAATTTAAATGTTCTCTCGAAGGCGCTGCCGGCTTTTTGACCATTAAAGCTATTGTAGGACGGGTTCGCCCGTGGGACCAAACTCACCGTGATGTCACGTTGACCAGTAGTGGGTAAATATGCCGCATTTTCCGTGCTCTCAGCCACCTTAAGAAACAACTCTCTGATGCCCTCGCTGGTGCAATGACTCTCTAAATACTCAATCCCACGATCTGTAGCATAACCATCGATAACCCAATCTTTAGAAAACCCATGCCTGTCACCCTTATTGTTTTTTTTCAGCTTAACATCATGATTTACAGCTTTCAGAATAACACTTCCATCATTAGGCACCATCCGTGCAATCAACTCTAAGCATACCCATCCTTTTGATCGGTCCATCAATAAATTGTCCCAGTGCTCATAGCGCTTGAGCTGATTAGTAAGGAGCTGTGTTTCCGGTTTGTAGTCAACAGATTCATACTTCCATATATCGCTGTTAACCTTGCTGAAGGTATTGTAGCCACCATAACTAAATACGCCTATCATCACCAGCGCAGCAATTTCCCTAACCCTTCTGCCAAACCTCAAAACCTTCATGTCTGCCATATCTGGAAACATATCGATTTCTTCCTGATCCGCAGACAAGAAATCTTGGGTATGCCAACCCTCATCATGAAGTATTGTAAAAGTTTCATTACCCGCCAGCGGAAAATGCTCCGAATCTATTTTTTGGGTTACTGCGATTACCTCCAAGGGACAGCCAGCAGGCAAGCCATATGAATCAATCAAATCTTCTGGCCTCAGGATACCCACGGCTGCCCCAACTATTGTTTGCTGCAATGTAGATACAAGGTCGCCCACTTCATGTCCAACCATCGAAATCACCATGATATCGGGCTTTTCCATTTCAAGAGATGTTGCCGTCGACTGGATCGCTGGTCCAATATTTGCCGGCATCATCGCGCCATTTGGATGTGGCATATAACGCATAACGGCTAAATTACCCTGACTGTTAAAAAACGCCATTAGAGTAAATCCGTGATAATTGAACAAAGATACAGCCCCTTCATCACTGCTATTGGAAAATAAGGGAACCAGGCCAATAGCGCTTAGAGGGGCACTTAGAGCACACGTACGTATTGGGAAGTTTTTCTCAGCACCTATCTCTCTGAGCATTTTGAGAGTAGCGCTCCTGTTACGAGGAACAGCAACTGCTGTCGCAAATTCGCCACCCGTTGTAGCTCCAGCATATGGAAACAATCGCCATGCATGAGATTCAGTTGATATTGTTTTATCATCTAGAATCTCTTTTGGATCGGCACTCATCATGTCGCGCAAAGATGTCAGTTCAGATGGGCTCCTAAACTCTGGCCCCATCCCGGCGAGGGAAAATTCATCTGCAAGGTAGAAAACTACACCAAGCGACTTGGCCCCTCTGCAAGAATCGTGGGCCAAGACCACATCGATAAATTTTTCGAGCTCTTCACGTTGATCTAACTGACGAAGATTGAGGTCATCAATCTTCTCAAAAACATTACTGGCTTTGTAATACAAATAACATGTCACGCCGGTATCATCCTTTAGGTAACAATGAATTTGGATATCCAAGTCTAAAGGATCTTGATACCAAGCCATGTTCTTCATTCGGCTAGTCGTTTTAGCAACTCTAACTGAACGGCGGTATTGTTGGAACACATTGAGCTCTGAAGGATGTTTAAAATCACTCATGAGAATACCTAGCTTAAAGATTACTGTGTTTTTTTATGACTTCCACGCAGCTCGGAAGTTTATATAGATCGCATATTATGCGGAACATTCAGCTCCTATAGACAACCAACAACACCGTTGCCGGCCTCCAAGACCGACAACAGTGCTAAAGTTGATCAATGTTCTATATTACCAACCGGTAGTATCGGAAGCATCAGGAACGTGGTCGGTGATAGTAGCACCCGTGGTTCCATTATTAGTGCATGTCGCAGCAACCGTTCCAGTCGCTGGATATGTTGCTTCAAGTGAATATACCACACCGTCGGTGGGGCAAGTGGGGCTCACCTCAATGTATGAGTCAGCGGTACCCATGATGGTGGTCTGGGCGAGAGTATCACCAACATTCTTCTTAGTGAGGTTTTGATCCGCACGCACAGCTTGGTGTATGTTGCGAATGTTCAGGATACAAGCGGCACGGTTAGCACCTTTCTTATAGATGTTCGCTCCGATGAAGAGCACGGCAATCAGGGTAAGCAAAACGAGAATCACAACAGTGATCTCAATGAGCGTCATACCTGGTTTTAACTTGGTTGCAGTTTTGTTCATTTTCATAGTATTATTCATAGTTTTGTGATAGCTATCACGTATTTGAAATTGCCAGTATAACATCAAACATACTCAGTATCTTCTCTGTGTATCCTCGCATTCTCAAAAGTTTCTTGGCTAATCTTACCTTCATTCAGTAAGCTCATTAGCTTGTCGTCCCATGCAATATTGCCGGAACGTTTGATCACATCCTCAAGTGCCCTGGAGCCCCTGTCGTAACTGCCAATAGCACTAGATGTTGCATCGTCGCTATTCTGTAAAAATTCGTAGGTCAACACGCGCCCATCTACTCCACTGAGCAACCCTTGTGAGTGGATGAAAATGAGTATCTCACTGAGGCGATTCAATACAGCAGGGTGATTCTCTCTTGGATACATCTCCAAAATACGCCCCATAGTCTTGACTGCACCAGTTGTATGAAGTGTAGATAGCACTAAGTGGCCGGTTTGAGCTGCCTCCATACATGTCTCCATTGCTTCCCTATCGCGAATTTCACCGAGCAAAATAACATGGGGAGCCTTGCGTAATACGTCTTTCAACCCCTGCCTGTATGATTCGAGATCACGACCGACCTCTTGCTGAGTCACAATGCTAGGCGCCATGATTTTACAACCAGGAACATTAGGATCATCCATGTCAGCAGGATACTGATATTCTACAGGGTCCTCAACAGTCACGATATGCTTGGGATGATTGCGTCTCAACCAGTCGATAATGGCGGCAAGGGTAGTCGACTTTCCCGATCCTGTGGGACCGGTTACAAGGCAAAGGCCAGCCCTTCTCTGCACGGCCATTCTCAGCATCTCGGCCGTGTCGGGATCAATACCTAAGACATCAAGTTCTGGAATAGAATCATTCAATATACGACACGTAATACCCAGGCCGCTGGCACTGAGATGAACTTGAATACGTAAACGGCCTGATGTTTTACCGGTGGCGGGAATGAAAATGCCATTACAGGAAAAGTCATCGACAGCTGACTCTTTGAAGCCATCAATAGCCTCATCTATCTTACGGCTGGATCGATCATCCACATCACCTTCTTCACCAAAACCATGACTAGCAGACTCCCTATTTTTCAACAACTCACAGTAAATCTGGTAAACATCATCAGAAGAAAGAACTCCCAGCTGAGGGAGGCATTCCATACCATGGTTTGTCTCAATATACACGGGTAGGTTTGAACGCACTTGAACATCAGAAACCCCTAAATCATCACAAGTTTGAAATATCAAACCAAGCATTTCTGCACCACTCATGCCCGGCTCAAAATTTGGCTGTGTGGCCACAGCCGGCACCCCCTGTACTGCATCTCCTGCACTGCCATTATTGGCTACAGGTGTTGCTTGCTCAGGGTGCTCAGGAGCATTTGTTGATGGTGATATCATCTGATAATTGTTTGGCGAATTACGATTAATTTGCGGCCATTCCGCTAGACATAATACGCTTCATATAAATACCTTGGGCCCTACGTAATTTGGACAAATAATTGACCCTCTCTCTCATCTCTTTCATACGAGATTCGGGAATTAAACGTCCTTCTGAAAGCGCTCTATTCAAAACGACATAGTGCCTCTCTATGCAATAATCAAAATCCCCCAAGCTTTGCTTAGCCTCTGCAATTGTATAGTTTGTGTGATGCTGACCGATATGGCTGACAATGTTGTATGCAGCACTCGCTGCAGTGACCCACGGTGCTGGATCTATGCTTTCTTGCATGCAGATACTAAGTGTTCGCCGAGCCAAGCTTAGAGCAGCTTTCTCATCACCGTCCGACCTTCCATAGCTTGTCGTGAAAAGAAACAAATGATAGTTACCATAATTGGTATAATTGGTCGGATCTAATTCATATGCTAGGCGCAGCTTGTCTTCGACCTGCCCATGCAGGTGCTTCCTGTGGGCGACGGTTAATGGCGCATTGTTGGTCTTACGACGTGTATAAGCTTCCATCTGCTTAATCGACAACTGCGCCTTTGTGACTAGAGGAACATTTACTTTCTCAACAATATCAGCCTCAACAATCTTGTGCTCAGAGTGCTCATGATGATCTGCGCAAGCATCTGAACAATCAGCATGATGACCGTGCCCATCGTCGTGACCGTGCCCATGATGATCATCGTGCTCGTGCCCGTGGTCATCGTGACCGTGCCCATGATGATCATCGTGGTCGTGCCCGTGGCCATCAGCTAATAAGTCAGCATGCTGATGAGATCTGCCTTCGTGCCAATAAAAACTAATCGATCCCTGCATGGCTAGAGCAAAAATTTTCCCGTAAGGGCTACCCTTAATACTAGCTACATTTGGCTCATAAGACAGTTTCTCATCGGCATCAAACTTGTTGGCCATGGCAAACCAGATAGCCGCCCCCATCACCAGGGTGAGGCACATGATTAACTTGGTAAGGTTTGAATTCATTGTAAGGGAATGATTTGCAGCTATTACTTGGTATTAGTGACGCAGAGCTAGGTCAGCGCCCTTGGCTGAAAGGTGAGCGATGAGAACATAGCCAAAACAATTTTGATTCCGGCAAAATAGACAACCAGCTGCATAAATTCTGAGCTGAGCATACTTCCCTGCTTAAAGATAAGCCGCGGGGTGAGATCAGCGAGATGGTAATGAGGCGAGACCACGTAAAGCCAATCAAGCAACAGATTGCTTTGAACCTCCGTCATCATGGCCAGATAACCCACGCCATACATTCCATAGATACTCATGCATAGCGGGATCAGATACCCCACCGTGCTACCAAATCGACTTCCCAGAGACACCGCCACCATCATTAAGGGCGTTACGACCAACAAAAACAGAGCGGCATATTGCAAATTAGTAGCCACCCACATTTGAGCCTGAGACCCACCGCTTGGCATCGCACCCAAGAAACATACTCCCAGAGTGATCCCCACAAGAGGCAGTAAAAAAGTAAGACAAGCCAACCAGATTTGAATCATTTGGCTCAACCCTGATATACCCGAACTTAAAAAATATGCCCCAATACCCGAGCGAGATGTCTCATCCCCAAAGCGCGCTGCTTGAAAAAACAGCCAGGCAGCTGTGATCACCCACAAGCAAACCCATGCTGCCTGTGCGCGAGCGGGCTCTATCAGAGTTGGATTGGTCTCATAAGGTGTCAAATATGGCAAAACGCAGGGAAGCAGCAGTGCGCAAACCAAAGCTATGATCCAAACTTTTCGTTGGATCATGGTTGCTAGCGTTAGATGGTATAGCCTCATTTTAGTAAATTCTTAGTTTAGCTGAGGTTTCAGCTCACCCCATGATTGATCGCCCGCATCAGTGCTTATGTGCTTGATCTCACCGTCCGTAATGAGCACGGAACTTGTCAGCTTCATGCTATCAAAGTCAGGGTGGCAGCTTACAAGGCGCAACACACCGTCTTGGCATTGGTCCCACCTCTTCTGGAAGGCCTCGCGAGAAAAGGTATCCAGGCCAGTAAAAGGCTCATCCAAGAGTAAAACATCAAGGTCCTCGTCGCAGACTGAAAACTCAGCGACCAACAAGGCCACCTTTCGCTTGTTACCGGTAGAGAGCTTTCCGTAAGGCTTTTCAACATCAAGCTCAATGGCCTCCGCCAACTCAAGGGCATCATCAAGCTTAGCTTTATTGAGTAACGCTTTTAAGATAGCCCTCGCCGGGAGCTCACGATCGAAAGTTAAATCCTCACTCAGATACTGGCACCTACCCTTACACTCAAAATCTCCACCTAATGGCTTCAACACCCCAGCAAGCGTTTTCAGTAAAGTGGTTTTGCCCCTACCGTTTCTTGCGAGGAGGTAGTGCGTACCGCCCTCTAACAAAATACCACAACCCTCACCATCGATACGCGCCAAACTTTCGCCATAGCCAATACTAAGGCCTTGAGCTAAGTGAATACGTGGTTTCGAAGATGCTGAGTTCATTGGTATATCTTTTACGACTAAAAGAAAAAATACCCAGCGAGCCCTTTATAAGCAAGAGAAAAAGAATATCAAGCAAAGTTTATTAAAAAGTTAAAAAAACGAATTTCTTTTGGTGTTATTTTTTAAAAAGTTACTGTATTTCAGGCCCGTATGGGGGGTTTTTCGGCTTATTTTACTGCCAAAGAGGACCTTGATCTGCGTGCAACTACTCGCCGCGGCGCCATAAGTGAAAATCATCAGCTTATTCTATGATTCAGTGTTTTCTTTTTCATAAATTAAGCTTATCCCACTGCTGTGCTTTGATCAGCGATAGCCATGAACAACAGAATAGATACCACATTTCAGAAACTACGAGAGAACGATGAGGCTGCATTCGTTGCTTATGTGTGTGCTGGCGACCCAGATTACAAGGGCTCGCTCAGTATCATCAGGTCCTTAGCCGATGCAGGCGCTGACATTATCGAATTAGGGGTCCCCTTCTCTGATCCGCAAGCAGATGGAGTTGTCAACCAGCTTGCTGCCGAACGGGCCTTGAAAGCCGGCATGTCGACTCACCGGCTGATGGAGCTGATAAAGGAATTTCGAACGACGCATGATACGGCTATCGTTCTCTTTACTTACCTCAACCCTGTATATGCTTATGGATATGAGCAGTTCCATGCAGATGCGGCTGCCGCAGGAGCAGATGGCATCCTGCTGCTGGACCTTCCGCCAGATGAAATAGCAAACAACAAAGAGCTCACCAGCTCCGCCGGCCTAAAGCACATCACTCTTGTGTCGCCATCCACGCCAGCCGAACGCATGCAAATGCTTGCGGCTCAGTCAGAGGGCTTCATCTACGCCGTGTCACGAATGGGTGTGACCGGAGCTCAGGAAGCGCCTTCTTCCGGCATTGGCGATTTGGTCTCTTCGATCAAAGCACACACCGACACACCTGTGTGCGTAGGCTTTGGCATAAGCTCCCCAGAGCAAGCGGCTGAAGTTGCCACTGCATCCGACGGTGTTGTTGTAGGCTCAGCGATCGTAAACCAAGTGGCTCATCATGCTGAACAGTCTAACCTCTCCGAGGTCGTCAGTGACTTTGCAGCACCGCTCATCGCAGCAACCAAAAACAAAAAAGCATCATGAACTTATCCTTTTATAAAATGAATGGTGCGGGAAATGATTTTGTCGTCATTGATAATCGATCACTCACCATCAATCTCAAGCGTAACCAAATCGCCCAGCTCTGTGACCGCCAACGAGGCATTGGGGCTGATGGCCTGCTGGCAGTTGAGCCTGCTGAAGCAGGAGCAGACTTCCGCTTCCGCTACTACAATGCTGACGGCGGCGAGGCTGAGATGTGTGGCAACGGAGCGCGCTGTTTCGGCAAATATACGGCCAGGCTTCTGGGTGAAAATAAAACCCACGTAACATTTGAGACCATAGCGGGCACACTGAGCGCTGACATCATCGGCGACAACGTGCGTATTGCCATGTCGGATCCTTTCGACATAGAGCTGACTGCCAATGTCCATGTCGATGGCCTTGTGGCCGATGTTCACGTGATCAACACGGGAGTACCCCATGCTGTTACCTTTACCGATGAACTGAAAAACTTTGATGTTGTGCGCCATGGGGCAGCCATTCGTTATCATAATCATTTCGCGCCCAACGGCACCAATGCTAACTTCGCCACTATCCTGGATGATCAGCACATTGCAATTCGCACCTACGAGCGTGGTGTTGAGGGCGAAACTCTTGCATGTGGCACAGGCATGACAGCTTGCGCACTCATTCACCATCTCCTCAACGGCGCTCCATCCCCCATCAATGTCGATGTAGAGGGAGGAGAAACCTTGGAGATAGGATTTATCCCAGGCCCTAATCAAAGCTTCACCGATGTAACACTTACGGGTCCTGCCGACTTCGTATTTCAAGGTGAAATCACCATCTAAAATCTATCCAATTCTATACAAATTATGTTCCAAGGAACCCATACCGCACTCATCACCCCATTTCGTAACGGTGAAGTTGATACCGAAGCCTTTCACGCGCTCATCGAGCGTCAAATCAAAGGCGGCGTCGACGGCATTGTCCCCTGTGGCACTACAGGCGAATCCCCTACCCTGGGTCGCAAAGAGCACTTACGCGTGATCGAACTAGCTGTTGAATATGCCGCTGGTCGAATCAAGGTCATTGCTGGAACAGGGGCCAACGCAACATCTGAAGCCATACACCTCACAAGCGAAGCCGCAAAACTTGGCGTCGATGCTACACTTCAAGTTTGCCCATACTACAACAAGCCATCCCAAGAAGGTCTTTACCAACATTACAAAGCCATCGCTCAATGCTCAGATTTGCCGATCATGCTTTACAGTATACCAGGCCGCTCGGTCATTGAGATCGCCGTAGACACCATTGCTAGATTAGCAGCTGATTGCCCGACCATCATAGCTAACAAAGAAGCCGGAGGAGACCCCGAGCGCGTCACCCAAATCAAAGCAGCATTACCCGATGACTTTCAAATTTTATCTGGTGACGACCCGCTGACTATCGAATTTATGAAGCGAGGTGCCGTTGGTCTCGTTTCCGTTGCGACCAACATTATTCCCGACATCATGTCTGGTCTCGTTCGTGATATGGCCGAGGGGCGCATAGAGGACGCGGAGGACACACAGGCACAATATGAGCCACTGTTTTCGACCCTCATGTCTATCGACACCAATCCTGTCCCGATCAAATCTGCAGTGGCCATGCAAGGACACTGCTCCGACGAAATCAGACTTCCACTAGTCAATTTATCATCTGAAAACCAAGCCATTCTGCGAGATACTCTAGCCAGCTACGGCCTCATCTAACATTATCGAATAATGACTAAGTTATTAATTACAGGCGCTAGTGGCCGCATGGGCGAGACACTCATCCAAGCGGGGAAAGACAACATCGGATCCGAGGTCGTATCTACTCATGATATTGGCCAAGATCTGGACTCAAGTTTTGAAGGTATAGATGTCGCTATTGACTTTACCGCACATCACTTCACTCAAGATGTCGTAGATGCTGCACTAAAATCGAACACCCCTCTTGTCATCGGTACTACAGGTCACAGCGACGAGGAAAAAGAACTCATCACAGAAGCCGCCAAAGAATTACCCATTGTTTTTGCGCCTAACTTTTCCATCGGTGTTAACACACTATTTTGGCTAACTCGTAAGGCCGCCGAAGTATTAGGCAATGATCAGTTCGATATCGAAGTTACCGAAATGCATCACCGCCACAAAATAGATGCACCCTCTGGCACTGCACGCCGCCTACTCGAAATTCTCAATGAAGAAACTGACACAACTTACGAAGATGATGTTACACACGGAAGGGTTGGCAACATAGGTGCACGCCCCAACCGTGAAATCGGCATGCACACTCTTCGCGGTGGTGATGTTGTAGGCGACCATACGGTCATGTTCGCTGCTGATGGTGAGCGTATCGAGCTTACCCACAAGGCGTCTAGCCGCATGACCTTTGCATCAGGCGCTGTCCAAGCCGCTATCTGGTTACAGGACAAGCCAGCTGGCCTTTACGACATGCAAGATGTTCTAGGCCTCAAGTAAAAATCAACACAAAGCACCGTGGCCACTCGTGTCGGTATCGCCCTTGGCTCCAACTTACCCTCTCCTGAGGGTGATTGCTTATCTAATATTCTGGCTGCTCGGGATTTACTGGCTGACTTAATGCCGCCATTCCAGAGCATCAAACAAGCAGCCCTCTACCAATCTGAACCTCTCAATTGCCCAGAAGGTTCTCCCGTGTTTTTAAACACGGTTATCGAGATAGCTTACGATGGCACCCCCAATGAACTTCTACGAAGCACACAAGCCATCGAGCGCCAACTAGGGCGGAACGCAGTGCACCAGAGAAATGCACCACGCATCATCGACATCGACATTCTCTACTTCGGGGCAGAACTATATCAAGACAAAGACCTGTCCATCCCCCACCCCGAAATAACTCACAGGCGATTCGTTTTGCAGCCCCTTGCAGACATTCATCCCGAGCTCATTCTGCCGGGTGATGATCATAGTAAAACTATTACAGGCTATCTGCAACATCTTGACTCAGATGAACCTCCACTTAGTCTGGTTAAAGCAAACTGGTAATTCACAACATCAAGTCAACCAGCCCAGCAACGAGTCCATGAATGCCCACGATAAAGCAAAAGCCATAGGCAACAGGAAGATCGGCAAACAACGGATCTCTGTGCTTACCGCTTATGATTATCCTACAGCAAGGATTCTAGACGAAGCCGGCATCGACATGATCCTCGTGGGCGACTCACTAGGCATGGTTGTTCTTGGCTTCCCTGACACAACTCATGTTACACTTGAAATGATGCTTCACCACACCGCGGCAGTCTCACGCGGGGTTAAGAATTCACTCATAATCGGCGACATGCCTATCAACAGCTACGACACCCCTGCTCAAGCACTAGCAACCGCAGAAGCACTCGTGCATGCAGGTGCTGATGCTGTCAAACTTGAAGGGGGCATCCGCCAGCTCGAAAAAATACATGCTATCATCGGCGCAGGCATACCTGTTATTGGTCACCACGGCATGCTACCACAGAGAGTATTAGAGGAAGGTGGTTACAAAAAGAAGGGCAAAACCAATGAAGAATCTTGCGCCATCATGGAAGGAGCGCTCGCTTTGCAAGATGCCGGCTGCTTCGCCATCGTACTCGAAAGCATCGTGCCAGAGCTTGCCGAGAAAATCACCGCAAAGCTCGACATCCCGACCATCGGCATTGGCTGCAAAACATCAACCGGCATACAAACTTGCGATGGAGAAGTGGCCGTGATCACCGACATTATCGGCTCCTACCCGTGGTTCGTTCCGCCTTTCGCCAAAGCACATGCCAACGTCGCTGACGACATCTCCCGCTCGGTCAAGGAATACATCACCAGCATCTGAATTCTCCTCTTCTTCAATGATCCATTCCTGATGCCTTCCCCAGATAAAATTGCAGCCCTGGAAGCACGCATGGAAAAGCTCGGTATCAGCGATGACACCTTGGTCGAAAAATTCATCCAGGGCAGCGGCAGTGGTGGACAGAAGATCAACAAAACGGCTTCCTGCGTTTACCTCAAGCACACCCCCACCAGCATTGAGGTCAAGTGCCAGCAACAACGCTCACGTGAGCTCAACCGTTTCCTCGCCCGGAGGGAACTCTGCGAACGTCTCGAGGAAATCCGCGATGGTAAAAAATCAGCCCGGAAGCAGGCCCAGGAAAAAATCCGCCGCCAAAAACGCCGGCGCTCACGCCGGGCAAAAAACCGCATGCTCGACGATAAATCAAAGCACGCGCAAAAGAAAAACCTGCGCAAGCCGCCAGGCGGCAGCGATTGATCTCTGCGGCAAAGCCATCGTTTGAGCAACTAGCTCTCGATCTGCTACCTCCTGCGGCGCAACAGCATCGCCAAGCCACCAAAGCCAAGTAGAGCGGCAGACGAGGGTTCTGGCACAGCAACATCGAGGGTTACCAGCTGATGGGTTACATAATTGCCTGTTCCAATATCAGCGAAAACCTGAAACTGGGTTCCTGCGGCCACACCTCCTGTCACATCGAAAAAATACAGGTCAACTGTACTGTTGGCTGTGATTGACACTTCATCCAGTCCGCCACCAGCACCTACTTCCGCCAAGCCGATCGATGCCGGCGTAAATTGAGCCCCATTCAAACCATCAGTACCGATGCCTACGCGAAGAGTCTCCCATGCCTCGACACTCGTGTTGAGCTCAAAGGTGTACATCACGATATCATTCGTACCGACTTGGTTGTTGGTGGTTGTTCTCACCATCCGGTCTGTTCCTCCGTTAATGTCATCAATGATCACATAACCTGACCCAGCGTTACCAACCTGGGATTGCGCTGAAATGTAGTCCATCGCGCCAACGACAGCATCACCAAAAGCGACACCGCCGAAGGTTCCGTATATATTGTCGCCATCAGCATCCAGTGACTTGGTCGTAGAGGAAGTCCTCCACTCAGTCACTTCATTGCCTGAGTTGTCGAGAACACTGCCAGTGTAAGCGATGGTGGCAGCATGGAGGCTGCCCACCATGCCTAGTGCAGAGAAAAGAAAAATAATAGGGGTTTTTGATTTCATAATAATTGTCTGTTTTATTTTCTGTGTGGAGCAATAAAAGTGACTAAACACGATTAATTACAGTGTTGAGATTACCCAATTGCCCAACGATTCGCAATAGCCCCAGTCCACTACCGCATGTTCAGAATGCACAGACACAAGACAACGAAATCCAAGCCAACCCCTAGCCAAAGAAGAGAAAAAGCTGCTCAAACTCCATAAGCAGGATTTTACTAATCCTCGGATCCTGACTCATCGCCTGCATCAAGCCTACTGAGAGCATCTCGGAGATGCTTTCTGGCCATTGCTTTTTTATCAGCAGTTAGCTCATCGGGATTCACATAAACCAGCATCCCCTTGTCCTCATGGCGATAAGAACGCTGCTCGGCTACTTCCACCTCTTCGAAATGCTTGATGGCAAAGCCCCTCACCTCGCGCTTGATTCCTTTCATATGTGCCACTTCGAGCTCCTCGGCATCGACAAAATCCTCAACGAGGTGGTAAGTCTCGCCAGACATCAATATGGTACCCGGCTCGGCTAGCGCCTCGAGACGTGCAGCTAGGTTTACCTCTGCACCGATAATGGTGTAATCCATACGCTGATCTGAACCGAAGTTACCCACATTGCAGAAGCCAGTATTAATCCCAATTCTAATTTGCAGGGCGTTCTCCAAACCCTCTGATCGCCATTGATCGGCCAAATGCTGCATCCTGGTTTGCATTTCCACAGCCATATGTACACAAGACCGAGCATCCTCCGTGACACCCTTACTATCTGGATCACCGAAAAAGATGACCATGGCGTCTCCAATAAACTTGTCGATGGTTGCACCATGTCTGATGGCAATATCTGACATCTCCGAGAAATAGGAGTTGAGCAAATAAGTTAAATCCTCCGGCTGCATATCGGTTGATATATCGGTGAACCCGGTGAGATCTGTGAAGCAAACTGTCAGTTTCTTGCGCTCCGTTTTAATCTCGGCTTGCTGTTTACCGCTAAAAATCGACTCGTAGATTTGAGGTGACAAATATTTGGCTAATTGGCTCGAGAGCTTCTCTAACTGCTCAGTTCGATCTTTTACCATTTGAAAGTTTTCACCCAGCGCACAAGCCATCTTGTCAAATGAGATGGCAAGGGTTTTGACCTCGTGAAAATCACTCTGCGGGACATCAATGGCTTTCCCGTTTTCAATATCTTTGGCTAGTCTGCGACTGACGCTACCAAGCTGCAGCAGTGGCGTGGCGAACTCCCTGCTCAATAGTATAGCCACAACAATGGCAAATGCCGTTAGTGCAAAAAGAATCATGAAAGCCCGCAGGTTACGCTGATGTAAATTTGCCACCACTGGTGCAGCGCTGTGCTCGACGACAATGGAGGTCACAATACCACTGCCATGCAGATTTTTTTTATGAATGTAGCATGCTTTATTCCACCAAACCATCAATGGCATTCCGTTACGAGGAGGCAACCAGACATCAACGCCGTCTGAGGTTTGTATGCGCTGCCCCTCGCCACTGGTATGCACCTCTCCCACTTTGGCAAGAACGCGACCATCATAACCAATCAACGCCATACCAAGCATATCACTCATTCCCAAGTAGCCAACAAGATCTAACTGATCAAGTTTTGATACTGGCTTAGAGGACAATGTATCATCATCCGCCAATTGCTTGGCAGCATAATCAACAAACTTTGCTACGAGGCCAATCGAGTCCGCGATAGCCCTTTCAGAATCGACCTTGGAACGTCTGGTTTCCATCGCAATCAGCAAAATGCCCGGCACCAGAATAGATACCAATAGACAATTAAACAAAGTGCCGGCCAGTGAAACCCCAGGTGCGGCGCGTATGATTCGGCACCCAACAGTGAGAACAGATGCTGCAATAGCAGCATTCAATACCCCATTAACGGTCTGCTTGAGCGCTATCATGATGCTCACCGTGTAGGGTAATTCAAGCGCCCCGCGATATAAGAGAATAACCATAGGTATTCCAACAAGAATCCAAAAAAGAGCATCCGCCAAAGCTATATGCTTTGTTTTTTTGCGCACTAAATAAACAAAAACCACTTCGGCAACAAAGACGATTGCCGCGTATGGGTGACCCCATAAGTAATACGTATACGCACCAGCAGAAAAAGCTACCAACAGAGCAGACACAGGCCCGAGATAAGCCAAAGCACAGAGAGCTGCTACCGATCCAAAGATAAAATCGACCCCAAAAAATAAGGGGATACGTAAGTGGTTACCAACGACCCCGAGCAGGCAAAACAAGAGCGTCAGCAAGAGGTAGTGAGAAAAGCGACGAGGTCGGGCAACTACATTGGCTTCGCTATTCATAAAAATCTAAAATTTAATACTCATACCAAGCGCAACACCGCTTCCTTTGAGATCCGGGTTTGCGGATTCAAAACCATTGTATCGGTATTCTAGAAGAAGATTCATGCTTTCATTGAGCTTGTAATTAAGTTGAGGCTCTATCACCCAGCGATCTGAGCCCCCATCAATCACGTTGATGTCTGCAAATCCAGACAACGACCACTTTTCCGAAAAAGGGATCAAATAACTGAGACTCAACTGGCGGTTATCATTTTCTGTTTGGTATGGGTAGATCCTCAATTGCAAGTTCGCTACCTCCCCCCAGGGAAGATTTATTTTCCGTGAGATGTAGGGACCAAAGCGAAAAAGATCATTATCAGAACCATTCAGATTATTGAATTCGGTTAGCAATCCTATACCTTTTAGTCCAAAAATCCACTCCTCAGGAATTTCATGCAATAACCGGTATTCCATGAAGAATCGCTGTAGCTCATATCTACTTCCATTATTTTGATCACCGTTAAAATCTGTGAATCCCCATAATTGAAAATCCCAGGGAAGCCTAGCAGATGTGTTAACCGATAATGTATTATAATCGCGAGAGTCTAAATAATAAGCAATAGAGTTGTTTACACGCTTTTCGTCGGCATGGCTTGATTCAGCAATGCATAAGATAACACACAACAAGTAGGTAGCCGACCGAAAGCAAATCATATTCTTTGATTATTAATTTAAGTTAGATATCAATACCTTATTCTCACCCCTAAGCCAAGCGCTATAATTGGACTTAATTCTCTATCCTGAAATCAACCCAAACAGGACGATGGTCAGAACCAAGATCAGGCCCTACCCCTCGCTCATCAATATTAACCCCGCTGCTAAAGCAGATGTGATCGATCGGAACGCCAAAACAAAACGATGGCAGGGCATACCACGTTGGCTTTACCCCCCTACCTTTTGCGCTGTCCACTAACTGTGCGATAGCAAGAAAATCTCTGAAGTGTGGCGACCATGGCGTCATGTTGAAGTCACCTGCTACAATCGTCTCGGTCTCAGTTGAGACCACCGCTATTCTTTCAGCCAACTTTTGCATATGATGATTGCGCAGGCGACTTACCTTGCCATTAATCGGCGGGTAAGGGTGAGTCCCTATCAACCGCACTCTCCCCCCTTCTATTGCAACCACGGCCTCAATCGACGCAATCGAGGGCGTGTACTCTGATACCACGACTTTCTGGAATGGCTTTTTGCTTAGTAAAGATATGCCAAAATTACCCACTTGAATCTCATTTTTTTGATGCGGATAGAGATCTCGCAAGGCCTCCAAAGACTGCTGCCATTGAGGGCTCACCTCTAAAACAAAAACAAAATCAGCATCCATCTCTCGTAAATACCCTTCTACATCGTTACAGCGCTGATTGCTCGAAAGCACATTGATGTTCATCAATCGGAACGGTAAACCTTGTATTGCTGCCTCGTCTGCTGAATCAGGCAAAGGTATGAT